>NZ_CP183073.1:617500-935625 GCF_048401065.1 Pseudoalteromonas sp. US3C1004
CCGAAACCCGGTGATCTAGCCATGGGCAGGTTGAAGGTTGAGTAACATCAACTGGAGGACCGAACCCACTAACGTTGAAAAGTTAGGGGATGACCTGTGGTTAGGAGTGAAAGGCTAATCAAACCGGGAGATAGCTGGTTCTCCCCGAAATCTATTTAGGTAGAGCCTCGGACGAATACTTACGGGGGTAGAGCACTGTTAAGGCTAGGGGGTCATCCCGACTTACCAACCCTTTGCAAACTCCGAATACCGTAAAGTAATATCCGGGAGACACACGGCGGGTGCTAACGTCCGTCGTGAAGAGGGAAACAACCCAGACCGCCAGCTAAGGTCCCAAAGTCATAGTTAAGTGGGAAACGATGTGGAAAGGCCCAGACAGCCAGGAGGTTGGCTTAGAAGCAGCCATCCTTTAAAGAAAGCGTAATAGCTCACTGGTCGAGTCGGTCTGCGCGGAAGATGTAACGGGGCTAAACTATGCACCGAAGCTGCGGATTCAGAATTTATTCTGAGTGGTAGGGGAGCGTTCTGTAAGCGGTTGAAGGTGTACCGGGAGGTATGCTGGACGTATCAGAAGTGCGAATGCTGACATGAGTAACGATAATGCGGGTGAAAAACCCGCACGCCGGAAGACCAAGGGTTCCTATCCCATGTTAATCAGGGTAGGGTAAGTCGACCCCTAAGGCGAGGCCGAAAGGCGTAGTCGATGGGAAACGGATTAATATTTCCGTACTTGGTATAATTGCGATGGGGGGACGGAGCAGGCTAAGCAAGCATGGCGATGGTAGTCCATGTGAAAGTGTGTAGGCTAGTGACTTAGGTAAATCCGGGTTGCTGTTAGGCTGAGACACGAGACGAGTCACCAAGGTGATGAAGTTGCTGATGCCATACTTCCAGGAAAAGCCTCTAAGCTTCAGATTATACCGAATCGTACCCCAAACCGACACAGGTGGTCAGGTAGAGAATACTAAGGCGCTTGAGAGAACTCGGGTGAAGGAACTAGGCAAAATCGTACCGTAACTTCGGGAGAAGGTACGCTCCGATTGGTGATGAGACTTGCTCTCTAAGCTGATTGGAGCCGCAGTGACCAGGTGGCTGGGACTGTTTATTAAAAACACAGCACTGTGCAAAATCGCAAGATGACGTATACGGTGTGACACCTGCCCGGTGCCGGAAGGTTAATTGATGGGGTTATCTTCGGAGAAGCTCTTGATCGAAGCCCCGGTAAACGGCGGCCGTAACTATAACGGTCCTAAGGTAGCGAAATTCCTTGTCGGGTAAGTTCCGACCTGCACGAATGGTGTAACCATGGCCACGCTGTCTCCACCCGAGACTCAGTGAAATTGAAATCGCAGTGAAGATGCTGTGTACCCGCGGCTAGACGGAAAGACCCCGTGAACCTTTACTACAGCTTGGCACTGAACATTGAACCTACATGTGTAGGATAGGTGGGAGACTTAGAAGCAGAGACGCTAGTTTTTGTGGAGTCGTCCTTGAAATACCACCCTTGTAGTTTTGATGTTCTAACGTTGGCCCCTGAATCGGGGTTACGGACAGTGCCTGGTGGGTAGTTTGACTGGGGCGGTCTCCTCCCAAAGAGTAACGGAGGAGCACGAAGGTTGGCTAAGTACGGTCGGACATCGTACGGTTAGTGTAATGGTAGAAGCCAGCTTAACTGCGAGACAGACACGTCGAGCAGGTACGAAAGTAGGTCATAGTGATCCGGTGGTTCTGAATGGAAGGGCCATCGCTCAACGGATAAAAGGTACTCCGGGGATAACAGGCTGATACCGCCCAAGAGTTCATATCGACGGCGGTGTTTGGCACCTCGATGTCGGCTCATCACATCCTGGGGCTGAAGTCGGTCCCAAGGGTATGGCTGTTCGCCATTTAAAGTGGTACGCGAGCTGGGTTTAGAACGTCGTGAGACAGTTCGGTCCCTATCTGCCGTGGGCGTTTGAGAATTGAGAGGGGTTGCTCCTAGTACGAGAGGACCGGAGTGAACGAACCGCTGGTGTTCGGGTTGTCATGCCAATGGCATTGCCCGGTAGCTACGTTCGGAACTGATAAGCGCTGAAAGCATCTAAGCGCGAAGCAGGCCTCGAGATGAGTTCTCACTAGACTTTTAAAGTCTCTGAAGGGCCGTTGAAGACTACAACGTTGATAGGCAAGATGTGGAAGTGGTGTGAGCCATTAAGCTAACTTGTACTAATTACCCGTGAGGCTTAACCATACAACGCCAAACGCGTTTTATGTGATAGTGAAACAAGCGAAGAAGTTAATATAACTAAAGTAGATACTAGAAGACTTTATTATCAGAATTCCAAATTTTAGTTAGTGCGTAGCGATACGGACTGACACCCAAATTTGCTTGGTGACAATAGCGTTTTGGACCCACCTGACCCCATGCCGAACTCAGTAGTGAAACGAAACAGCGCCGATGATAGTGTAGCATTTGTTATGTGAAAGTAGGACATTACCAGGCTCCAAATTTAGTCGAAAGACTTTAAATTTAAAAAAATTAATAATAAGAAAATTGAAAAGAATTTTCTTGGTGACAATAGCGTTTTGGACCCACCTGACCCCATGCCGAACTCAGTAGTGAAACGAAACAGCGCCGATGATAGTGTAGCATTTGTTATGTGAAAGTAGGACATTACCAGGATCTAAATAAGAGAAACCCGTTACAGCAATGTGACGGGTTTTTTGCTGTTTGGGGTTTAGTAAATAGAGCCCATGCCAAACTCAGTAGCCAAACAAAACAGCTCGAAGGCGAGCCCCGCGGAAGGTCGCCCCGATACAATGATAGTGTAGCATTTGCTATGTGACTTTCTACCGCTGTGGGCACCATGACATTACGAGGATCCAATTAAAGAAACCCGTTACAGCAATGTAACGGGTTTTTGTTGTCTGGGGTTTAGTAAATATCTAAGAGCCCATGCCAAACTCAGTAGCCAAACAAAACAGCTCGAAGGCGAGCCCCGCGGAAGGCCGCCCCGACACAATGATAGCATCGCTTTTGCTATGTGACTTTTTACCGCTGTGGGCACTGCGACATTCTACTGCGCTGTCGCTACGATGTAGCCCACCGACTCTAATTAAAGGCATCAGATTAAAGTAAAAAAAGTAGGAACTTAAAGCCCTTACTATGGTTTACTTATGCTGTAATAGTTTCGAAGTTTGTAGTGAAATATTTTCATTGATATCAGCGAACCCCCTATTTGCTCAACATTACCATGCGGTTATGGATCTGACGTGTTAAAATTTGGTTTTAGATTTCGTATTATTGAGGTGTCGATTGCCAACGAGTGATTATCAACGAGTGTTAAATGAGATAACTCAAGAGGTTAAGCCTTTACTAACGCAGGGTAAAGTTGCCGATTATATACCGGCATTGGCAGAGGTTTCTCCTGAGCAGTTCTCTATTGCTATTTATACTACGGACGGAGAAATTTTCTGCGCCGGTGATTGTGAGCAACGTTTCACAATTCAATCTGTATCTAAAGTAATGACTCTGACATTAGCGTTGCAACGCTATGGCGATGAATTATGGAATAGAGTTGGCAAAGAGCCTTCTGGTACGGCGTTTAACTCTCTGACACAGCTTGAGTTTGAAAAAGGGATTCCACGTAACCCATTTATTAATGCGGGAGCGATTGTTACCTGTGATGCTCTGTATAGTCGTTTATCTGCACCTATGCACTCTATGCTTGAAACATTTCGCGATTTATCAGGTAATCGCAGTATTGTAATTGACAAGCAAGTGGCTAACTCAGAATATGAGTTTAGGCATAGAAATGCGGCAATGGCACATTTAATGAAATCATTCGGTAACTTTGAGAATGAAGTAGATGATGTCCTTTGGTCGTATTTTAATTTTTGTGCCATAGAACTTAATTGTATTGAACTTGCCAAGGCGTACAATTTTTTAGCCAATAAAGGGATAGATTACAGCTCAAATAAACGAGTACTTTCTAGTCGTCAAAACAAGCAACTAAATTCGTTGTTGTTTACCAGTGGGTTATATGACGCAGCGGGTGACTTTGGTTATCGTGTTGGCATGCCAGGTAAATCGGGTGTTTCTGGAACAATATTAGCGGTGTTACCGAATAGATTTACAGTGGCAGTCTATTCACCAGGATTAAACTCTTTTGGTAACTCAGTGGCGGGAATAGCAGCATTAGAGCTGCTATCTAAAAAGCTTGATATATCGATATTTTAGCTTTGTTTAGCGTAATGGGATCTTATTGATCCCAATACACTTGTTCTAAACAATCTTCGCGCTCAGGCAAACCACGTGATAAGCGAGGAGAGTGCTGTACAAGCACTTCAAAGCTAGCACGGTTAGCGTATTTACTAATTTGTGCGAGCGAAGAGTAGGTAATGGCTTGTTGCTGATGCTTTGCTGAATTAGCAACATTCAACTTATGATAAACATTCGCTGATAAGTCATGTAAAACCGCGGCTAAAGCACAGTCACCGGCACCATTGGTATTTTTAATCGAGTCAGGCCCACCCATAAACGGCGCTGTATGGCTATATGCCTTTATAGGATTTTCACAGTCAACTTTACGCATTGCACGTGAAAATTCATAACGATTAAAATCTGGTATAGCACCCGGTAATAATGGGTACTCTGTTTCACGTTTGCAGCTGTCATCAACAAAGCCAGCCATAAATAAGCCTTTTTCACCGGCTGTACAAATAACTAAGTCAACCCAGTCTAATGCTTTGTCAGCAGCAAGAAGTGGATCTTCATATCCAGTAATTGCTTGGCCTTCTTCTTCGTTCATAGCAAGTATATCAACATGCTTTTCTACAAAGTTAGCCCACCATGTCGGGTCCTGCTCGATAAGAAACTTAGTCCCTAGAGTTAATACCACCGGTACATTTGCATCGTTAGCGTACTTGATTGCTTGCATGGTCGCTTCGGTCATGGTTTCATCACCTTGAGTACGCATTAAATAAGCACTGATGACTAATGCTGATGAGCCTTCTATTAGCTCTTTATCAATTGACTCTGGCTTTAGGTAATTCATCAGGCCAGCACTAATAGCAAACGTGCGCTCACCTGTTTCATCAATCAAGGTAAAGCAACGGCCAATAGGACCATCGACTGGTTGTAAGTAGTCTAAATCTACACGACTTGAGTTATTACATAAAAATCGATAAGCATAACTGCCTATTTTTATATTTTCGCTCATTACGCCTAATAGTACCGAACGATCATCAGCAAGTACGGAATAGTTGTGCATCGTGTTGCCAACGGTTCCTCCTGCGAATTCGTAATCGACCATATCGTTTAGTTTTAAGCGATCGTATAAAGCATTAGTGATGTCATTATCTATAACTTGCGACATCCCTCGGCGCAATTGAAATTCATCGAGAAAAGCTTGGTCAACCTTAGCTTCTATATCAACAACGATTTGATCGATCCCCGTAATATAGCTGCGGTGTAATCGTTCTGTGGCGTTAAGTTGATTGGTCAGTGGATCTTTGGCTTCCACTGGAAAATAATGTTTATGCCTGCGGCGTCCAGGAAATTTCATTTGCTACCCGTGTTGTGAGCTAAATAAAAAAAGCGAGAGATTATAGCGTAAATCCCGCCTTATGGGCCATGGTAAACCACTTAAATTTGTTTTATTTTTGCAATAAAGTGATCAATTACGCATTTTTTTACGCTAAGTTGGTATAATTACGGCATAAAAAATAGTTAAGTAATAATCATGACAGAGCCATTTGACGACCAATATTGGATGGAACAAGCTCTTGTGTATGCAAAACAAGCAGAGCAACTCGATGAGATCCCGGTAGGCGCCATTATTGTCAAAAATAATCAGCTTATAAGCGCGGGTTATAATCGCTCAATTACCGATAATGACCCATCTGCCCACGCTGAGATGATAGCGGTAAGAGAAGCCGGAAAAGTGCTTAACAACTATCGCTTAATTGACTGCACTTTGTATGTCACGTTAGAGCCTTGCTCTATGTGTGCAGGTCTGTTAGTGCACAGCCGAATTAAACGTTTAGTATTTGGTGCAGCCGATGCTAAAACGGGTTCTGCTGGTTCTATTATGAACTTGTTGCAAGAACCTCGTTTAAACCATCAAGTAGAAATAACGGGTGGGGTTTTAGAGACACAATGTGCTGAGACTATTTCTAGTTTTTTTAAGCGTCGCCGAGCACAAATTAAAGCCGCAAAGCTAGCCGCTCGCAACCTTAACAACGATTAGTCTGCAGCTGCTATTAAGGCGTCTAGCTCAGCCATTTGCTGCATAGCAAACATACGACGGCGCCAAATTATCTTTTTATGTAAGTTTCTTAACATCACTCGACGACGAGTGGCAGTTGAGTGTTTTATACAACGTTTAAGCTGATGTGTACGTCTACGTTTAAGCATTACTTATCCTTATGTGCTTGGTGATGACACAGATTTTAATACAATTGAGCCAGATTATTGAATAATTGATTGCAAGTAAACAACTATTTGCTTTTCTAACATGTAGCTAATATAGCGCGAAATTTTCATAGCGCTTTTATTTTTCTTTTTCTACGCCATCACTAATACGTTGATTTGCATCACCTGGTTTAATGCTTTTATCTTTTGTTTCTTTTTCTGTTTCGGAAGTTGGTGGTATAGTTGCCATTGCATTATTTTCATCTAGCCAAACAAGCGCATCGTAATAGCGACGAATATTATCAACATAAGTCACTGCAACATCACCGCGAGCATAGCCATAGCGGGTATTACGGTAGTGACGTTTTTTTACTAGCAATGGTAAGCGCTTTTTAACGTCAGCCCATTTATCAGGGCTAGCTCCTTGCTGTTCGGTAATTATGCGGGCATCGTTGACGTGCCCCCAACCAACATTATAAGCGGCAAGTGCAAGCCAAGTACGATCAGGCTGCGGGATTCTATCAGGTATACGCTTGATTAATTTAGCTAAGTATTTCGCACCGCCACGTATGTTTTGTTCTGGTTCTAAGCGATTAGTAACACCGACTTGTTTTGCTGTGCGCCTTGTTAGCATCATAATACCGCGTACACCCGTTGGTGACTTAGCTCGTGGGTTCCACATCGACTCTTGATAACTCAATGCAGCAAGTAAGCGCCAATCAAGGCTACCCGCATATTGCACAAACCAAGGTTGATATTTAGGCAGTGTTTCTTTTATTGCATCTATGTAGGCTAAGGTATTAACGTAATTAAACTGACGTACATGGCCAAAGTACTTTTCTTCAAGTACATAAAGTTGATTGTTTTGTTTTGCCTCACCAAAAAAAGGAACTAGCAATGCGTACAATGAGTCATCATTCGACTTTCTTAGTATCCATGCAATTGAATCATTACGGGTAACTGAAAAGCCAATACTCAAGTTAGGGTGATAGCGCCTAAACAACGCTAATGTATGAGAGTCCGCTAAGGTGTAATCTATTTCCCCATCAATAACGGCTTGTAGTAACTCTTCTTCATCAAATTCTTCGGTTTCATTCCAAGTTAAATCTGGGTTGTTTTGTTTTATTTCTTCTAATGTTAATGAATGACTACTTTTAGCAATAATGGTGAAGTTTCCGGTTAAATCATCAAAATCACGAGGGCGTTCACGCCCTTGTTTAAAAACTAATTTTTGACTTATCGTTCTGTAAGTTGGGCCATAGCGGTAACGTTTGGCGCGCGCCTTGTTAAAAGTAAGCCCAGAGGCAATTAAATCGAGATCGCCACTATTTAAGCGCGCAAACATATCGGATAAATTAAAAAAGGGCACAATTTCAAGCTCTACCCCAAGGTAGTCGGCGAATGCTTGAGAGAGTTCAAATTCAAACCCTTGTTCTCCTTGAACAGCTTGATAATAATTACTTGCACTGGCGAGTGTACCAACGCGAATTTTATTTTCTGATTTAATTTGGGCGAGCTGTGTTGACTGCTCTTGTGTGTTACAGGCACACAAAAGGATGACTAACGTAATGATTGTTATTAGCTTTATCTTCAACATATTCGCCTCTTTAGCATCGTATCTCCTGTTATAACAAAACTTACTGATTACGTCACTTACCGTTTAATCGCAGCCAGTAAAAAATAGGTGTAAACAAAAAGAAAAAGTTAATTTAATGAAAAGCGCATTTTTGAGTTAAATCTGAGAGTAATTTGGACTATAATACGCGCCTAAAATATCGTTCAATCCCTAACCCCGGGTGAAATTACTTATGTTGATCCTTCGTGGTGCACCAGCACTTTCAGAGTTCAGAGTTAATAAAATTTTAGCGCGTTGCCAACAATTGCAACTTCCTGTCACCAATGTATATGCCGAATACGCTCACTTTGCCGATTTAACATCGCCATTAAACAATGATGAGCAAACCAAACTTGAGAAGTTATTAACCTATGGACCAACAATTGCTGAGCATGCGCCAGCGGGTCAGTTGGTATTAGTAACGCCTCGCCCTGGTACTATTTCGCCATGGGCTTCAAAAGCGACTGATATCGCTCATAACTGTGGGCTTAAGCAAGTTCACCGAGTTGAGCGTGGTATTGCTTACTATGTTGAAGGTGATTTAAGCGCCGAGCAACTTACACAGGTTACAGCGCTTCTTCATGACCGTATGACCGAAGCTACTCATAGTAAATTAGAAGATGCAGCGCAGTTATTTCGCAGTGATGCACCTCGCCAAATGTCATCAGTTGATATTTTAGGTGGCGGCCGCGAAGCATTAGCCGTAGCCAATATAGAGCAAGGGTTTGCACTTGCTGATGATGAAATTGACTACTTAGTTGAAAACTTCATCAAGTTAGGGCGCAATCCTAACGACATCGAATTATTCATGTTTGCACAAGCAAACTCAGAGCATTGTCGTCATAAAATATTTAATGCTGATTGGACTATCGATGGTATTGAACAGCCAAAGTCGCTGTTTAAAATGATTAAAAATACCTTTGAGCATAACCCTGAAAATGTACTGTCTGCTTATAAAGATAATGCAGCCGTAATGAAAGGCTCAAAGGCGGGTCGCTTCTTCCCGAATGCGCAAGGTGAATATGCGTATCATCAAGAAGACATTGAAATATTAATGAAGGTTGAAACCCATAACCACCCAACAGCAATTGCTCCTTTCTCTGGTGCGGCAACAGGGTCGGGCGGTGAGATTCGCGATGAAGGTGCAACTGGCCGTGGTTCAAAACCAAAAGCCGGCTTAGTGGGCTTTACTGTATCTAATTTACGTATTCCAGGTTTTGAACAACCTTGGGAGAGTGATTTTGGTAAGCCTGGGCGCATAGTGAATGCCCTTGATATTATGACTGAAGGCCCATTAGGTGGTGCTGCGTTTAATAATGAGTTTGGCCGTCCTAATCTTTTAGGTTATTTCCGTACATACGAAGAAAAAGTAACCAGCCACAATGGTGAAGAGGTACGTGGTTACCACAAGCCAATAATGCTTGCCGGTGGTTTAGGTAATATTCGTGCTGATCATGTTCAAAAAGGCGATATTCCAGTAGGCGCAAAACTGATTGCGCTTGGCGGCCCTGCAATGAACATTGGTTTAGGCGGTGGTGCTGCATCTAGCATGGCATCGGGTCAATCAAACGAAGATTTAGATTTTGCTTCTGTTCAACGTGAAAACCCAGAAATGGAACGTCGTTGTCAAGAAGTGATCGACAAATGTTGGCAGCTAGGTGATGCAAACCCTATTGCGTTTATACACGATGTGGGCGCTGGTGGTTTATCAAATGCATTCCCTGAGCTTGTAGATGATGGTGGCCGTGGTGGTAAATTCCAACTGCGTGACATCCCTAATGATGAGCCGGGCATGGCACCACACGAAATTTGGTGTAATGAATCGCAAGAGCGCTATGTGCTTGCTGTGGGCGTTGAAGACTTTGCACGCTTTGAAGCAATTTGTAAGCGTGAGCGCGCACAATATGCAGTTATTGGTGAAGCAACAGAAGAGCGTCATTTAACGGTTGCAGATAATCATTTTGATAACAGCCCTGTAGATTTACCATTGGATGTATTACTAGGTAAAGCACCTAAAATGCATCGTGATGTTACGTCGCAACAAGTAGTAGGCACTGCATTAAATGTAGAGGCAATTAATCCTGCGGATGCAGCGCAGCGTTTATTACGTTTACCAACCATTGCAGAAAAAACTTTCCTCATTACTATTGGCGATCGCTCTGTAACTGGTTTAGTAGCGCGCGATCAAATGGTAGGCCCATGGCAAGTGCCTGTTGCTAACTGTGCAGTTACCGCAGCAACTTACGATACTTACCACGGTGAAGCTATGTCACTAGGTGAACGTACTCCAGCGGCATTACTTAATTATGGCGCCTCAGCACGTTTGGCTGTGGCCGAGTCTCTTACAAACATTGCTGGTGCTAATATTGGTAGCCTTGAGAACATTAAGTTATCTGCAAACTGGATGGCGGCTGCGGGTCACCCTGGCGAAGACGCAGGTTTATATGAAGCGGTTAAAGCTGTTGGTGAAGAGTTATGTCCAGCACTTGGTTTAACTATACCTGTAGGTAAAGACTCGATGTCGATGAAAACGACATGGAAAAATGAAGATGATACAACTGAGCAATCAGTAACATCACCTTTATCACTGATTATTACAGCGTTTGGCCGCGTTGATGATGTACGTAAAACGGTGACTCCACAGCTGCGCACTGATAAAGGCGAGACATCGCTTATATTAGTTGATTTAGGTGCGGGTAAAAACCGACTGGGCGCATCAAGCCTTGCACAAGTTTATAAGCAGCTTGGTGATGTTACTCCAGATGTAGACAGCCCTGAGTTACTAAAAGGCTTTTACAATGCTATGCAGGCGCTAGTGGCTGATAGTAAGCTACTTGCGTATCACGATCGTTCAGACGGTGGCTTGTTTACTACTATCGCTGAAATGGCGTTTACCGGACACACCGGTGTAACCGTAGATTTAGCGACTTTGACTGGCTCGGATATTGAAGCGCTTTATAACGAAGAGTTAGGTGCTGTAATTCAAGTAGCAAACAGTGATTTAGATGCTGTAAATGCTGTATTTGAGCAGCATGGTGTTGCCGCAATTAGCCATGTGATTGGCTCGCTTAATAATGACGATAACATTGTATTTAATCGTGGTGAGCAAACAGTACTTAATCATACGCGTACTGAGCTTCGTACAATTTGGGCCGAAACAACCTATCAGATGCAAGCGCGTCGTGATAACCCTGAGTGTGCTAAGCAAGAATTTGACGCTAAATTTGATGCAAAAGACCCAGGCTTAAACGTTAAACTTAACTTTGACTTAAACGAAGATATAGCTGCACCGTACATTGCGACAGGTGCTAAGCCACAAATGGCTATTTTACGTGAGCAAGGCGTTAACTCGCACCTAGAAATGGCTGCTGCGTTTAACCGTGCTGGTTTTGCTGCGGTAGATGTTCACATGAGTGATATTTTAGAAGGTCGTTTAACGCTTGAACAGTTTAAAGGTTTAGTGGCGTGTGGTGGCTTCTCTTACGGTGACGTATTAGGCGCTGGTGAAGGCTGGGCTAAGTCAATATTGTTTAACGATATGGCACGCGATCAGTTCCAAAGCTTCTTCCATCGTGAAGATACCTTTAGCTTAGGTGTATGTAACGGTTGTCAGATGCTATCAACATTAAAAGAGTTGATTCCAGGTACTGAACATTGGCCGCGCTTTGTAACTAATAAGTCAGAGCGTTTTGAAGCACGCTTTAGTCTGGTTGAAATTCAAGAAAACCCATCGGTGTTCTTTAATGGTATGGCAGGTTCACGTATGCCAATTGCAGTTTCACATGGTGAAGGTCATGCAGAATTTGCAAATGATGCGGCAACTAAGGCTGCACTTGCAAGCGGCACCGTAGCGGTTAAGTTTGTTGATAACTACGGTAACCCAACAACACAGTACCCAGCAAACCCGAATGGTTCACCTGAAGGGATCACGGGTATTACATCAACAGATGGTCGTGCAACTGTAATGATGCCACACCCTGAACGTGTATTCCGTGCGGTTGCTAACTCTTGGCATCCAGATGAGTGGGCTGAGGATAGCCCATGGATGCGTATGTTTAGAAATGCGCGTAAAAATGTAGGTTAATATACACGCTAGATTCATGATCTAAATGTAAGATAAAAAGGCTGCCTTGTGCAGCCTTTTTTGTTTAGACTGTTCAAGGTTCAAGGTTCAAGGTTCAAGGTTCAAGGCTCAAGGCTCAATAAGGATAGTATGATCAAACGCATCGCATGGGGAATCGTGTTTTTATTTCTGAGTGTTTTAACACTGGGTTATGTATTTCGTATGCCTATAACTCAATGGGCTATAGCGCCATCTTTGAGCCAATCTGGCGTTGAACTACATTGTTTAGATTGGTCACTAAACTCAAATATTAGCTTAGACGTAAACCGATTATGTTTGACTTACCAAGGCCATCAAATTGAGCTTGGTGGCATTGTGGCTGATACAAAAAAAATAACTGTTGGCCGCGCTAATCTTCGTTTAAATGATAGCGAGAGTGTCTCAACAAGTAATAACTCCTTCAAAAAGCTGGCACTTAGTTTACCCAAAGAGCGGCCGAAAATTGATATCAAAAGATTGTTAATTACCCACCCACAACTTCATGATGAACTGGTAGTTAGCATTGGTGAAGAGAAGCTAAATACATTTGTGATTTCAGGTGATGCAATTGCAGAAGTAACAGTTAGTAATCATAAAATTACTGGTCACTTTAAGTTAGCAGATGGATTACTAACAAAGATAAAGCCGATACCCGCGCTTTCATTAAACAGTGGGCATGAGTTCACCTTTGATGGGTTATCCGTTGATATAAAATCAAACATAGATGCTGAGTTTACACAGCAATTTAGTAAATGCCCAGTAACGCTAAAGGCTTTTGGTGATATGAATATTTACTATCACTTTAACGATAAAAAAGCCTTGTTAAATACACAGCAATTAACCAGCTTGGTAACGTTTGATAGTGATTGTTTGACGCTTATAAGCAATCAATCACAGCGTGAATTTGTAGCCAAGCAGCTGCCGTTAAAATGGCAATTGATGCTTAATGATACGGTAAAGTTTGAAAACGGACAACTTGTTATACCGTCAATGCTATTAAACACTAAAAATAGTGAAACGAAGCTGAGCCTGAAAAACCTAGCAATTAATATTCAGCAGCCGTTAGAGTATGCCAAAGGCAATATTAAGTTATTGTTTATCAGTGAAGACGTTGAGCATATAGAAATAGATGCAGCTTTAAATAACTTGGCTGTGAATGGCAACTACCAATTAAAAGTTGATGAGCTGCCTGGTTTTTTACCCGCATCAGCTAAAAAGGTAGCAAGCACTGGCCTATTTCAAATAGAGAATGTTTTACAGCGTCAGAAAAATGTGAAAATAACCAGCGAGATTGGTTTTGCTGAGCTTAGTTTTGATAAATTAACAGTAAAGGGCTACAAGGCACAGTTTACGACTGAGATTGACGATAAACAAAATATCAACGCAAGCTTGGATAGCCATTTACGCTCAGTGGCTTATGAGCAATACCAAGTGCGTGGTGTAAATAATCAATTATCAGCATCTTCAAGTTTGGCTGTTGGCGAATTATTTGTCGATTTAAACAGTGAAACTAAACTTACCCAACTTAACAGTGACTTTTTAAACCTAAGTAATATTCGCATAAGCTCTAAAGGTCTGCAAAGTCGGGCGCTTCAAGCCTCACATCATGTATTTATTGATGATATTGAGTTGGTAGCCAGTCACCACATATCTGCTGTGGAACACCCATTTGAGATAACAGTTGCAGATCAAGCTGTGACTAAATTTAACCCTGTTTTACAGCAGTTTGAACCATTAGCCACGCTGACCGATGGTAGCTTTAATGGGGTTGTTCGCGGAGATGTTAATTTACAGCAGGCTGAGTTTGCATTTCAAGTCGAACAGGTAAGTGGCTTATACAACGATTATTTAGCTAAGCATTTTAGCAGTCGCTTAACGGGTTCTTATGATTCAGGGCAGCTTAATGTGGCTCCTACTACATTTGAATTAAATGAGTTACGAGCAGGTGCTGTTGTGAGTAACATTGTCGGTAATTTTAGTGTTGAGAACTCTATTGCTCGCGCTGAAGAAATAACTGCTGATGTACTTGGTGGTCGTTTTGCTTTGGATAGCTACAAAGTGACGGAAAAAGCGCAGCAGTCTTTGGTCACATTTGAAAATATTGATGCGAGTAAACTTATTACCTTAGATGATAAATCAGGCATTACACTAACTGGTCGAGTGAATGGCCGCTTACCTGTTTACTTTGATCAACAAGGTATTTCGGTAAAATCTGGTGAATTATCTAACCAAGGAACAGGTAAACTAGTTATTACTGACAATGCAGCTTTTGATGCAGTTAAAGCTCAGCAACAAGAACTGGACCCGATTTTAAGCTTGTTGGAAGATTTAGACATTCAGAGCTTAAACAGTAGTGTTGACTTAAAGCCTGACGGTTGGCTTTATTTAGGTGTAAACTTAAAGGGATACAATAAGGAACAGGCGCAGCAAGTTAACTTTAATTACAACCATGAAGAAAATGTTTTTACACTCTTAAGAGCATTGCGCTTAAGTGATGAAATTACTCAAAAAGTTGAACAAGAGTATTCAACAAAAGGAACTAAAAATGACTAAATGGCTGATAATACTTACAGCACTGGGGTTGCTTAGTGCATGTACGCACCGCGTTGAAGTGGCAGCGAAAGAGCCTATCACCATTAATTTAAATGTGAAGGTTGATCATGAAATTCGCGTAAAAGTTGATAAAGAGCTAGATGACTTATTTAGCGATGACAGTGAGTTATTCTAAGGAGCAATTATGAGTTTATTAAAAAATAAAAAGTTAAACGTGATCACACTTTTAAGTGCCGCTTTATTGTCATTTTCTGCTTGGGCAATCAGTTTAGATGATGCTAAAAACCAAGGGCTTGTGGGTGAAGATAGCTCAGGTTATTTAGGTTTGGTTGTACAAAATGCAGAGGCTAAAGCGGTTGTTGATGAAATTAACGCAAAGCGCAAAGCACAATATTTAAAACTTGCGAAAAAGAACAACTTGTCACTTGCTCAAGTAGAAGCACTAGCGGCGGCAAAAACCATTGAAAAAACCCAAGCAGGGCATTTCGTTGAAGTTAATGGTGAGTGGGTTAAAAAATAACTCTGCGCATTATTAAAAACCAAAAACCGAGCTTATGCGCTCGGTTTTTTGCAATTTTTAAGTAGCTGCTGCCAAAAGTGAATTCCCTTACGGCGAGCTAAGTTGATATTGTGTTCAGGAATTGACTCCGGCTCGTTGTATTCATCTAGTGCCGCGCTCATACTTGCTTCACGTATTAAGTGTAAAGTAGGAAAAGGCGAGCGATTAGTATAATTTGCAGCGTCATCTTCATCACTATCAGCAAAAACATAGTCAGGATGAAAGTTTGCAATTTGGTACTTCCCCTCAAAACCTTGTGCAACTAATAGCGCATTGGCTAAGTCAACAAGGTCTAAAAAATCTTCAAAATCAGTAAAGCCATTATCAAATATTAACAAAGTTGTTTCACGCTGAGGATCACGGTCAAGCTGGGTACATTGTTCAAGCATATCCATAACAGCATTATCAATTTTTGAGGTGTTACTAATGGTGTAGTGAATGCAGTTATTTTCAACTTCTTTACGGGCAAATGGACAAAAATTGTATTTTACAATCACAGCGCTTACCCATTCACGGGTTTGAGATATAGCTAAGTTGGTCACGATTTTGGCTCTAAATAAGGAGTTATAATGGCAAGCGTTTTGGCAATAGCGCCTTGGTTTTTAGCAACGCACTGAGCTGCTTTACTGCCAAGAATATCACACGCTTTGGTGTTTTTAATCAAGCGAAGCAATGCAAGCACCAGTTCGTCAGTATTTTCAACCACATGGGCGCCTTTGAGTTTAATAAGTTCAGGGTAAACATGGTCAAAGTTGTAGGTATGAGGGCCGGTAAGTACACCCACTGAAAAAGCTGCCGACTCTAATGGGTTATGGCCACCACGACGAATTAAACTGCCACCAATAAAACTAATATTAGCGGCACCATATAGATATTGTAATTCACCTAATGTGTCGGCTAACACAATTTGTTCATTATTATAATTTTTTTGACTGCGACGACTAAAGCTAAGATTCGAGTGAGTCAGTAGCTCTGCAACTTTATTAAATTGTTCGGGGTGACGTGGCGCAATGATCAGTAAAGCGTCAGGATGTGTTTCTAGTAGTTGCTGGTGGGCTGCTAAAATAAACTCATGCTCTATAGGGTGTGTAGAACCTGCGACCCATATAAAGCGTTCTGCTTTTTTATAATATTGCTTTAAAGAGGCTACTTTATCGAGTTGTGCAGTGGTTGGGGTAATATCAAATTTTATTGATCCCGTTACATGGCTTTTTTCAGCAGGTAGCCCTAATTCAATAAAGCGATTTGCATCAGCTTTGTCATGACTTGCAAGTGCGGTAATTGATTGCATGATACTGCGAGTTAGCTGGGCCACTTTTTCGTAGCCTTGCTGAGACTTTTCAGATAGACGTGCGTTAACAACCAATACGGGTATATTTTGTTTGTACGCATTAGCCATTAAGTTCGGCCATAGTTCAGTTTCTAAAATACAGAGTAATTGCGGTTTTACTCGTTTTAAAAAGCGAGTGGTGGCCATAGGAAAATCAATGGGTAAATAACTAACAGCAACGCTTTTTTTAAATTGTGCGCTAACTTGCTCTCGTCCTGTTGGGGTATTGCAGGTAATTAAAATATTTAACTGCGGTTGTTCATGTTGTAGGGCTTTAATTAAAGGGGTTGCAGCTAACACCTCGCCAACAGAAGCACAATGAAATACAACTGGTTTGTTGTTTGAAAATAAAGCGCGGCTTATGAAGCCAAAACGTTCCTTAAAGTGAGCGCGATATCCTGCGTTTTTTTTACCTCTTAGTACATATAAGTAAAATACAATCAGTGGGCTAATAATAATTAATGCGAGTGAATAAAAAATGCGTGCCATACTGTTGCTTTGTATAAATGAAAGTGGCGCTAGTTTAGCGTGAAATCGTTTTTTTCTAAATACACAAATATAAAATAGCAACTTGAAAAAGGTAACAACGATAAAAACCTTCTTTATCTGAATAATAACTTTCTACCCGTACTTTAATTTAGTTATATAGAGGTGATTTGGCTATAAAATTATGGAATAATGAAATTAATTTTTCCTGCCATTTCAGTTCCAAGAGGAATATCTCATGTCAATTATAGATTCAGTGGCAACTAGCTACCTAGAAAGTTTAAATCGTCACCAAGTATTGTTCGAAACCATGGAGGCGTATCATCAAGAGGTAATGCAGTTGTTAGAAGCATGTCATAGTGCTTTACAGGCTGGTGGTAAGGTTGTTTGGTTTGGTAATGGCGGCAGTGCGGCTGATGCTCAGCATTTGGCTGCAGAGTTTGTGGTACGTTATAAGTTAGAGCGAGGACCGTTAGCGTCTATTGCTCTAACCACAGACACCTCTATTTTAACAGCGCACAGTAATGACTATCATTTTGACACAGTATTTGAACGCCAAGTTCAGGCGCTATGTAAACCTGAAGATATCGTAATTGGCTTAACTACATCGGGCACCAGTAATAATATTAATTTAGCGTTAGAAGCCGCTAATAAAATAGGAGCATTCACTGTTGCATTTACAGGTCGCGATGGAGGTAAAGTAAAAGACATCGCCAAGTTACCTATTATTATTAAAAATGATGAAACAGCCCGTATTCAAGAGGCGCACATGTTTATTGGCCATTGGCTGTGTGAAGCCATGGATATGGTTGTTGCGGAGCAGCAGTAATGGATTTATCGCTATTAAAAAACTTATCAGCAGCGCGTATTTTAGTGGTTGGTGACGTTATGCTCGACCGCTACTGGTATGGTGATTCTGGCCGCATTTCGCCGGAGGCACCAGTACCCGTTGTAAAAGTCAGTAAATTTGAAGACAAAGCCGGTGGTGCCGCCAATGTGGCTAAAAATATAGCCCGACTAGATGGCAAAGTGGGTTTACTTGGCCTAATTGGCGAGGATGAAAGCGGACAAATTTTAGAAAACATTCTAGAGGGTGAAAAAATAAATTCACAGCTTGTGAGTGTATGCGATTTGCCGACTATTTCTAAAATGCGGGTGATCAGTCGTCATCAACAAGTTGTGCGTTTAGATTTAGAAGAGGCTTTTAATGAGTCTCATAGCCAGTTGTTATTAAATCGATTAGAGCTGGTGCTGAGTGATTACGACTTTATTGTATTTTCTGATTACAACAAGGGCTCACTCGCGCTAATCCAAAAAATGATTTCGGTTGCTAAAGATGCAGGTAAAACCGTGCTTGTTGACCCTAAATCATCTGATTTAGAGTTGTACCGTGGAGCTGATTACATAACCCCTAATTTAAATGAGTTTAAATTAGCGGGTGGTCAGGTTGGTTCAGAAGAGTTGCTTGCTAGCAGCGCGCGTACCCTGATTAGTGATGCGGGTATTAACGCCATGCTACTAACACGCTCAGAACAAGGTATGTCGCTAATTGATGCAACGCAAAAGCATGACTTTGCAGCGCAACAACTCGAAGTAAGTGATGTAACCGGTGCGGGCGATACTGTTATTGCTACATTAGCTGTAATGCTAGGTGCGGGTATGACCGCCAAAGATGCAGTCGAAATTGCAAACTTAGCTGCCGGTATTGCAGTAAGTAAATTGGGAGCGGCTACGGTTTCTCCTGAAGAGTTGAGCCGCAAGTTAGGCCAATACTTACAAGCCACTGGCGAGCATTATCAAACCCCATTTGATGATGTATTACAACATATTGAATTTGCAAAGCAAAATGGAGAAACCATTGTATTTACTAATGGTTGTTTTGATATTTTGCATGCAGGCCATGTGCGCTATTTAGCGCAAGCTAAAGCGCGTGGTGATAGATTAGTGGTTGGTTTAAATAACGATGAATCCATTGCCCGTTTAAAAGGCCCTGAGCGCCCAATTAACCCATTAGATGAGCGTGCTATGGTTTTAAGTGCATTAGCCTCAGTTGATTGGGTTATTCCGTTTGGCAGTGAGGCTGAAAATGACACACCAGCAAAGCTAATTGAGCAAATTAGCCCAGATATTCTTGTTAAAGGTGGTGATTACACTGTTGAGCAAATTGCCGGTGCTGAGCACGTGTTGCGTCATGGCGGAAAAGTAGAAGTGCTTGAGTTTTTAGATGGTTGCTCTACATCAAAAGTGATTAGCAAAATTAAAAGCTAGCTAGTTAGTGAAATAAAAAAGGGGATAAACTTTGGTTTATCCCCTTTTTTAATGCTTGCAAAACTAAAAGTTATATTCGAACTTTGCAAATGCAGACGTATCGTTTTCTGCTCCATCGTTATTAGAGGCAAGTCCGCCAAGGGTTAAGCGCCCCCCCATGGCAAGCATTCTGTAACGTACTTCAAGCTGTTTAGAGCTAAATGCTGTTTTGGTAATCGAGTTACCTAAGTCTGGGTTATTTGGGTATCTATCACGGTTGTCGCTGTTGTAGTCTACATCACGTAATTTTACTTGCCAGTCAGTTCCGCTTGAGAGTTGCCCAAGTACGGTTAACACTAGCGATTGCGCATCATTATCATAGGTAGAGCCGATAGGGCGACCATGGTAACGATACCCTGATTGGTAATCAGTGTGCTCATAATAGCAGTTTTCGGTCGTTGACCCCGCAGAGCAAGACACACCTGTATCAATATATTCTAAGTTGACTAGTAAATTCTGCTCGTAAACACGATGTGTTGTTTGTAAGCCAAATAAGTACGCTCTATCAGCTGGTTTAAACTGTGAGCTCGCATCTTCACCAATCGTGCTGGCATAAACGGCATAAGGTTGGTTAAATAATGTGTCTGACCAACGAATATCAATACCTGCTAATTGATTACCTATTTTTGATTCTAACTGGCTATCACAATTAGTAGTGCCATCAACACATTTTGTATCACCGGTAATCATATCAATAAAGTCACCAGCCGAGCTTGGTTGTCCCTTACCAGCCCATTGTGCTGACCAGCTCAGTGCTATTTCTAATTGTTGAACGGGGCGAAAGTTAACCCGAGTGCTCCACAATAACGCATCAGGAATAACGCGGGTTGATTCCAGCTTAGCCATTTGTGCAGTAAACCCCCACTGACCTATCCAACTTAACCAAGGTGTTTCAAAGGCACTACTTTGTTCACGAGAAATACTAATGGCAGGTAAAGGTTTTGCATTACCAGACATAATTAAGCTGTTATCAACACCCGGCCCCCAAAATTGCTCAACGGCACCCGCTCTTACAATCCAATTACCCATACGATACGCTAAATAGCTGTCATCTAGAGAGGTATCATTGCAGTCTTTTAGTGCTTGCTCGTTTTGAGCTATATCATCAGTTGTTTTACCGTCGACTAAGCAGTTTTTGCCATCACTACGATGATTAATCGCTATTTTAGCTGCAAAGTTATGTCCTAAATAAGCGTAGGCAGCAGTTAACTCTGATTCTTGGCTATTGGTGGCACCAAAGCTAGTGGCTACAAGAGGATCTGAGCTGGCAAATGCCGAAAGCTGTACACTATGCGAACCGCTATTTTCTGACTTATAACGATGTTTTACACGTAATAACGCATCCTGCAGGCGAGGAGATAACTGTTCTAACGAAGTATTGTTTACATCATTAATAAAGCTTTTCCACATTAATGGGTACGTTGTTACTGGCGCTAAAATTATACCTGCATCGGCAAGCTGTTGTATATCTGCTCTAAGAGCATAATCATCAGGCTTTACCCAAGGTTCAGCATTTACGGTTGTAGTTACGGCACAAAAAAGCGAAGAAAGTATAAAAAATTTGTTTCGCAAAGCTCAGATCCTTATGATTGAAATTGCTAACAAGTTTAGCAATCTACGTCCTTTATTGCAGTAATTAAATCAACTCATTAAAGAGATATTAGAAAAAAATATTACTATATATTAGATTAAAACACCGCGGCTCTATCGCTAAAAAGATGGCGTTGATATACTCGCAGCAAAGAAAAAATAGAGATAGTAATGAGCAACAAACGACTTTTATTTATTCCCGTGTCATCGCCAGAAGGTATTGGTGAATATATGCGCTCGTTACAGCTAGCTCAAACCTTAAAGGCTGAGTATGGCAAGCAGTTAGATATTCATTTTATTTTAAATAAACATACGGCTTATGCTAAAAACTGCCCATTCCCTACCTTATTGTTAAATCAATCGGCAACAAAAGAAAATACGCACGTATGTCAGTTTATTAAGCAATACAAACCAGATGCGGTGCTATTTGATTGTGCAGGACGCGCTGAGCAAATGAAAGCTGCAAAAAAAGTGGGTGCTAAAGTTGTTTTTATTTCACAGCATGCAAAAAAGCGAGCAAAAGGTTTAAAGCTTAATAGAGCGGGCCTTATTGATACTCATTGGGTGGTTCAGCCTGATTACTGTATTGAACCTCTTTCGTGGTATGAAAAGCTAAAATTGAGCATGTTGTCTCTGGCCTATCCTGCTAATGTCGGGCCATTTACAGTGTTTGCATCAGCGCAACAAAAATCCGATGCACTAACCCGTTATCAATTGAAAGAGAAAGAGTTCTTTATTGTTAACGCAGGCTCTGGTGGGCACACCCTTAATGGCCAAAACTGTGCTGATATCTACTATAAAGCAGGACTGAATATTGCGAAAGAAACAGGTTTAAAAGGGGTTGTGGTGTTTGGTCCTAATTACACTAAGTCGTTACCTAAAAGCGATGAGTTAATTTGTTTGCCAAGCCAAGAGGGGACTGAATTTTTAGCCTTACTAAGTCAGGCTAAGGTGGCATTATTAAGCGCGGGCGATACTTTACTTCAAGCCATTGCTTTACAAACGCCAACGATAGCATGTGCTATTTCAAAAGATCAAAATGAGCGAGTTGTTCGTTGTGCGAGTACCGGTGTTGTTAAAGAGGCTGAGCTTGATATTTTAGATATTACCCAAAAAATAAAAGAGCTACTTTTTGAGCCAAATTATAATAATACAGTTAGCCAATACGAGTCGCTAGAAAATGTGCATAGCTTTGATGTTATAACCAAAGGAGTACAAGCGTTGTTAATAGGAAGTAAGCTATGAATATTGTTATTGTAATTGACTCCCTCGTTGGTGGTGGCGCTGAAAAAGTAATGCTTACTTTGGCGCAGGAAATGGTATCAAAAGCCCACAATGTGACTATTTTGTCATTGGCGCAAAATATTGAATATGACATTCCAAACACCTTATCTGTTGAAAGTTTATTTTCAGGTCGAGCCACAAAAGTTGATCGATTTTGGCAGATAAAAAAGAATGTTAAAGTATTAGAAGCATGGTTTGAGCAAAAGCTACTTCAACTTGGTTCTATTGATTTAGTACTTTCTAATTTAGATCGTAGTAATAACTTATTAGCAAAAAGTAAAATAGAAAATATCCATTTTGTTGTTCATAACTCAGTTAATGCAGAGCTCGCTAGGCAAAAAAAACTAGGTCCGCTTTCATATTTATATCTTAAAAAAAGCAAACAAAACTTAAATGGTAAATCATTGATTTGTGTTTCTAAAGGGGTTGAAGAAGAAATAAAGCAAGGCAACTTAATTAGTCCAAGTGCTATAACAACTATTTATAACCCCTTTAATTTTAAAGAAATTAATGAGCAAGCTAATGAATCAAATATTAATATACCAGATACACCTTACTTGATTCATGTGGGACGTTTTGCTAAACAAAAACGTCACGATGTTCTGTTTGACACATTTGCCAAATTAGATAAAAAATATAAATTGGTATTGTTGTGTAATAAAAAAGAGAAAGCGTTTAAGTTAGCCAAACAATACGGAATTGAAAATCAACTTATTGTACCTGGATTTGAACAAAATCCTTATAATTGGATTAAGCAGGCTAAGGCTTTATTGTTAAGCTCAGACTTTGAAGGATTTGGTAATGTGTTAGTCGAGGCTTTGGCTGTAGGAACACCAGTTGTCAGTACTGAGTGTCCTCATGGTCCAAGTGAAATACTTACAGGTGAGTTAAGCAAATATTTAGTACCAATTGGTCAAAGCGAAGAGCTTGTGCTGGCAGTTAAGCAAGTGCTCGCAGATAACCCAAATGTAGGCAAAGCAGCTATTTTAGAAAAAGTGTGTGCCGATAGGGTATCAGAGCAATACTTAGCATTAGCAAACTAGTTTTTATTAGGTTAACCCGTCACGATAGTGTTTATCTAAATGCTGCCAATCGTTTTGCTGCCAATGAAAGTGGCTATTGCGGCTTTGCTCTTTTAAAAAGGAGCGCTGTAAGCGAGACATGTTGCTTTGTTGCCATTTTTTATGGGGAACTTTTATTTCGCCACGGTCAAAGTCGATAATGTAAACATCACCAGAGTCATCAAATAAAATATTATTAATATTTAAATCAGCGTGATAAACCCCTTTACTATGAAATTGGGCAATAGTTTGTGCTATTTTTTTTATCTCAGCTTCACTCAATGTGCGTTCAATCAGTATATCTAATATACTTTTAGCGCCGCTAACCGCTTCAGTAATAATATCACCTCGGTAAATGAAGCCATAGCGGCTCACTTTAGCTGCAATAGGCTTTGGTACATTTAAGCCTAACTCTATTAATCGTGTCATTAAACTAAACTCTTGATAAACGCGGGTATGCTCAAGTCCGCAGTATAAATATTGATCGCTGAGTAGTTTTCCTATTAGGCCGCCACGCCAATAATGGCGCAACACAGCTGTTAAATTTGCATGTTTAAAAAACCATGCGGTTGCTCGTCCTTTTTTAGCGCCGACAATTTTTTGCTGTTGTTGCCAGAAGTTGGGCTCAAACCAATCTAACTCTATTTCGGTGCTATATTGAGGATGGCTTAAAATGACATGGTTATTTTTGACGTGTTGATTAAACATAGCTCATAGGATTCGCTTAAATATGTGCACATATTAACGTGTTTTCAGGCTAAGGATAAGTACTTGCAATGACGCGATTATAATTTAAGATCGGGTTTTATTATTTTACCTCCAAGGAAACGTGTGACTTCAGCGCCTACTTACACATCTATTTGTATTTTACGTCTTTCTGCCATTGGTGATGTATGCCATGCAGTGAGTGCAGTACAAGCAATTCAAAAAGCGCATCCAAATGCTAAAATTACATGGGTGATAGGGAAAGTCGAGGCGATGCTGTTAGCAGATTTGCCTGGCGTTGAGCTTGTTGTATTTGATAAAAAACAAGGTAAAGCGGCACTGAAACAGTTAAAGCAAACCTTCAAAGGGCAGTGTTTTGACGTACTGCTTAATATGCAAGTGGCTTTAAGAGCTGGTTTTGTCGCTCGCTGTATTCCTGCCAAAGTTAAAATTGGTTTTGACTGGGCTCGCTCAAAAGAGCTGCATAGTTTATTTATTAATAAACGCATTAAAGCCCAATCTCAGGCACATGTTTTAGAGGGTTTTAAAGGCTTTGCTCAAGCGATTGGGGTTGATGATTATGTCCCTGTTTGGAATATGCCCTACACCGAAAAAGATCAAGCTAAAGCTGATGAGCTGTTAGGTGACGATTATTTATCACATAAGCTATTCGTTATTTCGCCAGCAGCAAGTAAAGCACAGCGTAACTGGTTAGCCGAACGCTATGCCGTGCTTGCTGATTATGCCAATGCGCAAGGTTTTAAAGTGGTGCTAACCGGTGGGCCTACTGAACTTGAAATTAATTTAGCAAATAACATCATTAAACACTCTGATTCACCTATTCTGAACTTGGTGGGTAAAACAAAACTCAAAGAATTATTGTGCGTACTTAAGCGTGCAGACTTAGTACTTGCGCCCGATACAGGCCCAGCTCATATGGCGGTGACTGTGGGCACACCGGTTATTGGCTTATATGCGCATTCAAACCCAGCGCGAACGGGGCCTTATTTATACCAAGATTACGTGGTTGAGGTTTATCACCAAAACTTATTAAAGCACACAGGTAAAACCGCCGAGCAATTACCTTGGGGTACTCGGGTTAAGGGCGATGATTTAATGAGTCAAATAACTACGGATACAGTAAAAGAAATGTTTGACCATGTTGTTAAAAAAGAGTCGTTATTATGAATGGTAAACACACAAATAAGGCGCTTTTTTTAGACCGTGATGGTGTAGTAAATGTTGATCATGGCTATGTATTTAAAAGCGAAGAGTTTGAATTTATAGAGGGTGTGTTTTCAACGTGTAAAGCATTCTATGACGCGGGCTATAAAATAATTGTTGTAACGAACCAATCAGGTATTGGTCGAGGTTATTACTCAGAAGCCGATTTTTTTGCTCTTAACATATGGATGAAAGCGCAGTTTAGTCATCATCAAATTGAAATTACTGATGTTTATTTTTGTCCTCATCACCCTAAAAATGCATTGCCAGCGTATTTAACAGATTGCGATTGCAGAAAACCAGCGCCTGGTATGTTGCTGCAAGGAATAAAAGATCATCATATCGACCCTGCACTTAGTGTGATGGTGGGAGACAAACGAGGTGATATGCAAGCTGCTATGAGCGCTAATATCCGTACTAAAATACTGGTACGTTCGGGGCAAGCAGTTGATGAGCAAGCCGTAAAGTCTGCTGACTATGTTTGTGACTCAATCAAGGAACTTCCTGTTCTGCTTGCTGATCTGCTTTAGTGCATACCTCACGCCTGTAAACTGGCAGCTTTTCCTGCCAGTTAGCTAATTTGCGACGAATGACAAACAGTGCAATTTCACGCTTAAACTTTTACAATACCCGCATTATAAATAGCAGCAACACGTCTGCTGTTTAACCCGTTCAACCAAATGGAGATCACAGATGAGAGCATCTGCTTTTTTTAGCCAATTACAACAGCAAATCGAAGACGTCAAAGCTGAAGGTTTGTACAAAAATGAACGTGTTATCACTTCACAGCAGCAAGCTCAAATTGAAGTGGCATCAGGTGATAAGGTTATTAACTTTTGTGCTAACAACTATTTAGGTTTAGCTAACAGCCCAGAGCTAATTGCAGCTGCCCAACAAGGCTTAGATGACCATGGCTTTGGTGTTGCCTCAGTGCGTTTTATTTGTGGTACCCAAGATATTCATAAAACGCTTGAGAAAAAAATCAGTCAATTTTTAGAAACTGAAGACACCATTTTGTACTCATCATGCTTTGATGCGAATACAGGCTTGTTTGAAACTATTTTAGGTGCAGACGATGCGATTATTTCTGATTCATTAAACCATGCATCTATTATTGATGGCGTGCGTTTATGTAAAGCAAAACGTTTCCGTTATGCAAATAACGATATGGCTGATTTAGAAAAGCAATTAATTGCAGCCGATGAAGCCGGTGCTAAAACTAAACTAATTGCTACTGATGGCGTGTTCTCAATGGATGGCGTCATTTGTAATTTAGAAGCAGTGTGTGATTTAGCCGACAAATATGACGCGCTTGTTATGGTTGATGACTCACATGCCGTTGGTTTTGTTGGCGAAAATGGTAAAGGTACACCTGAGTACTGTAATGTACTCGAGCGTGTCGATATTATTACCGGTACCTTAGGCAAAGCGCTTGGTGGAGCTTCTGGTGGTTATACTTCAGGTAAAAAAGAAATTGTTGAGTGGCTTCGTCAGCGTTCACGTCCATACTTATTCTCAAATTCATTAGCGCCTTCAATCGTAACGGCGTCAATCAAAGTGTTAGAAATGCTTGAAAATGGCGGTGAGCTTCGCGCTAAGCTATGGTCAAACGCTAAATACTTCCGCGAGCAAATGGAAACGGCAGGTTTTACCTGTGCAGGTAAAGATCATGCGATTATTCCAGTGATGCTAGGGGATGCAAAAGTGGCGTCACTTATGGCTGATAAACTATTGGCTGAAGGGATTTATGTAACTGGCTTTTCATTCCCTGTTGTACCAAAAGGTCAGGCGCGTATTCGTACCCAAATTTCTGCAGCGCACAGCAAGGAGCAGCTTGATACAGCCATTGCAGCATTTACCCGTATTGGTAAAGAGATTGGTGTTATTTAATTTTCTTGTTAAATCGCGGCTAAAGTCGCGATTTTTTAATTGAGTGTGGATTATGAAAGCATTATCAAAGTTAAAAGCAGAGCCAGGCATTTGGATGACAGATGCGCCAAAGCCTGAAGTAGGTCATAACGATCTGTTAATTAAGATTCGTAAAACAGCCATTTGTGGTACCGATGTTCATATTTATAAGTGGGATGAGTGGGCACAAAACACTATTCCTACACCTATGGTGGTTGGCCACGAGTATGTGGGTGAAGTAATTGACATGGGCCAAGAAGTTCGCGGTTTCGAAGTTGGCGACCGTGTATCTGGTGAAGGTCATATAACCTGTGGTCATTGTCGTAACTGCCGTGCTGGACGTGTTCATTTATGCCGTAATACAACCGGTGTAGGTGTTAACCGCGAAGGTGCATTTGCTGAGTACCTAGTGATCCCAGCATTTAATGCGTTTAAAATCCCAGATAACATTAGCGATGAACTGGCCTCTATTTTTGACCCGTTTGGTAATGCTGTACATACTGCATTATCGTTTGACTTAGTGGGTGAGGATGTATTAATCACTGGTGCAGGCCCTATTGGTATTATGGCCGCGGCTGTAGCCAAACATGTGGGTGCACGCCATGTGGTTATTACTGACGTAAATGAATACCGCCTAGACTTAGCACGTAAAATGGGCGCAACGCGTGCTGTAAACGTTGCGAATGAAAAGCTTGAAGATGTAGCTAAAGAGCTAGGTATGACCGAAGGCTTTGACATTGGCTTAGAGATGTCAGGTGTTCCGAGTGCATTTAATGCCATGCTAAATAACATGAATCATGGCGGCAAAATTGCCATGTTAGGTATTCCACCTTCAGATATGGCGGTCGATTGGAATCAAGTTATTTTTAAAGGCTTAGTGATCAAAGGTATTTATGGTCGTGAGATGTTTGAAACTTGGTACAAAATGGCCAGCTTGATTCAATCAGGACTTGATTTAAAACCAATTATTACTCATCAGTATTCAATTGATGACTTCCAAGCTGGCTTTGATATGATGATTTCAGGCCAATCGGGTAAAGTAATTCTTAACTGGGATTAATAATCCCCTGTTAAGAGAATTAAAGGCGGCATTTGTCGCCTTTTTTGTAATTATAAGAGAGCACTATGGCATTTAAACATATATCAATCGCACAAACCCTCGAACTACTAGACAAAGAAGATGTGGTGATTGCCGATATTCGCGATCCTAATTCGTATCAGACAGGGCACATTCCTGGCTCTGAAGCGCTTTCAAATGCAAATATCGCCCAATTTATGATGGAAAAAGAGTTTGACCAGCCGATTATTATTGTTTGTTATCACGGCATGAGTTCACAAGGTGCTGCCAGCTACTTAGTAGAGCAAGGCTTTGAAGATGTTTACAGTATGGATGGTGGTTTTACTGCGTGGGAAGCCGCTTACAAGGATAAAGTAGCACGATGATAGAGCTTGGTAGCCTAACTAATCCCCGCGCTGCACAGGGCTTTATAGATTACCTAAAAAGCCAAGGGCTTACAGGGCAAATTCGTACTGAGGATGGCCATACGCTTGTTATTAGTGTGGCACCTGAAGACTTTCATGCAGTGCAGCCTTTATGGAACGAATTTGCTAAAAACCCTAATCATGAGCGTTACCAACAAGCATCATGGCAAGTAGGTACTACGCAGTCACCGTTAAAGTATCAAGGGCAGTCACTTAATTTAGTCGCTCGTTTTAAAGCCTTAAGCTGGCTTAATCAAGGTGTTAGTATTCTCAGCATTATTGTTTATGTTGCCTTTTTATTTGGTGCGTTTGAGCCTATTTATATGGCGTTGCAGTTCAATCCTGCGTCACCACTTACCTGGTTAACACCTGCTATTGTGCATTTTAGCGCTATGCATATTGTGTTTAACTTAATCTGGTGGGTATCGCTGGGTGATAACATTGAAAAGCAATGCGGTAAGTCGAGTTTAATCGGGCTGTTTTTAGTTACCGCTTTAATAAGTAATTGGGCACAGTACTTAATGGTCGGTCCTAACTTTGGTGGGCTTAGCGGTGTTGTATATGGGTTGTTAGGCTTTTGTTGGATTTACAGCGCGCTTAACCCTAAACAGCCTGCACTGGTTACAACCGCGATTGTTGGTTTTATGCTGGTATGGTTAGTACTTGGTTTTGCAGATGTATTATTTGTTGGAATGGCTAATTGGGCACACTTAGGTGGGCTTATTAGCGGTATGGCTTTTGCCTATACCGCTCAGCTTTTTAAAACAAAAAGCGGCTAATGATATAAATATTTAGTAAATAACAGGTCTCGGATTATTTCTTGGCCTGTTTCTTCCTTAAGTAAGCTTTTTAGTTTTTCTGCGCTTTTAAGGCGAATTTGCTCACGCCCTGTTAAAGACTTTATTTTGTTTTCAGGCTCTTTTGATAATATCTCTACTAGCGCATCACGTAATAGAGGGGTGTGGTGTTCTACAATGGCAATATCGGATGTTTTATTTAACATTAAATCTACCGTGACACGAACGTAACCCATTTTTTTACTCGATGGACCAATGTAATTGGTAATAATGTCTGGCTCAAACCCAAAATAACCCACAGTAGACTCAGCACGTGCTGATAAGCTAGTTAGGCTGACTAAAAGAATAAAAAGGCCTGTAAATACTGTTTTTTTCATTTCAAAAGCGTTTCCGTAAACTGGTTACAAATAGTTTATACTTATTAGTAAATAAGATACAGCAAGATGCTGTTATTTGTTGTGTTTGTAAAAGTACTCTGGATTCAAGTTTGGGATAGGCAATAGCGAGAGTCAAATGCAGATTAGCTTTTTATGACACAGGATGTGCTTGGTATTGAGTAAATCGCGCTTTTTCAAATTCGTTGGCAATGTTATGATCTCTCTGATTTTTTTCAAGTAGAGTTATTGTGATTACTTTTCCTCTTTCTTTATCTGCTGATTGGCAGAGTACCGCTCAAGTAACTGGCTTATCTAACGCTGAGAAAGAGTGGTTATTTGAACCGCATTCTTTAACGGCTAAATTAAAAAGTCGGTCTCAGCGTTTTGCTGTAAAAGTGTTGAGTGAGCAAAAAGTAGACCTTTCGCAATCACAGCAAGTGCTATTAAGTGAGCAGGTAAGTACAGTACTTAACCGTGAAGTGTTACTGTTGTGTGATGAACAACCGATTGTTTATGCTCAAAGTTGGTTGCCAGTAACAAGCAATAATACAAACAATCAGCTGCACAATATGGGAGATCGCCCGTTAGGTGATGTAATCTTTCAAGATCCTGCGTTAAGGCGTACTGATATTGAAATTGCTCGCTTTGATGGTAATCACTCATTGCAATCACTGGTGAGCGAACTTAATTTACCGAATCGCTCTTTACTGGGCAGACGCAGCGTATTTTCTTTACATAACTATCAATTTTTGGTCTGTGAGGTTTTTTTACCAGGAGCTTACTTATACTCATGAAACTAGCCGCTTTGTCTGTTAATCATATTCCCTATTACATCCAGTTAATGCGAATTGATAAGCCCATAGGCACTTTATTGCTACTTTGGCCAACTTATTGGGCACTATGGATAGCGAATGATGGTCTGCCTAGCTTAACGAATTTCATTGTGTTTACCCTTGGAGTAATAGTTATGCGAAGCGCAGGATGCGTTATCAATGATTTTGCAGATAGAAAAATTGATGGCTCAGTAAAGCGTACTTGTCAGCGGCCGCTAGCGACCGGAGCGGTAAGTAGTGGCGAAGCAATTAGTTTGTTTTTATTACTCGTTGTCATCGCTTTTATATTAGTATTATTGCTTAATACCAATACTATTTTGTTATCGTTTGGTGCGCTTGGATTAGCGTTTTGTTATCCCTTTATGAAACGTTACACGCAACTTCCACAGGTTGTATTAGGGGCTGCTTTTGGTTGGGCAATTCCTATGGCATTTATGGCATCAACAAACTCATTGCCTGTGCAAGCTTGGTTGCTATTTATTGCCAATATTTGCTGGACGGTGGCTTACGACACTATGTACGCCATGGTTGATAGAGACGATGATTTAAAAATAGGAGTAAAATCAACCGCTATTTTATTCGCCAGTTATGACCGCCATATTATAGCGATACTTAACTTTAGCTTTTTTGCGTTGATGGTTTTAATTGGGTTGATGAACCAAATAGGATTTAGTTTTTGGTTGGGATTAGCTATTGCAGCAATGTTACTTGTGTATCAACAGCGTTTGATTCATTTACGCCAGCGAGATAATTGTTTTAAAGCATTTTTAAATAACCATTACGTAGGACTGGCTATTTTTATTGGTTTATTATTTTCTTACCCCGTTTTTGCTTAACGGGGTGGGTCGATAATGCCACTAATTGACGCGTTTTTTCTGAACCAACCAGCAATCGAATAGCGGTTATCAACAGCAGGAAGTACTTCATGTACAAAGCGTTCGCTTTCAAATAATACCAAAGTGCCTGCCGTGGGTTTTATTACTATTTCTATGCCTTTACTTTTAGGCTTGTAAATAACTAGCTCTCCACCTTTCTCTGGAGAGTTCAAATATAATACGGTAGTAAAAACACGGTTTGAACGACCTTTAAATGCATCTACATGTTTTTTATAAAAATCACCTTGCGTATATTTTGCATAGTGACATTCATAATCAAACAAACCCATAAAGAAAGTTCGATTAAGCGTATTACGAACTGCTTCCATTACTTGCTGGTAGCCAAGTTGTGCATTTGAACTGCCATCAAACCAATAGTTTTTGTCTTTACGAACTGTATTATCAATTTGCAAGTTATTTAATCGACCAATACCAGCAAGGCTAAAGTGGGGATTTATTCTGTAGCAATCTGCCATTAAATCAAAGATTAGGTCACTATCAATGGCGTTTTCAATAATGGCATAACCATGCGTTTCAATCTGCTCTAGATAAATTCCAGAAGCTGTAAAGTTGTTCATTAACGCTAGTCATAATAGTAGGGAGCGTTAGTTTAATGTAAAAAAACTTTAAAGCTACAAATTTATAGTGATCATCAAATCGCATGGTGTATTGTTATGCTTTTGAGACTTTATTTATTAGCGAGAGTAAGTGGTCAACATGCTCACCCGCTTCTATCTGCTGGCTGGTTTGCACAATAAGTTGCTCATGGCTAATATCGTTATTAGTTTTAAGTTGAATCAAGTTATGGTTTTCTGCCACAGAGCTAGTGTGTTCAATACCGGCAATGGCAAAATGGTCTGATTTTTCAAGTCCAGCCATGACCTGCTCAATACTGCCCACTTTAATTGTTGAAACTTTATTTAATGAGTCTATTACTTCATTAAGCATTGATTGCACTTGTTTTGATTGCGAAAAACAACTAAACATGGGAAAGCTTTCAAGCTCTTTTTTACTAATATCGCTTTTATTTGCTAATGGGTGTTGTTTTGAGCAAAACAAAATAAGCTGATCAGGTAATTGTATGTCGCTACCTATACTGTTGACTATTTGCGAGCATACACTAATGTCAATTTCCCCTTGAAGTAACTTTCTATGAAGCTCAGTTTTGTTTTGTAGCTGCATTTCGATTTTAATATGAGGGTACTGACTTAAAAACTCACCGCAGGTAATTGGCACTATGCTGCTGGTTGTTGTGGTGTAACCAATGACCAGTTTTTTCTCTTCAGTGCCATTAATCGATTGAAAAGCGCGATGTTTTATTTGCTCTAGCTCATTGAGGGTATTTTTTGCAAAGTCGAGGAAAAGTTCGCCTGCTTGAGTTAATTTAACCGAGCGAGTAGAGCGGGTAACAAGTTCGTAGCCAAGCTCTGTTTCAAGAGTTTGAATACTACGAGTTAACGCAGATGTGCTAATTTGGGTTTGTTCTGCAGCTTGCCTAAAATGACGAAGTAGGCCAAGCGCTACAAACTGTTCTAATTGTTCAAATCTCACTATATAGTCCTTTTTTATAGGTAAGCTAGGGGAATTGCAGATTAAAGACTGACTTTATATCCCTACAGATCAGTTGAAATAATGTTTTTAACCACCTCCTTAGATTAACTTTCTTTTCATCGTATTTAAAGAGAATAGTTGCTAAAAGTTGTTATACCTTTGGGTAATGTTAAATAACTGTAGGGTTTTATTATTGACCAAGTTTATGCAATTTTATAACAGCTTCTTAAAGTCTCGGTTTGTTAATTACTGTTTTTGCTTTTAGGGTTGGGCTCAATAAAATTTTTACTTACTCGGTTACTTAAAGGCTTATTTTCAATGTTTTGCAATTCAATTTCTATGGCATCACAAGAGATGTGAATTTCAAATAATGAAGTAAGCAAAGATAAGCTTAAGCAACTTAAACTGACACCAAATAAAATAATGCCCGTGGTATTAAATTCTATAAATAATGCGAACATAGATAGCGTACATAATAAAAAAGCAGCCACTCCGTATACTTGCATGGTTCTTATTAATTTTATTCGCTTTCTAAGGTTGGTTATTTGCGCCACCACAACAGGACGAATAGATTCCCCTTCACGTGCATTCAGTTCTCGTATTAGTTGCGCTAGCACTAAAAATCGGTTTGTATAGGCGAGTAACAACAACGAGATTGCTGGAAAAAGTAAACCTGGAGTAGTTAGCGTCATAATGTGTCCTTAAATCATATTATTTGCTTTAGGTTACGCAGGCAAATTGTACACATAAAGTAAATGAGGTGGATATTGCAAAATATTAATAATAGTGATTCAAATATAACATCATTTGATTGGGTTACGCTTTATAACGCAGAAAATAGTTTAGAGGCCAATATTATAAAAGGATTGATTCTGAATGCGGGAATTGAGTGTCAAATTCAAGGCGAAATGCTGCAAGGTGCAATGGGCGAGATCCCGTTTGAGCAAACACAAGTAAGTGTGCAGGTTTATGCGATAAAAGAGCGCCATGCACGCGAAATATTGGTAAACTATCAGCAAGTAAAACAATCCGCTCCAGATTGGGTGTGCCCTAACTGTAATGAGCATAATGGATCAACATTTGATTTTTGTTGGTCATGTGGGACTTTAAAGAATGACAAAAGCGAATAATTTTCAGCGTATTAGAGAGTTAAATTACCTGCAAAAAGCGGTATTGGCCAGTGCGTTAATAGAGCGTATGTTGCCTAATTATGGACTATTTAGTGAGGCTACCGGTTTTGGCGATGAGGTTATTTTACGTAATGCTTTAAATGTATGTTGGGAAAAGATACTGCTTCCTAAAAGTAAGATTGATTTAGAAAAGCAAGTCGAAAAAATTGAACCTAATGTACCTGAACTTGCTGATTTTGATATGTTTGGCACTTACCCTGCCATTGACGCTGCCACCTCATTATTGAGCTTAATGCATGGCCTTTTAGCACAAGACGAGCAAGAATTTGTTAATGTGAGTAAAATATCGCAGGCAACTGTGGCTCGCTTTATTGAGTATCAAATGACAGTTGAAGGGGATGTTGCTGATAATAAAGCAGTGCGTGAACACCCACTAATGCAATACGAAATAGAGGTATTAGGTGAACTAATTGATTTTGTAGAAGCTATGGGGCGTATTACTGCTGAAAATGTAAAAGCATTGAAAAAGCATGTCCTTGCTGATGGCCAAACTAACATTGGTTTAGCACTTTAAGTTATTTGTTTTAAACACCTTGTTAGGTGGCAGGAGAATTAACAATGCGAATTTTAGGCATTGAATCATCATGCGATGAAACTGGTATTGCTATTTATGATGATGAAAAAGGGCTACTGGCTCATCAATTATATAGCCAAGTAAAAGTACATGCTGATTACGGTGGTGTGGTACCTGAGCTTGCATCTCGCGATCATGTACGTAAAACATTGCCGCTTATCGATGCGGCATTTGCGCAAGCTGGCTGTGGACCGGAAGATTTAGACGGTATTGCCTACACCGCAGGACCTGGTTTAGTAGGGGCTTTGTTAGTAGGTACCTCAATTGGTCGCTCTTTAGCGTATGGTTGGGATATTCCTGCGGTGGCAGTACATCACATGGAAGGGCATTTATTAGCGCCAATGCTTGAGGAAAACGTTCCCGAATTCCCATTTATTGCTTTACTCGTATCTGGCGGTCATACCATGATGGTAAAGGTTGCGGGCATTGGCCAATACGAAGTATTGGGTGAGTCGGTAGATGACGCTGCAGGTGAAGCATTTGATAAAACGGCTAAATTACTTGGGCTTGATTACCCTGGCGGTCCTCGTTTAGCTAAAATGGCTGAGCAAGGCGTTGCCAAACGATTTGTTTTCCCGCGCCCGATGACAGATAAGCCTGGTCTTGATTTTAGCTTTAGTGGCTTAAAAACCGCCGCTTCGATTGCTATTCGTGAAAATGATAGTGACGAGCAAACTAAAGCAGATATTGCCCATGCATTTCAAACAGCCGTTATAGATACTTTAGTGATTAAGTGTAAGCGAGCACTAAAACAAACGGGTATTAAACGTTTAGTAATAGCCGGTGGTGTAAGTGCTAATACGCAACTACGTTTGCAACTAGAGCGTGTGATGCAAGGTATGAAGGGCGAAGTGTATTACCCACGCACTGAGTTTTGTACCGACAATGGCGCAATGATTGCTTATGCTGGTATGCAGCGTTTAAAAGCGGGACAGTTTGCTTCGCTTGATATGAAAACTAAACCGCGCTGGCCAATCGATAGCCTAGAAGCAATATAGTTAACCAGAACCTAGGTTAGTTATTACTTCTTATCATTTGTAGGGGCTTGTTTAGTCCCTACTTTTGGTTCTTCACCCTTAAATAAACGCACAATATTAGTGCGATGCCTAATAATGATCAGTAGCGTAATAAAGGTCACGGGTAAGGTATATAACGGCTTTATCCACCATGTATATAAAGGTGCTAGCGTCACAGCGACTAACGCTGCAAGGGATGAGTAGCGGGTAATCGCGACAATAATCAGCCAAGTACCAATCAATAACCCACCTAAAGAGAGTCCTATCGGCAGTAACGAGCCAAATGCTGTTGCGACCGCTTTACCCCCTTTAAAACTAAAAAATAATGGGTACATGTGCCCTAAACATGCTGCAACCGCAATTAAACCAAGCTCTAGCGGCTCAAGTTTTAAAAAGTAAGCGCCCCAAACAGGGATAGTGCCCTTTAAAATATCAAATATTAAAACTAAGCATGCGGGGAGAGCGCCGCCTAAACGGTAGACATTGGTTGCTCCTGGGTTATTGGAGCCATTTGTGCGTGGATCGGGAAGTTTGAATAGCCGCGACACTAAAATGGCCGATGAAATCGAGCCGAGCAAATAGGCTAATACAAACATTAAAATGACTAACACGCGCTTCCTTATTTTTTAATCATTACTTTTAAGCTATTATTGGCGTCAAAATTTACGGGCTTCTTAAATTACTCGCAATTTTGTAACTATTCTATTGTAGAAGTAATTTTAGTATATTTAAACACTGATTAAAGTATATACAGTATTAATTTGATTGATACAATATGTAATTAACTCAGTGACTTGTTACAGTCATTTGGAGTATCAATGGACAAGGTATTTATATCACAATTGCATGTCGAAACGATTATCGGGGTGTATGATTTTGAAAAGAAAAGTAAACAAAGCCTGTACTTTGATATTGAGATGCTAAGCGACATTAAGCCCGCAGCACAAAACGACGATATTAACTTAGCATTAGATTACGCTAAGGTGAGTGAGCGAGTTATCGAGCACAGCACAGCTAAACCAGTCGAGCTTTTAGAAACGCTGGTGGAGCAATTGGCGCAAATTATCTTAACCGAATTTAATACTTCTCAAGTAACAATAAAAGTTAGCAAGCCTGCTGCAGTTCCACAAGCGCAAACAGTGGGTGTAGAGATTACGCGCATTAAGGCTACGGCTTAAATGGCGCAGATATTTATTAGCCTAGGGTCAAACATTAATAAAGCTGAGCATATTCGGCGTGCTCTAGTGGCGTTAAATCAGCACTTTGAAAACACACATCACTCATCAGTATTTGAAAGTGAAGCTGTGGGTTTTGCCGGTAATAACTTTTATAACTCAGTACTTGCAGCCACCACTAACATGGCGCTTGTTGATGTTTGCGCGTTATTAAAACAAATTGAACGCGACAATGGCCGCCAAGCAAATGATAAAAAATTTAGCCCACGTACTTTGGATCTCGACTTACTCTTTTATGATGATGTGATTTGCGAGAGCCCTGCACAATTACCGCGTGACGAAATTACTAAAAACGCCTTTGTTTTACAGCCTTTAGCTGAGGTGGCCCCTGATTTTTATCATCCGGTAGCAAAACAAACGATTGCCCAAATATGGAATGCATATAACAACCCTCAACAAAAACTATGGAAGGTGGAGTTTTCTAACCCATGAGTATTATAGAAATAATTGTTTTAGCCCTAATTCAGGGATTTACTGAGTTTTTACCTATATCGAGTTCGGCACACTTAATTTTACCATCACAAATTTTAGGCTGGGAGGATCAAGGGTTAGCGTTCGATGTTGCTGTTCACGTAGGCACTTTAATTGCGGTTGTTATTTATTTCCGTAAAGAAGTAGCCGATATACTCGGTGCTTGGTTTAAATCGTTTGGCGTGCAGGGCACAACAGATGATAGCAAACTAGGTTGGTGGATCATTTTAGGTACTGTGCCAGCAGCTATTTTAGGCTTGTTATTAAAAGATTTTGTTGAACTGTACTTACGCAGTGCATGGGTGATTGCGACCACAACAATCGTATTTGGTCTATTGCTTTGGTACGCAGATGCCAAAGGTAAGCAAATAAAAACAATCTATCAGCTAAACTGGAAAACGGCCCTCATTATTGGCTTTGCACAGGCCGTTGCAATGATCCCTGGCACTTCACGTTCAGGTATTACCATGACAGCGGGTTTAATGTTAGGTATGAACAAGCAAAGTGCAGCGCGCTTTTCGTTTTTATTAGCTATTCCAATCATTTCAATGATGGGTCTTTATTATACTGCAGAGCTTGCCCTTGGCGATCATATCGTAGATTGGACGGCATTATTGTTAGGTGTAGTGCTGTCGTTTTTATCAGCTTATGCTTGTATTTTTATGTTTTTAAAAGTGATTGAGCGAATGGGAATGCTACCATTTGTTATTTATCGTTTATTATTAGGTGTCGGTTTAATATTCTTTTTAATGCTATAAGCTATTAATCTTCAGGAAAGCCTCCCACTTTGGGAGGCTTTTTTATTTGCGCCAAGGGTTAATGGTAACTTAAGCTAAATTTTGGCATTATAGCGCCATTAAATTTTGCCTTAGAGCAAACTCCGCGCAGGATGAAAGGATAGTAAATGCATATACATATTTTGGGTATTTGTGGCACATTTATGGGTGGTATTGCCGCTATAGCAAAATCATTGGGTCACCACGTTACTGGGTCAGATCAAAACGTTTACCCACCAATGAGTACTCAGCTACAAGAACTGGGTATTGAACTAACACAGGGCTATGACGTATCTCAACTAGAGCCAGCTCCAGATATCGTTGTTATTGGTAATGCTATGAGCCGTGGTAACCCGTGTGTTGAATATGTACTCGATAAGAGCCTGCCTTATACTTCAGGACCTGAGTGGCTAAAACATAACTTACTACAAGATTCGTGGGTGCTGGCTGTGGCAGGAACTCATGGTAAAACAACCACCGCCAGTATGTTGGCGTGGATACTTGAATATGCGGGTTTAAAGCCTGGCTTTTTAATTGGCGGAATTGTACAAAATTTTGGTCTTTCTGCGCGAGTTGGGCAAACGCCATTTTTTGTTATAGAAGCCGATGAGTACGACACGGCCTTTTTTGATAAACGCAGTAAATTTGTTCATTATTTACCTCGAACACTTATTTTAAATAATCTCGAATTTGATCATGCTGATATTTTTGAAGATTTAAACGCAATTAAAAAACAATTTCACCATTTGATTCGTACACTACCGCAAAGCGGCAAAGTGCTGTGGCCAAAAAATGATGAAGCACTGAGCGATGTGATTACAAAAGGCTTGTGGAGCGAGAGCGAAACTCTAGGCGATGACTGGAATTATGAATTACTCAAAGCCGATGGTTCTCAATTTAATGTTTTACTAAATAAGCAGTTACAAGGCGTTGTTAGCTGGCAAGCGATTGGTGAGCATAACGTTAAAAATGCCATGATGGCTATTGCAGCAGCTCGTCATGTGGGAATTGCAATAGAGCACAGTATTGAAGCTTTGGGCGAGTTTATCAGCCCAAAAAGGCGGATGGAGCTTAAAGCAGATATTAATCATATTAAAGTGTATGACGATTTTGCCCATCACCCAACGGCAATACAAACAACACTTGCGGGGCTGCGTGCTAAAGTGGGGGATGAAAAAATTATTGCGATTTTAGAGCCGCGCTCTAACACCATGAAAATGGGAGTGCATCAATTTACACTTCTCGATTCACTTCGCGATGCAGATGATGTGCTGTTATTTGAACCAGAAAATTTAAACTGGTCACTTAAAGAGCAAGCTGACAAAGCGGGTATGCAGTGCTTTGATTCTACAACCGCTATTATTGATACAGTGCTTGAGAATGTTGAGCCAAATCAACATGTTTTAATTATGAGTAATGGTGGTTTTAATGGTCTTCATCAGCAACTTGTTGATGGTTTGACCGATAAATACAGCGGAGAATAATGTGCAATTTAAAGATACAATTACCTTAGCATTTAGTGGCGCATCAGGCGCACCATATGGGTTAAGGCTGTTGGAAGTGTTACTTGAACAACAATTTCAAGTGTATGTGCTTATCTCAAGTGCCGCGCGTGTAGTTTTTGATACCGAGTCTAATATAAAGTTATCAGGGAATGAAGATAAAGCTACCGAGCAGTTAAGTGTATTATTTAACGCCAAGAGCGAACAATTAAAGGTATTTGGCAAAGATAACTGGTTCAGTCCGGTGGCTTCGGGCTCAGCAGCACCGAAAAAAATGATAGTATGTCCATGTAGTGCCGGGTCAGTGTCTGCGATTGCAATCGGCGCATCAGATAACTTATTAGAGCGCGCTGCCGATGTGGTGATAAAAGAGCGAGGTCAACTTATTCTAGTCCCTCGAGAAACTCCTTTTAGCGAAATTCACTTGGAAAATATGCTCAAATTGTCGCGTTTAGGGGTCACTATCATGCCCGCTGCTCCTGGGTTTTATCATCAACCACAAAGTATAGAAGACTTGGTTGATTTTATGGTGGCGCGAATTTTAGATCATTTAAATATTGAACATAACCTCACAAAGCGCTGGGGTTATGGTGAGGGTAAGAAATGAATAAGCAAAACATTGCTTTAAATATTGAAGGCCTTACCAAGGTTTACAAAAATGGGGTAGAGGCAGTAAAAGGGGTTGATTTACAAGTGCATGAAGGTGACTTTTTTGCACTGTTAGGTCCAAATGGGGCGGGTAAATCAACCACTATTGGGGTGATATCTTCTTTGGTTAATAAGACCAAAGGTAAAGTTGAAGTATTTGGTCATGATATTGATACCGACCTAGAAGCAGCGAAAGCGAACTTAGGTTTAGTGCCGCAAGAGTTTAACTTTAGCCAGTTTGAAACCCTAAGCCAAATACTCGTTAATCAAGCCGGCTATTATGGTGTTCCTCGCGCGCAGGCGCACAAACGTGCTGACAAGTACTTAGCACAGCTAGGGTTACTTGAGAAAAAAGATAAGCAAGCACGTACTCTTTCTGGTGGTATGAAGCGTCGTTTGATGATTGCACGTGCCTTAATGCATGAGCCAAAGTTACTTATTTTAGACGAACCAACTGCGGGCGTTGATATAGAGCTGCGCCGCTCAATGTGGGAGTTTTTAAGACAAATCAACGAACAAGGTGTGACCATTATTTTAACCACTCACTACCTTGAAGAAGCCGAACTACTGTGTAAAAACATCGCTATTATTGATACCGGTCGCATAGTTGAAAACACTACTATAAAAGCTTTGTTGGCTAAATTAGACAAAGAAACCTTTGTACTGGATTTAAAGCAGCCTACCAATCCGGTGACACTTGAAGGGTATAATTTCACCATGACTGATGAGCACACCATTGAAGTTGAAGTGGCTAAATCACAAGGGCTCAATGCTGTATTTAGCGCGTTAACCGAACAAGGTAATACTGTTCTGAGCATGCGTAATAAAGCAAATCGATTAGAAGAATTATTTGTAGGTTTATTAGAGCAAGGGCGGGGCGAATAAATGTTTAAATATGGCGTAGCCTTAAAAAGTATTTGGATTAAAGAGTGTATTCGCTTTTTGCGTATTTGGGTGCAAACCTTAGTGCCGCCAGCGATTACTATGAGCTTATATTTTGTTATTTTTGGGAACTTAATAGGCTCGCGTATTGGCGATATGGGCGGCTTTAGTTACATGGAGTTTATTGTTCCAGGCCTTATTATGATGTCAGTTATAACAAACTCTTACTCGAATGTGGCTTCGAGCTTTTACTCAACTAAGTTTCAAAAAAGTATTGAAGAGTTATTGGTTGCACCTGTGCCTAATTACATCATTGTGTTGGGTTATATGGGCGGAGGCATGACCCGTGGTATTATGGTTGGCTTTATTGTAACGTGCGTTTCTTTATTTTTTGTAGATATACAAATACATAATATTTTTGTGATTATAGCCACTGTTATTCTTACCTCGGCGGTGTTTGCCTTGGGCGGGTTAATCAACGCTATTTATGCAAACAGCTTTGATGACATAAGTATTATTCCGACCTTTATTTTAACGCCTCTAACTTATTTAGGCGGGGTGTTTTACTCAATCACTTTACTGCCTGATTTTTGGCAGATGGTGTCGCAAATTAATCCTATTATTTATATGGTTAACGCATTCAGATACGGATTCTTAGGCGTTTCTGATGTTGATTTAACGGTTGCGATTGCGGTGTTGTTGGTGTTTATCAGCGTATTATTTACTTTAGCACTGACGCTAATCAAAAAAGGTGTGGGGTTAAGACACTAATGAGCGATGCAAATTCACGTAGTATTGTATCTAATCAAGCGGGACTTCATGAAAAGCTTGATGAAATAGTTAATAAACACTTACAAGCCGAGTTTAAAAAGCCAATTGCAGCGCATACTCAAACCGCATTTGATGAAGTTAATGCTAAGGTGCAAGCCTTTGATGGACCGCTTATTTTAGACTCCTGTTGTGGCGTTGGCGAAAGCACTGCTAATTTAGCGAAACGTCATCCTGATGCGTTAGTTGTGGGCATTGATAAGTCATCTCACCGACTTGATAAGCATGATGTTGAGTATAAACAAACTGAGAGTGGTCAATACATTTTGGTGCAAGCTGACTTAAATGATTTTTGGCGTTTAGCTGTCGCTGCTAATTGGCGGCCTACTCATCACTATTTGCTATATCCAAACCCTTGGCCTAAGTCTAAGCACATTCAACGGCGCTGGCATGGGGCGGCTATCTTCCCCTTTATTGTTAAATTAGGTGGTTTGCTTGAAGTGCGCAGTAACTGGGATATCTATGTTAAAGAGTTTGCCAGGGCGCTCGAGTTAGCAGGGTATCCTTGTCAAACTGCGTTGTTTGAATCAGACGAAGCAATTACTCCTTTTGAGCGTAAGTACTGGGCCAGTGGTCAGCAAAGCCACCGACTAGCCATTAATATTAATAACTAATTCATTGCTTTTTTAAACTCAGTAACATGTGGCGTTGGTTTGCCAAGGAAACTACCTTGCATCAGCGTCACATTTAGTTGGCTGAGTAACTCTGCAACCGTATTACTTTCTACCGCTTCAACAACCAATTCAAGTTCAAGCTGCTGGGCTATATCAGTGATGTAGGATATAAATAGCGACGTATTTGCATCATTTAATAGCTGCTTTGTGATTGCTCCATCGAGTTTTATACCATCAACCTCCACTTTTAAAGTATTAAGAGTATTAATAAACTCATTACCCCAGCAGTGCATCACCACCTTTGCCCCCTTACTTTTTACCATTGCGATAAATGACTTTATTTCATAGTAATGTGAAATAACCTGCGACTCTAAAATCGAAATAGTAATGTTTTCAGGATTAGGGTAGCGATGAAGCTCATACGCAATATGATCATAAATAGTGGGATCTGCAATGTTTTCAGCGCACAGCGTTAACTCCCAACAAATTGCTGATTTACGAAAACGTGAAACACATTGAGTAAACAGAGCATGGGTTAACATGCCATTCATACGCAGTCTATTTAGTGCATTTGCAAAGGTATCAGGGGTTAAAATCTCCCCTTGTGAAGTGACTATTCTCGGTGAGCAATCATACCTAATAACTTCATCGGTATGAGTATTTATAACCGGCTGGAAGTAAGGGACAACACGATGAGCATTAAATGCTTCACGAATTTCTTTTGCTATTTCAACATTATATAAATATAGAGATTTAGCGTCGTTAATTGCCTCACAGTAGTTAACTATGCTCTGATCGCCCTGCTTAGATTGCAGTAACGCAATATGAGCATTCTTAAGCAGTAATGACTTATTGCCTCTAGCTACACCAGCGTTAAGTGTAATATAAATAAAAGGCTGATTTAAAAACGGTATATTTTTATTATGCGATTGTATGATGCTATATAGCTCATCAAAGGGAGTTTCTTTATCAGTCAAAATAGCGAGTTTATTAGTTGCAATACGATAAATACGTGCGTGCAAACGGGCTTGCTGCTTAAAGTGAGTGAGCAGCTTTTTCATCACTTCATCGGCTGTTTTTGTGCCAAAAAAACGACTGATATTATCAATTTCGTTCACTAAAATAATCGCAATTTGCAAATGATGTTCATTGCTTTTTTTTAGCCGTTTTTCTAAGGCAATATGATTTTCAAATCCGCTTGCATGGTCGCTCATTAATGAACGACGTACTCCATAGTAATAAAGAATATAAACTATTAATAAAATAATAATTACGCAGCAAAAATGAAACATAGATTGATATAAGTCTGTTTTTAACGCATTGCTAATTTTATCAACGCTAATATCTGCAGCTGTAATATAGGTTCTGCCATTTTTTGCCAGATGAGGAATATATACTGTTTTAGAATGGCCGCGATGCGCTGTTGAGGTTTCAAAAATAGGGGCCGTTGATAAAAATGCAGCCATAGTTATTGGCGTGGCTTCGGGATAAAGATCTAAAAACTGAGTAACTTTACCGTTATTTTGATCATCTTGAGTGTAGCTAGAGGCAGTAAAATAAACATTCTCATCAATCTGTACCATTGAATATAAATAATCTATATTTAAATCATTGGCCAATGCCGAAAGCTGGTCGGCTTTATTTTGATAGCTTGAAAAGCTAATTTCTTGCGCTACTTTATCGTGATAATCACTACCTAAAATGTACTTTACGCTGGTGGCTGCATTTAATAAACGATTATCAATGCTGCGTATCACATCATTATTGATGGCAGTGTAGGTGTAGTAACTGTAAATTATTAAGCTGACTAAAAAAAAGACGGTACCGAGCGCCAACCGAGTTAATTTTAGATTTCCTTTTAGCATGTAACATCCTTATTTTTTGTTAGATTTATTATACTTAAAAATTATAAATGCCCAATATTTTAATTACCCTTTGTACTAAATATAAAAAATAGTGAAATGTTATCTATTTTGTATTGTCTTTTATGGCTTAAAACGAGACATTTTTGTCATATTGCAGTAAAGTTAGCGCAATTTTTTAGAAATGCCGTTGCTTAAAAACACCTTAAATTAGCGTGTTTTACAAACTAACAGGTGTTTTAGTCACACACTAGGTATGAAGATGGATCAAAAGCGTTGTGCCGTCGCCTCTAAAGAAAGCCTCAAACGGATATTTACCGTTCCAGAGGCCCCTGACTCAACTTTGAGCAAAATAGAGCTTGAAATTTCGAGTAATTTAGCAGGTTTCTTAAACGAAAATATCGCGGCAATTGAAAAACCATTACATGAAATAGAAAAAGATTTTCAATCTGCGGCTATCCCTGAAGAGCCAACGTTTGTGTCTTGCTATGCCCAAGATATTATGGAACAGCTGGTTGCTCATTCTGTACATACCGCAGCGCCAAGCTTTATTGGTCACATGACATCTGCTCTGCCACATTTTTTACTGCCGTTATCGAAATTAATGGTTGGGCTAAATCAAAACCTTGTAAAAATAGAAACCTCAAAAGCGTTTACCCCATTAGAGCGTCAAGTTTTAGGAATGATGCATCATTTAGCTTATGGACAAAATGATGGCTTTTATTCTAAATGGATGCACAGTGCAAAAACCTCTTTAGGAGCATTTTGCTCTGGTGGCACAGTAGCTAACATTACAGCACTTTGGATTGCCCGCAACCGCTTATTGAAAGCGGATGGCAACTTTAAAGGCATTGCTGCACAAGGTTTAGTGGCGGGAATGCTCCACTATGGTTACAAAGGACTGGCGGTTTTAATCTCTGAGCGAGGTCATTACTCATTAGGCAAATCGGTTGATTTATTAGGTATTGGCCGTGAGAATTTAATTGGTATTAAAACATCGACTGATAATAAAGTTGATGTAGCTGCTATGCGAGAAAAAGCGCTAGAGCTTGAAGCGCAAGGCATTAAAGTGATGGCAATTATTGGTGTAGCCGGAACGACTGAAACTGGTAATATCGATCCACTTGAAGATATGGCTAATTTATCACAAGAGATTAATTGCCACTTTCATGTTGATGCGGCGTGGGGCGGAGCTACTTTACTCTCTAATACCCATAGGCACCTTTTAAAAGGCATTGAGCATGCAGATTCAATCACCATTGATGCGCATAAACAAATGTATGTACCGATGGGAGCAGGTTTGGTGCTGTTTAAAGACCCTGCTGCAACTGATGCCATAGAGCATCATGCTGAATATATTTTACGTAAAGGCTCTAAAGATTTAGGCAGCCATACCCTTGAGGGGAGCCGCCCTGGTATGGCGATGTTAGTGCATGCTTGCTTACGTGTTATTGGTCGTAAAGGCTATGAAATGCTTATCGATCGCAGTATTAAAAAAGCACGTTACTTTGCTGATTTGATAAAAGCTGATGAAGACTTTGAATTAATATCAGAACCCGAACTGTGTTTATTAACTTATCGTTATGTCCCTAAGCAAATTAAAAATGCGATAGCACAGGCCGATGCACAGACCCGTTTAGATATTTTTGCCGCGCTTAATCGCTTTACTGCTAGCATGCAAAAACGACAACGTGAATCGGGTCGCTCGTTTGTATCGCGTACACGTTTAACGCCAGTTCAATATGATAACCAACCAACCGTGGTATTTAGAGTGGTGCTTGCGAATCCGCTTACATCAGGTGCAATATTAAAAGAGATATTAGAAGAGCAGAAAGAACTAGCTCAAACCGACCCTGTATTTAAAAAGTATTTACGAAAATATATGTAACTAACCTGAACTCTGGTTAAGAGATTTACTAACATATTGAATCAAAGATGATATTTATGTTTATTTTCTCTAGCCAGAGATTTTCAGTGAAAACAAGGCGAACTTACGCGTCAATAGCTAGCCTATTGCAAGTAAATTCAACGCAGTTAGCGCTAAAAGTAGCTGCTTGAGATAGATTTATTATTCAGAGTTCAGGTTAAATATAAATGCTATAAAAAAGACGCTTAATAGCGTCTTTTTTGTTACTGATTAAAAGCAACTCGCCTTTATGAGGTTGCTGATAATTTGTTGCGAAGGCTTTATTTTTTCCATCGCTAAATATTCATCGGGCTGATGCGCTTGGTTAATTGAACCCGGTCCCATGACGATGGTTTCACAACCCAGTTGTTGTATAAATGGTGCCTCAGTACAGTAATTAACAGCCACCGCTTTTTGCCCTGCTATATTTTCGGCTAGTTTAACTAACGCGCTGTCTGTGCTTCCTGTAAATGCTGGAATTGGCTCATGTAAATCAATCACACTGACCGAATTAGGGTATTGCTGGTTTATATCGTAGGTTGCATCAAGCAGCAATGCTTGCAGCTCTTGTACACTTAAGCCAGGAAGAGGGCGCATATCAATGTGCATTTCACAGCAACCGCAAATCCGATTCGCATTATCGCCCCCATGAATATTACCTAAATTGAGCGTAGGGTAAGGAATTTTAAAGTGATTTATTGAATATTTATTCTTAAGCTGTTCTTTTAAGATTAGCAATTTTGTAATCACTTTATGCATCACTTCGATGGCGTTAAGACCCCGTTCGGGATCTGAGCTATGTCCTGAACGGCCAACGACTCTTATTGCTGTACTCATATGACCTTTATGAGTAAATACCGGCGTCATATCAGTAGGTTCACCAATAATACAGCGACTTGGCTTTAAATTTGGGTGCTTACAGATTTGTTGTGCGCCAGCCATAGTGGTTTCTTCGTCTGCGGTGGCTAATATTAAAATTGGTTGTGTTTGTTGCTTTTCATCAAGCTCACTAATAGCCTGCAGTACAAAAGCAAAAAAACCTTTCATATCAATGCTACCTAAGCCAAATAGTTTGTTATCTCGCTCAGTTAATTTAAATGGGTTGTGATTCCAACGACTATCATCAAATGGCACCGTATCAGTGTGACCTGCCAGCATTAAACCGCCGTCGCCTTGACCGCGTTTTGCTAATAAGTTGTAGCGGCCTTTGTTGCCTTTTAATTCTATTATTTCACAGGTAAAACCTAAGCTTTGACACCATTGCGCTAGGAGTTCAATGACACTCTTATTACTCATGCATAAATGATCTTCAATGGCACTAATAGAGGGGGCAGCAATCAATTGCTGGTACATCGAAATAAATGACGGCAGAGACATAAAAAATTCCAAAATAAGTATTCATTTTAATTGCATAACAATATAAAAGTATTTATGATGAATATCAATTCACTTTTTAAGCATAAATATATTAAAGTTACGCCATGAAAATAATACGACGATAGTTATCACTCACAAATTTAATCTGTTTGGCTGGGTTAGACCCTAGTGTAAACAAACAACATGGAATGTGGTCACTAATTTTAGATAAAGAGTAAGTAATGAACGTAGTAATTATAGGTGCCAGCGGTTACAGCGGCGCAGAACTGGCTAGCTTAGTAGCAAAACATCCAACGCTTTCACTAACTGGCTGTTATGTATCAGCGCAAAGTTTAGATAAACATAAGTTGCTTAGTGAATTGTATCCTGAGCATTTAGGATTACTTGATTTACCTTTGCAGCCACTAAATGAACATGCACTTGCTGATATCACTCATTCAGCAGATTACGTTTGTCTGTGCACCGATCATAAAGTAAGTGTGGATTTAGCGCCTCAGTTTTTAGCGATGGGCAAGAAGGTATTTGACCTCTCTGGTGGCTATCGTCTTGCAAGCAATGATGATTACGTTACTTATTATGGTTTTGAACACCAACACCCAGAACTACTTAATCAAGCGGCATATGGTCTTGCTGAATGGAATAGTAAAGCCATTGCTGATGCTCAGCTAATTGCTGTTGCTGGCTGCTATCCAACGGCTGCATTAAATGCATTAAAGCCTCTTCAACAAGCGTGCTTATTGAGTGATGAAAAAATTATTATTAATGCGGTTTCTGGCGTAACTGGCGCAGGGCGAAAAGCCAGCATCGGTACGCATTTTTGTGAGGTATCACTTGCACCCTATGGTTTGTTTAATCACCGTCACGGGCCTGAAATACAACAGCACCTAGGTCATGAGGTGTTATTTACTCCTCATTTAGGTAATTTCCCGCGCGGTATTTTAGAAACTATTTATGTGCAATTAAAGCCGGGTGTGACCAGTGAGCAAGTAGCTAAAGCTTATCAAGTATTGGCTGATGAGCCATTAATTCGTTTGCTTGGCAGCAAAATCCCCTCGATTAAAGGGGTGGCCAAACAACCTTATGTAGATATTGCGTGGCAGCAGCAAGGCTCACAGTTAATAGTAATGGCAGCAATTGACAACTTATTAAAAGGGGCAGCTGGTCAGGCTTTGCAATGTATTAATTTATCAATGGGGCTTCCTCACACTACAGGTCTAATAGGAGCGTTTAGATGAGCAGTAAAACGTGGGTTATTAAACTCGGTGGTGCAGTACTCAATACTGAAAATGCCGCTAAAGCATTATTTGAAATACTCAACGAGCAAGATGATGCACAGTTTGTGATTGTGCATGGGGGTGGTTCATTAGTTGATAGCTGGTTAAAAGAGGCTGGTTTTGCCAGTGCTAAACACCAAGGTTTACGTATTAGCCCTAAAGAACAGATGCCTTATATTGTTGGAGCCCTTGCGGGTGCGGCAAACAAACAACTCATGGCGCAAGCAATTAGTGTTGGTCATAAGCCGGTGGGGTTAAGTTTATATGAAGCAGGGATCACCGCCTCGCAAAAATTAAAAGCATTGGGTCAAGTAGGTCAATGTCACAACAATGCTGATTCTATTATTAATGATTTACTCAGTGCTGGCCGGTTACCAATCATCAGTTCTATCGGCTTTGATGAGCAGGGCTTGTTATACAACGTTAATGCCGATGAAGCAGCCGCCGCAATGGCAAATAATTTAAATGCAGAACTTATTTTTATGACGGACGTAGAGGCGGTACTTGATGCCAATAAGCAGCCTTTACATCAACTTGACACAAAACACATTGATACTTTAATTGCAGAGGGAGTAATTTTGGGCGGGATGGAGGTCAAAGTTAAGACCAGTCTTCACGCTGCCCAACATTTACGACGCGGTGTGTACATTTCCAGCTGGCAAAAGCCAGAAAACTTAACTGCTTTGCTGCAAGGCGAGCATGTCGGAACTAAAGTAACACCATAGGTTGAACATGTTTAAAGATTTTTTAACGGGTCTAGAATTAGACCAACAAGGCGCACTAAATTTATTAAAGTTAGCGCAAGATATTAAAGAAAGCCCAAGTAAATATAGCCAAGTGCTAGCTGGTAAGTCAGTGGTTACTTTGTTTGAAAAGCAAAGTTTACGTACTCGCCTTTCATTTGATATTGGTATAAACCGTTTAGGGGGCCATGCGGTTTACCTTGACCAACAAAATGGTGCAATGGGCGCCCGCGAATCAATAAAAGATTTTGCCTTAAATATTTCGACTTGGGCCGATGGAATTGTTGCGCGGGTTAATCAGCACAGTACGCTAACGACACTCGGTGAGTATTCATCCGTTCCTGTGATTAATAGTTTGTGTGATTTATATCACCCATGCCAAGCATTAGCTGATTTTTTAACACTACAAGAAGTACACGGTGATGTTAGCCAGTTAAAGCTTGCCTACTTAGGTGAGGGCAATAATGTAACGCATTCATTGATGCTGTTAGCCGCTACTTTAGGAACCGATTTTGTCGCTGTAACACCAAAAGGGTGTTCACCTGATTCGCAAGTGCTTAAAAAAGCAGAGCAAATAGCAGCGATGAATGGCGCTTCTGTAATGGTAAGTGACAGGGTTGAGGCTGCAGTAGGTGCTAATGTTGTTTACGCCGATACCTGGGTATCGATGGGGGATACAACTCCCCTTGAGCAAGTAAAAGAAAAATACATGCCTTATCAATTAAATCAGGCATTGTTAGAAAAAACCGGTGCAACTACGGTATTACATTGCCAACCGGCACACCGTGAGTTTGAAATTACTTCTGAGGTAATGGATGGCCCTGCATCAAAAATTATACAGCAAGCAGAAAACCGCATGCATGCGCAAAATGCGCTATTAGTTACATTATTAAATCCAAATTTTGTTAAGGAACACCTATGAGTTCAATTAAAAAAGTCGTTTTAGCCTATTCAGGTGGTCTTGATACATCGGCTATCGTGCCATGGTTAAAAGAGAACTACGGCTGTGAAGTTATTGCCTTTGTTGCCGATGTTGGCCAAGGCGCTGAAGAACTTGAAGGCGTAGAAGCTAAAGCTATAGCGTCTGGTGCATCTGAGTGTTACGTGGTTGATTTAAAAGATGAGATGGTAAGCGATTATATTTACCCAACGCTTAAAACGGGTTCTATATATGAAGGGACTTATTTACTTGGTACCTCTATGGCGCGTCCAATCATTGCTAAAGCGCAAGTTGAAATTGCACGTAAAGTAGGTGCCGATGCACTTTCTCATGGCTGTACGGGTAAAGGTAACGACCAAGTACGTTTTGAGTCATGTTTTGCCGCACTCGCACCTGATTTAAAAGTGATTGCGCCATGGCGTGAGTGGGATTTATCAAGCCGTGAATCATTGCTTGATTACCTAGCTGAACGTGACATTCCATGTTCTGCGTCAGCAACAAAAATTTATAGTCGTGATGCTAACGCATGGCATATTTCACACGAAGGCGGTGAACTTGAAGATCCTTGGTGTGAACCAAGTGAGCAAGTATGGACCTGGACTAACTCACCAGAGCAAGCACCTGATAAAGCTGAACACGTCACTTTATCGGTTGTTGAAGGTGAAGTAGTTGCTGTAAATGGTGAAGAGCTTAAACCTTATGATTGTTTAGTTAAATTAAACGATATTGCATCACCTCATGGTGTGGGCCGTGTCGATATTGTAGAAAACCGTTTAGTGGGCATGAAATCGCGTGGTTGTTATGAAACGCCAGGCGGCACTGTGATCATGGCGGCGCTGCAAGCTATTGATGAGTTAGTACTTGATAAAGCGAGCCGTAAATGGAAAGAAGTACTCGGGGGTGAATTTTCACACTTAGTCTACGACGGTCGTTGGTTTACGCCGCTAAAAGATTCTATTTTAGCCGGTGCAGAAGCGTTGTCTACACTAGCAACGGGCGAAGTGGTGCTTAAGCTTTATAAAGGCCAAGTCACTGCGGTTCAGAAAAAATCACCTAACAGTTTATATAGCGAAGATTTTGCTACCTTTGGTGAAGATGATGTTTATGACCAATCGCACGCAGAAGGCTTTATTCGTTTATTCTCGCTATCAAGCAGAATTTCAGCATTAGCTAAAAAGTAATTTTTTACGCCCCTTGGAATTAAGGGGCTATTATCGGGTTTGGAGAGATTTCATGGCATTATGGGGCGGACGTTTTTCTACGGGTCCAGATGAAGCGTTTAAACAGTTTAACGATTCACTTCCCTTCGATTATCAATTAGCAGAGCAAGATATTATTGGCTCTGTTGCATGGGCTGGCGCACTAGAACAAGTGAATGTGTTATCTAGTGATGAGCACAAAAAGCTGGTATCGGCACTTTATGAGCTACTTGAAGAGGTAAAAGCAGATCCACACGCGGTTGCCACCTCAGGTGCTGAGGATATTCATTCTCATGTTGAAGCTGCGCTAATTGAAAAAGTGGGTGATTTAGCTAAAAAATTACACACAGGTCGAAGCCGTAACGATCAAGTTGCTACCGACTTTAGGTTATGGTGCCGCGATACCGCCGATCATATTTTAAAAGCAATTGCACAATTAAAAGCTGAATTTATTAGTTTGGCTGAACGTGAACTTGGCACAATACTGCCAGGTTATACGCACTTACAGCGTGCACAGCCCGTACTGTTTAGTCACTGGTGTATGGCTTATGTAGAAATGTTAGAGCGTGATGAAAGCCGGTTGCAAGATGCCCAATCACGAATGAACTATTGTCCACTCGGCAGTGGCGCTCTTGCGGGAACTGCCTATCCGATTGACCGTCATGCACTTGCACAAGGTTTAGGGTTTACAGGCGCGACTAAAAATAGCCTTGATGGTGTATCTGATCGTGACTTTGTGGTTGAGCTATTAAGCTGTGCGTCTATCTCTATGATCCACTTATCGCGCATGTCTGAAGACTTGATTTTTTATAACTCAGGCGAAGCTGGCTTTATCGAACTGGCTGATAATGTTACATCTGGCTCATCTTTGATGCCGCAGAAAAAGAACCCAGATGCATTAGAGCTAATTCGTGGTAAAACAGGGCGGGTATTTGGTGCGTTTAGTGCAATGATGATGACTCTAAAAGCATTGCCGCTTGCCTACAATAAAGACATGCAAGAAGATAAAGAAGGCATTTTTGACGCAATGCCAACGTGGCTTGCTTGTATTCATATGGCACAAGCATGTATCAAGGGTGTAACAGTTAAAGCAGATAAAACCCTTGCAGCGGCAAAAGGTGGCCACGCGAATGCAACCGAACTTGCTGATTACTTAGTCGCTAAAGGAGTGCCGTTCAGAGAAGGGCATCATATTGTTGGGGTGTTGGTGCAATTAGCTATTAGTGAAGGTAAAACGTTAGAGGAGCTTTCACTAGAGCAGTATAAATCAGTAAATCCAGTGTTTGAAGATGACGTGTATCCGGTACTTGAAATTGACGCCTGTATAAAAGCACGCCAAGCGCTTGGCGGTACATCATTAGAGCAAGTAAGCAAAGCGGTGAAAGACGCGAAAAAAAAACAGCAAATAACGGTTCGTGATGCCAACTTAGATGACGTAGAAGCAATTGCTAAACTCGTACAGCACTGGGCAACAGTCGGCGAAAATTTACCGCGAGCTAAAAGTGATATGGTGCACTCAATTAATGAGTTTGCCGTAACCGAGATAGACGGTCAGGTATCGGGTTGTGCTTCACTTTATATTTACGACACAGGGTTAGCTGAAATACGTTCATTGGGCATTGATCCTAAAAGCGCAGTAACGGGGCAGGGACGAGAACTGGTTGAACACTTATTAGTGAAAGCCAAAAAGTTGGCACTTAAGCGTGTCATTGTTCTGACTCGTGTACCTGACTTTTTCGAAAATCAGCGCTTTAGTTTCTGTAGTAAAGAGAGCTTACCTGAAAAAGTCATGAAAGATTGTGAGCTATGTTTACGTAAAGAAAACTGTGATGAAGTCGCAATGGAATATATGTTAAAGCCAAGTAATAGCATGGAGATCCCTTGTAAAAACGTGGCTTGAGCAATCCCTAGGATAAAAAACGCACGGTGACCCCGATGCGTTTTTTTTTGAGTAAAATAAAGTGATGTTTTAAATTAATATGCTATGAATTTAAAGTTGGCATATCGGTTGCATTTATAGTTCTGTAGTGTGTTGTTGAGTCAATTAATCAACGAAGGCAATACGTTACAGCAGTTATTTAGTAACTGCTCCAGGTGGTGTGATTTAAATTTACGCCAATAATAAAAATTTAATACTCAAAAGGATTAATCACATGCAAATTTCAGCTAATAGCCAAGTACAAATGCAAGCATACAATAAAACGCAACAATTAAAGCCTGCAATGGAACAAACTGCTAGCCCTAAAACCCTTCAATCTGATACAGTAAGTATCTCTCAAGAGGCGATGGCAGCAGCGAGCACTGATTTACAGCGCATTGGCGGTATCATCTTGCCTACTAGACCTAAATAAGTATTAAGGTTATGAATGTTTTTAACTGAGTTTTTTGGTTTTTTTTCATTATCAGCTTTTGCGATGTGGGGATTTCTTATGGCGTTTTTTTTTAACGCCTTCGTTTACTCATTAAATATAAAAAGAAATTCAACCCTATTACTCAGTTCATTTATCATGATGATTTCATATACCGCGTCAGATTATTTTTTGACATGGTTATCGGTTAGAACTTCAGACTATTTAGACTGGGCATTCTACGATTTAGTAACAATCATAACTTTAAGCCTGACTTATTTTTTGATAAAAAAAACCACACCTTCTTTTTTATACCTTATTGTTGGGTTGACATTTAATTCAATGTTTTTTCTTTTTATGTATTTTGATGTCTTTATCAGAGAGAATAGAGAGCCTTGGCTCTTTTGGGATATTTATACGTTCAGTGTAAACATTATTGATCTGATTATGATTATCGCTTTAATAGTAGACCGTGATTTCCTTGGCTTACACACCCTAAAAAATAAACTTATGTCTTTATTCAAAAACTCTGAGCTTCATCAAATCCAATAAATGTATTATGTAGACTTATTTTTAGCAGATTATATCGATGCATTTATACAGTGGGGCTTTTTAATGGCCATTTTGTACACTTTGGTATCGAGTATAAATACGCCAAATAAATCTTTGGTCTATTTAGCCACAATCATGTTTTTTTCCTACCTTCTAAGTGACTTCCTTTACATTTTTCAAAATGTTTACTTGAACTGGATTTTTTTTGATTTTGCTACAATCCTAATCATTTTTTTAGCATTACAGGTTTCAAGTTTTCAAAGCTCTGTAGCTAAAAACTATATTGTAAGCGGTTTAATTATAAATGCATGTTTAACTTATTCTATTTATATAGATCTTTATATAAACTGGAACTCAGATCCTTGGTGGTTGTGGAGCCTGTACTCCATGGGGGTTAACATTATTGATTTACTAATGATTATTGCTATTTTTATCAATAAAGACTTTTTAGGGCTAATGAAACTTAAAGGTCGTTTATTTAGATCACGCGCTGAGTTTAAAAGCCTATAATGACAGATTTATTATGGCTACTTGTTAAAGTTGGCGAGAATTTAGGTAATTTTATATTGTGGTTATTTTTAATCGCTTTTCTATTTAACCTTTCTTCGAGTATTAATAAACAAGATAAAAGCTTACTGCATATTTCATTAATAATGATGATCTCGTATTTTCTAAGTGCATTTTTAAGCCTCGAAACTTCTACTTATAAAGATTATTTCATATTTGATCTCACGACTATTTTGATACTTTTTTTGTGGCGAAAAATCACGTTGCAAAACACGCCTATTGCTTTTTATTACTTAATGCTGGGGTTGGGGATTAATACCTGTTTATTTTTGGGGATGCATTATGATGTTCAAGTTAAAGGAAACATTGATTATTGGTGGTTTTGGGCTGCATATGGGTTTGGCGTTATTCTATTTGATCTTATAATGGCATTGGCACTATTTATCAATAAAGACTTTTTGGGTTTAGTGAGGCTTAAGAACGTTCTGTTTCCAGCAAGAGCGAAGCTACCTAGCGCAATGTAATGATACGCTAGGTGTTGTGTTTAATGCTTGGTTTTCCCCAGCCTAGATTGCAGGGCTTTCATTACTATGGTGTCAACAAACTCACTCACATCACCGTTATGGCGTGCAACTTCCTTTACTAGCGTTGATGATATAAAGGTATTACGCTCAGCAGGTGTTAAAAATACACTTTCTAAATCAGGGTTTAAACGGCGATTCATATTTGCGAGCTGAAACTCGTAATCAAAATCAGAAACCGCTCTTATACCTCTAATCAATACATTTGCGTTATGATCACGAGCCAGATCTGCGAGTAGCCCTGAAAAGCCAATGACTTTTACATTATCTAAATGGCTTAAAATTTCATTTGCTAAATCAACGCGTTCTTCTAAAGTAAAACACGGTTTTTTACTCGGGTTATGAGCAATAGCAACAATAACGGTATCAAACATCTTAGCCGCACGCTGAATTAAATCAGTGTGGCCGTTGGTAAGAGGGTCAAATGTGCCTGGGTAGATTGCGGTCACTTTCATAATATTTACTGTGTTATTATTTTTAGCCGTAGTGTAGCAGTGTTTAGTGTGCAAAGCAGCCTTGTAAGTAAATTGTGAAGAACTTCATGCCTTGATTGTTTTAACGCTGACTATTTGTTTATACTAGTGGATTGTTTTAATGCAGCATCGTATTTTCGAAAATTGAGTAATGAGTATATGAATACCAAGGATAAAATAATTCAAACCAGTATTTCATTGTTTAATGAACATGGTGAAAGAGCAATATCAACTAATCATATTGCATCGAGTTTAGGCATGAGTCCGGGTAATCTTTACTACCACTTTAAAAATAAAGAAGACATTATTCGCCATATATTTGCACTTTATCGTGATCATTTAAGTACTCACTTTAAGCCAGTTGATAAAGGCGACGATGCTTTTGAGCATCTTGGCCCTTATTTAGATTCGCTATTTGAATTAATGTGGCGCTATCATTTTTTTTACGACAACCTTGGCGATATTCTTGCTCGCGATAGCCATTTAAAACAGGGTTACATTGATTTTCAGCAGGAATTACTTGAGCAGGTACGTAACATCATTTTGGCCTTGCGGGATAGTGAAATTATTGCCATTGATGAACAAGATGCCATTGAACTTGCTCATACGCTAAAATTAACGGTTAGCTTTTGGACACCCTATATGAAAGCAAGAAGACTAAGTGGTGTGCTGGTTGAGCAAGATATTTACCCTGGCATTGTAAAAGTACTGACTTTATTTAAAGCCTACAGTACAGAAAAAAGCGCAAATAAAATTAATCAGTTAAGAGACAAGTACGCACTTTTAGCAAATGCTGCCCCCCAGAATCCTTAAGCCTGTTGAGTTGGTTAGTTCCTAGGCGTTAAATTTTTTGCTATAATCCGCCGCGCCCAATGCCTGGGTGCGCGAATTCCCGCAGTCTAAGAGTTGAACTATGCTTAAATTTATCGTCAAACTTCACCCTGAAATAGCCATCAAAAGCCGTTCAGTCCGTAAACGCTTTACCAAAGTGTTAGAAAATAACATTAAAATTGTATTGCGTCGTGTTGACGAAAAAGTACAAGTACGTAATAACTGGGATAATATTTCAGTTGTTACAAAACTAGATGAAGCTCAAACTCGCCTTGATTTTATTGATAGCTTGCAGCGCATTCCTGGCATCGTACAGTTTATTGAAGTGACCGAAACAGACTTTAAAACCCTTGATGACATCTATCAAAAAACCATTGCGTTAGTTGGCCACACTATTATTGGTAAAACCTTTTGTGTACGTGCTAAGCGCATAGGTCAACATGATTTTACTTCAACTGAACTAGAGCGCTACGTTGGTGGCGGGCTTAATCAACATGTTGAAGGAGCTCGAGTAAAGCTAAGCCGCCCTGAGGTAACGATTCGTTTAGAAATTAAAGACGAAAAAGCCTACATAGTGACGCAAACCCATTTAGGAATGGCGGGCTTTCCACTGCCAACACAAGACGATGTATTATCGCTTATGTCTGGTGGATTTGATTCTGGCGTTGCCAGTTATCAGATGATCCGTAAAGGCGCTCGTACACACTTTTTATTCTTTAACTTAGGTGGTGCTGCCCATGAAATTGGGGTTAAACAAGCGAGTTACTATCTATGGAAACAATACAGCTCTACGCATAAAGTTAAGTTTATTACCGTTGATTTTGAACCGGTTGTTGCTGAAATTTTAGAAAACGTTGAGAACAGCCAAATGGGTGTTGTGCTTAAACGTATGATGATGCGAGCGGGTAGTGCTGTTGCTGAAAAACTAAATATTCAAGCTTTGGTAACGGGTGAAAGTATAGGTCAGGTGTCTAGCCAAACCTTAGCTAATTTAAGCGTGATTGACCGTGTAACCGAGACGCTGATTTTACGCCCACTTATCCAACATGATAAGCAAGAGATCATTAATATAGCGCGCCAAATAGGTACTGCAGAAATGGCTGAGACGATGCCTGAATACTGTGGTGTGATCTCTAAAAAGCCGACGGTTAAAGCCAAAATTGAAGTCATTAAAGCAGAAGAAGAGAAGTTTGATTTTGACGTATTAGATACCGTTATTGATAACGCCCGTGTTATGGATGTGCGCGATATCGATGTTGAAGCTAAGCAAGAGCTTAAAGAAGCTGAGTCAGTTACAGAGTTACCAGAGGGAGCGGTTGTTGTTGATATTCGCTCACCTGAGGAAGAAGATGCCGCTCCGCTTGAAATTGATGGTATTGAAGTTATTCATTTACCGTTTTTCCGTTTAGCAACTAAGTTTGGTGATTTACCTAAAGGTAAAGACTATTACTTATATTGCCAAAAAGGGGTAATGAGCCAGTTACAAGCGCTTATTCTTCACGAAGAAGGCTTTACCACTGTAAAAGTCTATCGTCGTTAATGGCTAAATATTTTAAAAGCGCGGATTTATTCCGCGCTTTTTTTTGCCAAAATTTCAGCAAGTAAAGCGTCGTTATACGGGGTCGCAATATTATGATGCTTGCCTTGTTCACTAATATAACCACAAATTGCCATGATCTCAGTTTGCCTATTGTGCAAAACGTCTTGATGCATAGATGAGTAATTCTCTGCGGTTAAACTCATCACCTTATAGGCGCGCTCGAGGGCATCAATAAGCTTAATATTAAGTTTAAGCGCGGTCGCAGTGTGACACGCTTCAGTTAATAAATTAATAATTGAGCTATTGAACTGTGGCGCACGCAACTGGCCGTTTTTTATATTGTACAGAGCGGTTAATGGGTTTATAGCAATATTAACCAGTAGCTTTTCAAACCGCAGTTGCTCAATATTGTTGCTGACAATTAATTGCGGAATAGTGTGTAATTGTGCACTAAGCTGTTGAATATTTTGCATAGCTAGTTGATTACAGCCCCCTAATACACTTTGCCCGTTTCCGGTATGCTGCACAATATTAGGGTTTGATTTGAACCCAGCCATGCTGGTGGTTAAAAAGTACAACGACTGCTGCTGTGTTAACTGTGCATTTAATTGTTCAACATTACCCATGCCATTATGACTCAGTACAATATGGGTATTATTACCAAGATAAGGCTTTACTTGGGCATAGGCTTGTTGCACTGCAAACGCTTTAACAGTGAATAAAACAATGTCAAACTCGGGAGCTTGGGCTAATTGCTGTTGTGAGATAAAAGTGGCGTTAATTTTTTCAGACGCAGCGTTACTGTGGCTGTAAAAGCGAGTATTTACTGTGCCTTTTTTGGTAAGAACATAAACTGTGTGATATTTAGCTAAGAAATGACTAAATAACAAACCTATAGCACCATCACCAACAACAAGTATGTTAGCCATAACGCTTCTTTTTACGTAGTGTTAATAGGGCTTTAGCTAAAAAGTAGCTCGCCGCACCAATAAAGTCGGCAACAAAATCGGCCAGTGATGCTTGTCTGTAAGGGAGGCTATCTTGCATAATTTCTATTGCGGCACCATAGCCGGCTAACAGCAATATTTGTGCATATAACGGCAGTTTAAAGGCTTTATCCATTATAATGGCAAGTAAAAAGAAAATACCAAAATGCGCCACTTTATCTACATGCGGAAATAAGTTTGCAGCCCCTTTTACCTCTTTAGCAAATAAGAAGGTAAATGCGACAATACTAATTAAAAAAATAGCTTGGTAAACACGCCTCGTCACAAAAAATCCTAAAATCGTATAAAAAAGAAGCCTCAGTATATCAAACTAAATTAGTATCGCACCTGAACAAGATGCAGAAAAGTGTAAAGATTTATCATTTTAACGTTATAATTGCCGCATAAAATTAAGATTAGCTAGTTAGGAGAACATCATGCCTTCATTTGATATTGTATCTGAAGTAGAAATGAACGAAGCACAAAACGCGGTTGATAACGCCAATCGTGAATTAGAAACACGATTTGATTTTAGAGGGGTCGATGCCTCAATTGAATTAAACGATAAAACAATTAAATTAAAAGCTGAAGCAGATGCTCAGGTTATGCAGTTGTTTGATATTTTAGCTGGAAAAGTTTCAAAGCGTGGAATGGATGTTGCGAGCCTAGAACTTCAAGAGATTTCTCGCGCAGGCAAAAATGTTTTTCGTAACGTTGCACTAAAGCAGGGTATCGAAAAAGATATGGCTAAAAAAGTAGTAAAAGCCATTAAAGATTCTAAAGTAAAAGTGCAAGCGGCTATTCAAGGCGAAGAAGTACGCGTAACGGGTAAAAAGCGTGATGACTTACAAGCTGCTATGCAAGTTGTACGCACTGCTGATTTAGGTCAGCCATTTCAGTTTAAAAACTTCCGCGATTAATTTATTGTTTCGAGCTAGGCACTATAGGCGCTTAGTTCAAAGCAACATGTATTTAGCCAAACACGCTATATTGTTTGGCTTTTTTATTTTTGAATCTATGATAATTACCGAACCCCGAACCCCGAACCCCGAACCCCGAACCCCGAACCCCGAACCCCGAACCCCAAAAATCAAATTGTAGATGTTTAGACGTCCGTTGACATTTTTTAGTAAACAGATAACAATAGCTGCCTATTTTCAAGGTGCTTGCTAAACACTTCAACGGTGTGATTTTTTTAGTAGGATAATCGGGAAGTTGGTGCGTTTTCATTGATGAAGTCAATCCCAACACTGCCCCCGCAACGGTAAAGTTATGCTGTATTTTATTATGGTAACTGAGTCCGGAGACCGGCCTTGATGTAATCTTACTTACTAACATCTTTGCGGTGGGCAGAGACAGGGAACATCATGATAAATAAAACTGCATTGGGTGTGGCTATTTCGGCTGCGCTGTCTTTTTCTGCATCTGCAGAACAAACCATTGAAAGAATAACCGTTACTGCAAATAAATTTGAACAACCTATAAATGATGTATTAGCAAGTGTGGCAGTTATCGACCGCGCTGATATTGAAAAAGCGAATTACCGAGACTTACCTGCAATATTAAATACCATTGCTGGTATTGATATTGTCCGTAACGGCGGATTAGGTCAAAAAGCAGATATATTTGTTCGCGGTGCTAGCGCTAAATATGCCTTAGTATTGGTTGATGGCGTAAGAGTGAGCGATGCAAGCTCAGGTAGTGTATCGCTAACTAATATTCCAGTTAATAGTATCGAGCGTGTTGAAGTTATTAAAGGTGCCAGAGCAGCTATTTATGGCTCTGATGCGGTAGCCGGAGTAATTAATATCATTACCCGTAAAGCCTCAAATAATACGCTTTCGGCTACTTTGGGCAGTCATAGTTACAGTAATTATCAGCTTGCTGGTGGGCTTGCAAAAGAGGCGCTTAGCTTTAATTATAATCTAGGCTATGAAGAGACAGATGGTTTTGATGTTACTGGCAAAGACCCTGTGGCTGAATACACCAAAGATCACGATGATGATGGCTACAAAAATAAAAACATTGGCTTTAATTTAGCGTATGAACTGGCTGAACTAGGTGAGTTGAGCTTACAGTCTCAGTACAGTGAAGGTGAAGCGCAGTATGATAACGCATGGGGTAACGATGCCTACGATTTTGAAAACTATACCGCTAAGCTAGGCTGGAAAAAAGCCTCAGAAATATATACCCAAAGTATTTCATTGAGTGTATCGCAAGAAGAAAATACTCAAACTGGCACCGATGTTCAGCAAGTGTATAGCACAGAGCGTGTTGAGTTTGAATACCGAGGGCTTTATAGCCTAACGCAAGAGCTTGATTTATCAGGTGGTTTTAATTACTTGTCTGAGGATTTATCAAACTCTTCAGCAACGTCATCAGAAGAAAAACGCGATAATAACGCATTGTTTATAGGCGCGTTTTATAGTCATGATAAATGGTTAGCAAATGCGGTTATCAGAACCGATGATTATGACTTCCACGGCCGTGCAAATACTTACAGTACTGGGCTTGGATATAAAGCGAATCAGTATGTAACGGTACGTTTAAATCATGGCACCGCATTTAGGGCGCCGTCTTTAATTAATGCGTTTGTAACTAACAGCCCATACTACCTACCAAATAATAATATTAAGCCTGAGGAAGCCTTAAACAATGAGTTTGGTGTTACCCTAGAAACTCAATGGGGGCGTTATGATATTGCTATTTTCGATAACCGTATCAATAATTTAATTAGTAATAATTATGATGCAGACTCAGGTAAATATATTGCAACTAACATAGATAAAGTATCTATGCAGGGGATAGAATTATCGGCTGAGTTTTCAGCGTTAGGCTTTGAACACTCTGTTAATGTTAGTTTTTTAGATGCTACAGATGAAAAGACAAATACAGATTTACCACGCAGGCCTTCAGAGTCGTTTAATTATCAACTCGCCAAATCATGGGGCGATTTTGATGCCAGTTTGGATATGCAGTATCGCTCATCGCGTCCATCAATTGCGTATTATGACTCGGAGCTCGCTGGCTATACGGTATTTAATTTAGCCGCTAATTACCAGTTGCTCGATAATTTGTCGTTAGCTGCTCGAATAGAAAACATTACTGATAAGGAATATTTTACTGCGGCAACAGGGTTTGCTGCCAGTGGTGAGCTATTAGGTTATAACAGCGCAGGAAGAACTTTCTTTGTGGGGGCAAATTACCAGTTTTAATTGTCACTTTTAGTTGCCGAAAAACAAATAGCCCAGCAAATTGCTGGGCTATTTGGTTAGAGCTTTAATGTGTTTTTACTCAGATAAAAACTCGCTAAATTCGGTTTCAAACTTGTGCAATTTTGGCGCAATTAAAATACTACAGTAGCCTTGTTCTGGGTTTTCATTGTAATAGTCTTGATGAAAACTTTCAGCAGGGTAAAAAGTGGTTGCTGGGCTTACCTCTGTTACTATAGGCTCGCTGACATGAGTTTGCAGCTCTGCAATAACGGCCTGTGTTTGCAATTGTTGTTGCTGATCATGGTAATATACAACGCTGCGGTATTGAGTGCCTATATCGTTACCTTGGCGATTTAATTGGGTGGCATCATGCAAAGTAAAAAACATTGCGAGTAAGGTTTCAAAGCTTAAAATGCTGGCGTCAAACTCAACCTTAACCACTTCGGCATGCCCGCTATTGCCTTTGCAAATAGCTTTGTAGGTTGGGTTATCAGTATGTCCACCCGTGTAACCAGAACAAACACTGAGTACACCTTTAACACGCCTAAATGCCGCATCAATACACCAAAAACAGCCGCCGCCGAGTGTTGCTACCTGTGTGGTTGAACTCATAAGTACTTCCTCAATTATATGGTTATATGCACCAAAATAGCGCCGTAACTGCTAATTACGACGCTCAGAGTGACTTAGATCTCTTTAAGTGGTTTTTCAGCTGCTTGTTTATCTAGCTTTTGCTGTAAAAACTCTGGTGATTGTGTGTTTCGCGCTAGTGCGTAATAGGCCGCTGGCACTACAAACAGAGTCAGTATGGTGGCAACCGTTACGCCGGTAAATACCACCACACCAATTACCATTCTACTTTCCGAGCCAGGCCCTGAGGCGAGTACCAAAGGTACCGCGCTCATAACTGTGGTTAGGGAGGTCATTATAATAGGACGTAAACGCTGGGTAGCGGCTTGTAAAATAGCTTCACTAAATTCCAACCCTTTATCACGTAACTGATTGGTAAATTCAACAATCAGAATACCGTTTTTAGCGCTTAACCCGATGAGCATCACAATACCAATTTGGCTGTATATATTGAGTGTTAAGCCCATACTCCAAAGGCCAAACATAGCACCCATTAGCCCAAGTGGAACGGTGAGCATAATAACAAGCGGATGCATAAAGCTTTCAAACTGAGCAGCGAGCACTAAAAAGGTCACGGTCAATGCCAGCACAAACACATAGGTCATGGCTGAGGCACCTTCATAAAACAATTGTGACTCACCTTTGTAATCAATGGCGCCATCAATGTCATTTTCTTCTGCGGCAATATTGTTTAAAAAGTTTAGTGCTTGTTCTAGCGTATAGCCATCAGCTAAGTTGGCACTTAGAGTAATTGCACGCATACGGTTATAGCGGTTTAAACGCGAGGCGGTGGCTTCTTCTTTCAAGCTTATAAGGCTGTCGAGTGGCACCAATTCATTGCTGCGAGATTTAAGGTAAATATTTGAAATATCAGTAGGGTTTGCAAAGTCTTCTTTAGTTCCCTTTAAAATTACATCGTACTCTTCACCGCGGTCAATAAAGGTGGTTACACGGCGTTGGCCAAGCATGGTTTCAAGTGTACGACCCACATCTGAGACTGATACGCCTAAATCTGCAGCTTTATTTTTATCAATACTGACTAAAAACTGTGGGAAGGTCTCTTTATAATCATGATCAATGCGCACTAACCCAGGGTTTTTCTCAGCACGTTTAATAATTCTATCGCGCCAATCAGCTAGTTGAGCATAATCATTACCTTGTAAAACAAACTCTATCGGTCGCGATGAGCCACCACCTCCAATACCACGGCGCATAATGGCAAAAGCACGTACATCGGTGACCTCTTGCATTTTACCGCTTATTTCATCCATGACTTCCCAGGTTGAGCGTTTGCGTTTATCCCAATCCGCCATACCAACAATGGCTACACCACCACTGCCACCCCAACCTGGAACTCGCACTAAAACTCGGCTTAGTTCGCCAGATTCAGAGTAAGGCATTAAGCGTTCTTCTATCTTTGCCATATTAGCGGCATTATTCTCATAGCTAGCGCCTTCAGGGCCATTCATAAGTACAAAAAAGGTACCACGGTCTTCTTTAGGGGTAAGTTCAGACGGTATTTGTAAAAATAGTGAATAACTAACAAACCCAGCCAAAACTAAGCTCAGCATTAAGCCCCATTTACGAGTCATGTTTGACGCTAAAGCGTTACGGTATCCATTTTCTAATTTAGTAAAAAAGCGATCCATTACTTGGCTAAACTTACTTTCTTTTTCAGAAGCTTTTAACACCTTTGAACACAATGCCGGAGAGAGTGTTAATGCAGTAATACTGGAGAAGAACACGGCGGCACTTACTGCCATTGCAAATTCTGTAAATAGTGCGCCTATTCGTCCTTCCATAAACACCAATGGTACAAACACAGAGATCAGCACTAGGGTGGTGGCTATAATTGCAAAGCCTACCTCACGAGCGCCGCGATAAGCTGCCAATAAAGGCGGCTCCCCAAGTTCTATGCGGCGGTGAATATTCTCTAGCATTACAATGGCATCATCTACCACTAAGCCTATTGCTAATACTAGTGCCAGTAGAGTTAATAAGTTAATTGAATAACCCATTGCTAATAAAAACATAAAACTACCGACTAAGGCGACCGGTACGGTGACCGCAGGAATAAGTGTGGCGCGAATATTACCTAAAAATATAAAGATAATAAGCACTACTAACCCCATAGAAATTGCTAAAGTTTTATAAACCTCATTAATTGATTCTTTGATAAATACTGAAGAGTCGTAACTGTCTTCTATAGTAGTGCCTTCAGGTAAATTACGTTTTATTTTTTCTAGTTCACTGCGGGCATTATCAACTACTGTAAGGGTATTTGCTTTGGCTTGTTTAACAATACCCATACCAATCATATTACGGCCATTTCCGCGAAATAAGCTTTCATCATCGGCGGCTTCTAATTTTACGTCAGCCACTTCGCCTAGACGTACTAAATAACCATCTTCACCTCGCTTAATGACAAGGTTTTGAAAATCACGTTGGTTTTTATAGCTGCGTGCAGTGCGCACAGTAAAATCACGGTCTACCGATTCAATTTCACCCGCCGGAAGCTCTACATTTTCACTGCGAAGTGTTTGCTCTATATCACTAGAGGTAATGCCACGAGCTGCCATCGCTTGGCGGTTAAGCCATACTTTCATAGCATACTTTCGCTCTCCCCCAATACGCACATTTGATACACCATCAACAACGGCCAAACGGTCGACAATAAAACGCTGTGCATAATCAGAAAGCTGCAATGAATCCATGGTTTCACTGTTAAGTACAAACCACGCGATAGGGCTTTCGTCACTATTTGATTTTGATACTTCAGGAGGGCGTACTTGCTCTGGTAGGCTGTCTAATGCCCGTGCAACACGTTCACGTACATCGTTAGAGGCATCGTCTATGTCGCGGTTAATATTAAACTCAATGGTAATGTTTGAGCGGCCATTACGACTCGATGAGTTAATACTTTTAATACCCTCAATCCCCGAAATACGGTTTTCGATAACTTGGGTTATTTTTGTTTCAATAATTTCAGCAGATGCACCGGTATATTCAGTACTAATATTTACAATCGGTGTTTCAATATCTGGATACTCACGCAAAGGCAGCATACTAAAAGCAACTAAGCCAAAAGTGAGTAACAGTAAGTTAATAACAATCGCAAAAACGGGGCGTTTGACGCTAGTATCGGTAATTTTCACGTGTTACCCCTTAACGCTTACTTTGCTACCAGAGCGGATTTTGATTATTCCCTCGGTAACAATCTGCTGGCCGTTCTTTAACCCCTTGTCTATTGCAACCCAGCCATTGTTTCTACTTGCAACATGTACCTCTATGCGATTAGCTATGCCATCTTCAATTTGAAAAACATAGTGTTTATCTTGCAGAGGAATAATTGCTTTTTCAGGCACCATGAGCGCTTGATTGCTGCTTAGCTCTAGTGCAGTTTTAAGTAGCATACCAGGGCGAAGTAAACCCGATTTATTAGCAAAACTGGCTGTTACTTCTACACTGCGAGTGATTGAATCAATACGTGAGCTTATATGGGTTACTTTACCGGTGAATGTTTGATCAGGGTAAGCATCGTTTTGAGTGCGAACCGTCATTCCGTTTTTCAGTTGAGCTAAATACTTTTCAGGCACTTTAAAATCAACTTTTATGATACTGATATCATCTAAGGTTGTAATTATCGTGCTGTTACTAATATAAGCGCCTACCGATATTTCGCGTTTACCCAGTAACCCAGAAAAAGGCGCGGTAATAGCCATTTCATTGAGTTTAGTTTTGGCACTTTCAAGTTGAGCTTCGCTGGCATCAACACGGGCTAGCTGTTCTTCAAGTAACGACTTGGCAGTCGCTTGTGAGCGAGAAAGTTCGGTAAGCCTAGCTAATTGGCGTTTTTCTTCTTGTAAATTAATGCTAAGTTCTTTTACTGCAAATTGTTCTTGTTGGTTTTGCAGTTGCACTAATTTTTGTCCTTTGCTGACCAAGTCGCCGTCTTCAAAGTAAATGCTGGTGACATAATCGTTTTGTGCGCTTTTAATGTAAATAGCCTGATTAGCACGGGCACTGCCAATGGCTTCAATCATAATGGCATTTTCTTGCGACTCGACAGTGTGCGCAGAGACTTGTGTTGTCATTGCCGAGTAATCAGCTTGCTCGCCCTGTGATGCGGGCAAATATAAATAAACGCTAAAAATTATTAGTACCGAAATAATAAATGGAAATAGGGCTTTGCCGGATTGTTTAGAGTGCATTGTTTTCATACCTGAAAATAGATTATAAGTATTGTACGAAATCAGGACAAAAAAAGGCGGTTATGTATCTCATTAATTTGTGCGTTAGGCGTAAAAATAACTGATACTTAGTCATTGCGCATATTTAACAGTAATAATAGGAGTTAATTGATGAACTTCAAAACATCATGCAAACGCTGTTTAACACTGAGAAAGTTAGTATTGTGGGCTATTATTATGTTTATATTTTATATGGCGTTTTTTCAGTATGGCTAATATAAAAAAACACACACTTAAATACCGAGCGCAAGGCGCTAAAAATGGGATTGAAATACTGGTCGTAGGTAGCATTGGTTTAATCTTCATCATGCTATTTAATTTATTGCGTCCAGGTGAAATCAGTATTATTGAAATTTTTTTAGTAAGTTTATGTATTGCAGCAATTTTAATTGGATTTTTTAAAACACAAGAACCTTTTTATAGTATTATTTTAACTGAGCAGCAATTAACATATCAACATAAGTACGGGCAATGGGATTTACACCAAGAAAATCTCCACCATTGCGGTATTCCTAAAGTTGATAACGGTATCGATCATCTTGAGCTTAACGCGATTGGTATTAAGTTAAATGATATAGATACATTTTTAGCTGCTTTAGCACCAAGAATTGCGGGTAAATTACTAATAGAACAGCGGCACTTATTTATGCAAGTTGTTCAAAAAAATTGCAAAAATGGGCATTGCCCATCAGAATGGTTAGTTGAAGATAATAAATTTAGGTCAAAAAAAGGAATTGACTATAATGGGCTTATAGCGATGTTTGCTAATAGGGCTAAGCATCTTCAGCTTTTAACAGGGTATGACTTACTGTTACCTGCCAGTGTAATAGAAAGTGATATTTGGGAATTTTGCGCAAATTTAAATAAATGGAAGCGTGATCCCTCTCAGTTTATCAAGTCGCAGTGTGAATAATAATATAAGCACTCACTGCGGGATTAGGAATAACTATGAGCCAAGACAGATCTTTTATTAAAAGTGGTCGAAACACCATAATTCATAAAGATAGAAAACTAGATTTAGTGATTGTTAATGGTGAGGAACATCCTCGAATTAAAGTAACAGCGAATGGTCTAGAACCATTTAAAGAAGAGCTGCCAAAAAACCGCCGTGATGCAAAAGAGCGCTACTTAGATATGGTTTATATCGCAAGTCCAGATGTATTTAGCGAGGAAAAACAGTTGTTGTTTATTCAATCCTTAGATGGCCGCGAATATAAAGTAGATTACAGTAAAGTTGGCACTAAATTATTTGTTCGTATTCATCAAGATAGCTATTTATAACTCATAATGGCACTTTTTTTGCTTCACAGTCTTATTAGATAATTATAAGACACAAAGGTGCTTAGTATGAAAGCAATTTCGTTAATACCACTTATGGCATGCTTGCTTTTGGCTGCATGTGGAGGGGGAGGCGGTGCTGATAACAGTGATATTAAAACGTCAGTATTTGCAGGTAACGATCTCCAAGTTGTAGAAAAATCAGAGTTTACTATTTCTGCAAAAGGCTCTCCTGCAGATGGTACTTTTACTTGGCAGCGTGTAAGCGGTCCTCTTATAGATGTGTTTCCGCTTGAAGGGGCTGAACAAACCATCACTGCACCGGATGTAAAATCTGATAGTGAATTGGTCTTAAGAGTAAGCTATCAAACGCCAGATGGTAGTTTAGTGAATGACGACTTGAGTGTTTTCATTGCCTCTAATAATCAGCTTCCTCTTGCTGTTGTTACTCAAGTTGCTCCTGCAAACTTACCCTCAGTTTATAAAGATACTGTAACCCTTAGTGGTTTAACCTCCGCAGACCCCGATGAAAATGGCGAAATTAGTAGTTACTTGTGGCAATTATTATCTGGGCCTGATTTAACAATTGATAGCTATACTAATCCAACGCTTAGTTTTCCTCATCCATTATTAGAAAATAACACCAACTTAAAATGGCAACTCACCGTAACTGATGATGAGGGCGGAGTATCTGCATCACAATTTGATATGACCCTTAATAAAACAGCCCAAGTGATTATTGCCGATGCGGGTGCAGACCAAACAGTAGAAGAGTTTGATAAGGTTATTTTAGATGCGACGGCAAGCGAAGCGGCAACTCAGACTTACCAATGTAAGTGGCAACAACTTACCGGAAATACCGAAGCTCTTCTTGAACCACAGTCATGTACTGCCAGCTTTTTTGCCTCTGATATTGATTTAAATGCAACCCTTAGCTTTGAAGTACAAGTTATGGACTTAAAAGGGCGTACCGACAAAGATACCGTATTTATTGATGTAACACCTAAAGCGCTTGGGTTAATAAACGATACCGGAGTAGGTGAGTGTTATAATAATACTCAACGTATTAATTGTAATAATGATGAGTTTCCAGCTCAAGATGCTGATCTTGGGCGTGATAGTTTTGCCAATCGTTTAGGTAAAGTGGGTAAAGGGAATTTGGCTTTTGATTACACAAAACTTAATGAGTTTGCCGATGAGCTTCTTGATGATGCGTCGAACTTTAGCTGTATTCGCGATAATACTACCGGCCTTGTTTGGGAAGTGAAAAGTCCTTATTCCGGTATGTTACCAAATACCTCACTGCGTGATGGACAAAACCGCTATATTTGGCAAGGGACTGTCAATAGTGGCGATGTAACGGGTAGTGCTAATACTACGTGCCCGAGCGATACTGACTGTGGATTACAAACCTATATTGATGAGGTTAACGCGCTTGATTTTTGTGGCGGCAGTAATTGGCGTTTACCTACTTATACTGAGCTGTTAGGTTTAATCGACTACGGTAAACAAGGGCAAAATGTATTGATAGATACTGCATTTTTTCCTAATACACCATCGACTAATAGTGTCGGGCATTTACGCTACTGGACCTCACAGACCGCGGTTGATGGTGCCAGTTTATCTCAGGCTTACACTATCGATATGATGGATGGCAATGATTTAGCCTATCCAAAAGATAATACCGCTTACGTGCGCTTAGTTAGAAATCGTTAAGGTGATTATTATGAAATTAATTAAAGTCTCTATGTTATTAGCCTTGGGGTTGAGCCAGTCACTTGCAGCGCAGCAGTGTTATGAAGAGGTAGCGACTAGCGATGATACCGACCGATTTGTGATTAATATTGATGGCACTGTGTCAGATACTAAAACAGGGCTAATGTGGCAGCGCTGTAATTATGGTCAAGTTTATAATAGCGAAACAACTAGCTGCGATGGTGATACTCAACCATTAAATTGGCAAGCTTCACTCAAAGGGGCATTTAACGACACTTCGGCAGGTTATAACGACTGGCAAGTACCAAGTATTAAAGAGTTAGCCAGTATAGTTGATCACCGCTGTACCGATCCAAGTATTAATGCGGGTATTTTTTTAGCAACGCAGTCGCAAAATTATTGGTCTAATACCTCGGGTATTAGCAATATAAATTCGGCATGGGTTTATCAATTTTCCAGTGGTTTAAATAGCTTACATGCTAAAACAAGTAACGTATATTTACGCCTAGTACGTTATGAAAAGTAGTTAATTAATGTATTAGCGAATCTAAAAATGCGCTTTTATTTACGGTTAGCCTTTTTATTTACACTATTTTAATAATAAAGCCTGGTTGTAGTTGTCACCCAGGCTATTTTTTTGCCATTATAGGCCGTGAATTAACGACCAAGGACTATAAAGGTGTATTTAAGCTATTTTGGTTTACAAGAAAAGCCATTCTCAATTTCGCCTAATCCCCACTACTTATTTTTAAGTGAACGCCACAAAGAAGCATTAGCACACCTTACCTATGGGTTAGGTGAAGACGGCGGCTTTGTGCTGTTAACAGGTGAAGTGGGTACGGGTAAAACCACAATAACACGTAGTATGTTAGAGCGACTGCCTGAAAATACCCAAGTAGCCATGATCCATAATCCTGCGTTATCAGAGCTTGAACTGTTAGCCAGTATTTGCGATGAATTACAAATAACGTACGACGCCAAAAATGCAACGCTGAAAAGTCTAACGGATGTCATTAAAAAGCACCTTGAGTTTAATAATAAAGCGGGGGGGCATACTATTTTGATTATTGATGAAGCACAGTTACTTGCCCCTGATGTGCTAGAACAACTTCGCTTATTAACCAATATTGAAACGGATCATAAAAAGTTATTACAAATAGTATTAGTAGGGCAGCCTGAGTTACAGGTACTTCTAAAGCGAAATGAGTTAAGGCAACTGGCACAGCGTATTACTGCCAGATATCACTTGTTAGCACTAACACCAGGGCAAACCATTGCTTATATTCAACATCGGCTGCATATTGCAGGTTGTGACAAGAAAATATTTTCAATGGAAGCAATGCAAATGGTGCATCAGCTCACAGGCGGTGTGCCACGATTAATGAATCTGGTGTGTGAACGCGCATTAGTAGGGGCATTTTCGAAACAACAAGAAATTGTTGGAAGTGATATTGTTAAGCAAGCGGCGAGTGAATCTTTACCTATCGACTTTATTGTTATAAATAATAAAGTGAGTAAAACAGGTTCGATTTGGCCTTATAGCGCTGCTGCGTTAATGCTTTTTGGTGCAGGAATTGGCCTGTCTTTTATTTTTTAGTTAGGTGATTCATGTCTTATTTATTAGATGCGTTAAAGCAATCAAAGCACGATACCATGAGCGCTGAGCAATATGACTTGCAAGCGCAACAATTAAAACAACAACGCCAGTTGATGACCTATCGTCGAATTAGTTTTCTACTCGCAGGAAGTTTATTGGCAACGGGTATATTGGCCAGTGGCTTCTTTGTCGGCAAGTGGGCGCAACAAGAAAATGTAACCGTTAAAAATGAGCCTGTTCAAAATGACCTTAGTCAAAAAGAGTCAGGGGTTGTAGAAAAACCAACAAGCGCAGAAGAGGTACAAAGAACGGTTGCTCAAACAGTAACAACCCCTCAAGTGCCCATTATAACAGCTGCGCCTAACAATTCTGTGCCGCTGGCAGGGCAGTTGGTTTATGTACAAACCCCAACGGGTGTGCAGCAAATGTTGCTGACGCCACAAGGACAATATTTACCTATGAGCGTTAATCAAGCGTCTCAAGGGCAAACGCAAAATTTCTCGACGCAGAATAACGCTTCATCTAGTTTTCAATCACCGAGCAGCCAACCGCAAAGTGTACCAACTCAACCGGCGAAAAGAACAATTACTGCAGATGAGTTGAGTAAATACAAGGTGTTAGGTAAACCACTTAACCAAAATGTGCCTGCGCAGCCAGAGTTAAATGATGAACTCGATACGGTTCCCGACACGCTGAGAAATGCGTTTGCGCAAGCCGTTAATAGCACAGAAACAACAGCTGACTATGAAGTAACTCAAGGCTCTCGCCTTTCATCACGAGTACAGCCTGTTGAGCTACTTCCTGATGGCTTACAAAGTATGTTACCAAGCATTAAATATCAGGCGCACATTTATTCTTCAGCGGCGGATAAACGCTGGATAAAGCTCAATGGCAGAGAGCTATATGAAGGGGAGTCTATTGGTGCGTTGAAGGTGTTAGAAATAGCGCCAGATCAGAGCGTACTTGATTTTGACGGTTATGAATTTAGCTTAAAAGCCCTGCAAGATTGGCCACAATAGTGGCCAATTAACTAAAGATAGAGTGCTTATAAAAGCCTTCTAAATCTATATTATACTCTTTGGGTTTTATTGCTGATTCAAGCGTGTCCTGCGTTCTTTTATTTGATAAGTCAACGTCTTGAACTTCAGTGTAACGCCCATGCTTTGCATTAAAAAACGTTTTTACTACTGGCTTTAATGGTGTTGCAGGATTGCTTTGAGTAACGAGTCCCACTTTTTGGCTAGAAAGTTTTACCAGTGTGCCCACAGGGTGAATACCAATGCACTGAATAAACTTATTAAGTAGCACTCCATCAAAGCTATCTGGGCAGCCTTGCTTTAAAATTTTAAATGCTCTAATTGGTTCCATACCTGCTTTATAAACACGTTCAGCAGTTAATGCATCATAAACATCAACAATAGACGCCATGCGGACGTACTGGCTTATTTCATCGCCTTTTTTACCAAAGGGGTAGCCTTTGCCATCTAAGCGCTCGTGATGCATACCAGCAATATCTACGGCAATCCCCGTTAATCCTGCGTCTTCTAGTATTTCTTTGCTAAAGAGCGCATGATTTTGCATCACTTTGAATTCTTCGTCACTGTAGCGGCCTGGTTTGTTGAGAATAGCATCAGGGATTTTTATTTTTCCCATATCATGCAAAAGGGCGCCGGTGGCAAGTTCTTCAATGATCGGTTTTTCAATACCGAGATGTTTAGCAAAAATACTCATCAAAATAGACACATTTATCGAGTGCTCTAACAGGTAGGCATCTTTTTGGCGCATTTGCGTGATGCACGCCAGCGCATCTTGATTTCTAAATACGGAGTCAATAAACCCACTAGCCAGTTCTTTAAAAGGCGCAACATCAACAGTACGCCCATTCTCTATATCGCCAAACGCTTTGGTTTGCAGGTTTTTTGCTTCATCGTAAAGCTTTTTAGCTTTACTCATTTCTTGCTCAGCACTGTGGGTAATTAACCAAGGATCGCGTTTTTTGACTTCGTGCTGAGTAGGTAAGGTTGTTTGTGTTTCAGGTTCTTCAGAGGCGAGCATTTTATCAGGGTCGATTTCAACCTCTAAAATTCCTGATTTTATTAATTTATCAATTCCACTTTGAGTTTTAACCCAGCCTTGGTTTTTTATTCTAATGCTACCAGTTTGTTTAACAACTTTTTGTACAAACATACCAGGCTTAAGCTGTGAAGTTGGAATGGTTTTCAAAGTGAACTCTTATTAACAAGTATGATTAGAGAAAGTAACAAATAAATTCACATTTAGAAATAAAAAAGGCATCAATTTGATGCCTTTTTAATTAAATAATGATTATTTTCTATTCATCATCTTCAACAAGGGTCATCAAGGAGGTATTACCGCCTGATGCCGTCGTGTCTATACTGATTGTTTTTTCAGTAATTAAGCGCTTAATTAGCGTGTCGTAATACTCAGAGCTGATCACTGGCAGTATAGCGCCTTTACGTTGTGCAAGCTGTTGGCTGAAGTAGCCTAAGCGAGAAGAACGTGCAGCAACTACCGCTCCGGCTAGGTGAGGATGCGCTAATATCGCTTGTAACTGATTTGGTTTAGCTACTTGGAAAACACCTTCTGCAACGCCGGTTGCAATAAACTTATCTCTAAAAGCAACCGCTTCATCATAAAATATTTCAGATGCTACTGTTATTACCGTGTTACCAGCAGCAAGCGCGGTAATAATCGATAGTGCCCAAAAGTTAAATGAGGTGCTCTTATCTGCGTAACATACTACACAGCCGCGTGCTTCAAGGTGAAGTGTATTCGATTCACCCGTTGGCCCTGGCAATGTTGTATATTTACGCATGTGCTTTTCTAAGCGGTTTAACTGAGCACGTGCATCGGCAAGTGTTAACGCTAAATCGTCTGCAAGGTCATCAATAATTTCAACGGTTGCTACTTTCGCTAATAACTGACGCACCGCAGAAACACGGTCATTCAGTGGTGTTGCACGCCAAATTTTTTCATCGCGCATAGAGTTAACCATTAACTTTTCTACTTGCTCATTTGCGCCACTGTAGTGGTGTAAATCAAGCTCGTCTGGCGTTAGGTTAGTCATTTGTACGTTATCTGGTGATGCTTTTTCTTTGATTAAGCGTTGTAGGTAGTTTGGTCCACCGGCTTTAGGGCCAGTACCTGATAGTCCACGGCCGCCAAAGGGTTGCACGCCAACAATCGCACCAATCATATTACGGTTTACGTAAACATTACCTGCGCGCGACATTTTAGCTAAGTGTTCACAGCGCTCTTCAATACGAGAATGAATACCCATTGTTAAGCCGTAACCGGTGTTGTTAATTTGGTCGACAACACTATCAAGCTCACTTGCTTTAAAGCGGATGACGTGTACACACGGGCCAAATACTTCACGCTTTAATACCGATAAGTCTTTGATTTCGTATAAACGTGGGGCAAAGAAAAACGCACCGTTTTCGCTGTTATCAGGAATTTTACACTCATAGTGAAGTGTTGCATTACCCTTTAGGTATTCAACATGGTCGTTGAGTGTTTTCAGCGCTTTTTCATCAATTACAGGGCCTACGTCTGTAGAGAGTAATGATGGGTCGCCAATGTGTAATTCAGCAAGCGCGCCCTTGAGCATGTCGATAATGCCATCGGCAACATCTTCTTGAATAAAGAGCACACGTAATGCTGAACAGCGTTGACCTGCACTTTGGAAGCCAGAACTGATCACATCATCAACTACTTGTTCAGGAAGCGCTGTTGAGTCAACAATCATACAGTTTTGGCCGCCAGTTTCTGCAATTAAAGGCACCTGGATATCGTTACGTGCCGCTAATGTTTGCGAGATAAGTGTGCCCGTTTCAGTTGAACCTGTAAACATAACTGCTTGAATTCGCTCATCTGGCACAATGGTTTTACCTACTTCGCTACCGCGAGCAACCACAGGCTGTACAACGTGCTCAGGTAAACCAACAGAAAGCATTAATTCAATAGCGCGTAGAGCAATTAAGCTCGTCTGTTCTGCAGGTTTTGCAATTACTGTGTTACCCGTAACGATAGCAGCTGCAACTTGACCTAAGAAAATAGCGAGTGGGAAGTTCCATGGGCTAATACATAAAATCACACCACGAGCTTCAAAGCGCTCATCTTGAGCAAGCTCTTCAGCACGGGCTGCGTAGTAACGACAAAAATCAACCGCTTCGCGTACTTCATCAATACCATCTTGTGCCACTTTACCAGCTTCTTTAATACAGATAGCAACAAGCTCATCATGATGACGCTCTAAAATATCAGCAACGCGACGCAATAGATTAGCACGCTCTTTTACTGGTGTTTGTGACCATGATTCAAAAGCGGTTTCAGCATTGGCTAGCAACACTTTCATTTCATCGCTATTTTGTAATTTTACGTGGCCAATAATTTCTTTATGGTTTGCTGGATTTTTAACTGCCAGCGCGCCCTCTGGTACTTGGCTTTCTTCAATTAAGTGCTCTTCAAACCAAGTGTCTAAATTTTCTTTAAACGGGGTGATCACGTTAATATCAGTTAAATCCATACCTTTTGAGTTGGCACGTTCTTCACCGTATAAATCAATTGGCATTTTTATTTGCGTGTTGTATTTATTACGTAAACCTTGCAGCGTTTCAACAGGATCTGGTAATAATGCTTCAACCGGTTGAGTGGTATCTACAATGGCATTTACAAAAGATGAGTTAGCACCATTTTCTAGTAAACGACGAACAAGGTAAGCAAGTAAGTCTTCGTGCTGGCCTACTGGTGCGTATACACGACACTGGATTTTTTCTGCATTAACGATTTGGTCAAATAAAGATTCGCCCATACCGTGTAGACGTTGGAATTCAAAACCTTGGTTATCACCTTTAGCTACTTCTAAAATAGTTGCAGCAGTGTAGGCGTTGTGTGTTGCAAATTGCGGGTAAAGTACATCTCGTGCTTCAAGCATTTTAATCGCACATGCTTTGTATGACACATCAGTGGTTGCTTTACGGGTAAATACCGGGAAGAAGTCTAAACCATCTTGTTGTGTGGTTTTGATTTCGGTATCCCAGTATGCGCCTTTTACTAAACGCACCATCATTTTACGACCCACACGGGTTGCTAGGTCTGTTAGCCATTCAATAACAAAAATAGCGCGCTTTTGATACGCCTGAACCGCTAAACCAAAACCTTGCCAATCGCCAAGATCTTCATCGCTAAATACCGCTTCAATAACATCAAGAGAAATATCTAAACGGTCAGCTTCTTCAGCATCAACAGTAAACCCGATGTCGTATTTTTTAGCGGCAAGTGCAAGTTCTTTTAGTTTTGGAACGATTTCTTCCATCACGCGTTCTTTATGAGTAAATTCATAACGCGGATGAATAGCTGATAACTTTACAGAAATGCCCGGGCTTTTTATTGGACCACGGCCATTTGCTGCTTTACCAATAGAATGAATTGCATTCATATAGCTGTCGAAGTAGCGCTTAGCATCTTTCATTGTGCGAGCGCCTTCGCCTAGCATATCGTAAGAATATACATAGCCTTTTTTCTCTGTATCGGCTGCACGTTCAATGGCCTCGTCAATAGTGCGGCCCATTACGAACTGTTTACCCATAATTTTCATGGCAAAGTTCACAGACTTACGAATAACAGGCTCGCCTAAACGACCAATGGTTTTTTTGAGCATACCAAATTGTTGCTCTTTCGTTTTGTCGTTATAGTTAACCATTTTTCCGGTTACTAATAATCCCCAAGACGAAGCATTAACGAATAAAGAATCACTACTGCCTAAGTGAGAGCTCCAATCGCCATTTGCTAATTTATCACGTATTAATGTTTCTTGAGTTGCTTTATCAGGAACGCGAAGCAATGCTTCGGCTAAACACATTAATACCACACCCTCTTCACTCGATAGTGAAAATTCATTTAATAGCGCATCAACACCGCTTTGACCATCTTGGTCTTTACGAATGTTTAATACTATTTGGCGAGCTCTTTCCCATGCACGGCTTCGTGCTTTAACACCGACTTCTGCAAGTGGTAAAATGTGATCAATAACCGCATTCTCATCAATACGGTAAAAGTCACGGATCTTTTGTCTGATCGGACAAGTCGTTGTTAAATCGCCATTGAATAACATAAGCAACCCTCAGGAGTGTTAAGACTTAGGATAATTGTTAATTACCGCTAAATGTTGTTGGTGTAAAGCGTGCATTCTAATTAAAATCCAGCAGAATATGCTGGTTAATTTCGCCGTTTTACGATAATTTACAGGGCATATTATTAACTTATCCATATAAAATACTGATATGACTAATCCGAATAGATTACGCCTGCTTGATCGTATCGATATATCAATTTTAGACGTTTTGCAGCGCAATGGTAGAATTTCAAATGTTAACCTCGCAAAGCAGGTGAATTTAAGTCCCAGTCCCTGTTTAGATAGGGTTAAACGTTTAGAGCAAGAGGGCTATATTGAGGGGTATTTCGCTAAATTAAGTGAGGAAAAACTTAATCAAAGCCTAGTGGCCCATGTGCAGGTATCATTAGTTACTTCAAATACAGCCGTATTTAAAGTATTTCGTGAACACATTCTTAAAATTAAGCAGGTTGTTGAGTGTGATATGGTAGCGGGTGGTTATGACTATTTATTAAAAATTCGCGTTTCCAACATGGATGAATACAGAGAAGTATTAGGTGACTTGGTTGATATCCCGGGAGTGGGCACACACCACACTTACATGGTAATAGAAAAAATCAAACAAGACCCTGGGCTTCGTTTAGATATATAACGTAGATATTCTTTTAAGAAAAAACACAGCAGGCATAAAAAAAGCATCATGTGATGCTTTTTTTATGCCTGCTGTATTAAGTTAAGCTTATGCCCAACCTTCATAGCGTTTTCTGCGTGATAACACGATAGTTAAGATAATTCCTAAGAACAAACCTAAAAATGCAATGGCTCCACCGTAAGTAAGCAACTGGCGTTTTTCTTTAGCACTGGTTGCTTGTTTTAGCTGTTGTTCTTGAGAAAGCTCACCTTGTAACTGACTAATTTGTGCTAATAGTTGCGCGTTTTGTTCGGTTAACTGTGCGTTTTGCTCTTGCAGCTCAGGTAACTCAACTTGCGCTTGACGAAGTCTATTTTGCATAGTGCTTATTTCATTATTGAGGGCTTGGTATTGTTGTTTTAAACCAGCTGATTCACTAATGAATTTAGCTTCTACCCAGCCTTCACGATCTTTATCATCTTTAACTTTTATAAAACCATTTTGTTCATCAGATAATAAAGTGAGTTGCGTACCTGCATCTATTGAACCAAGTAAACGATAGTCTTTACTGGCACCTGAGCGCATGAAAGTATACAAATTATCGATTATATAAGCTGTTTTAGCATTAGTCGGCGACGTTGATTGAGCTTCCTCTGCTTGGCTCATAAACGGGGCGGCTGTTAAAAGCAGCCATAGTAAACAGTGTTTTAGCATTTATCTACCTTGTTAATCTAGCAGTGTCCGTTGTGAACGTGATTTTTATTTCGCATAAGTATATAGATAGTATGGATTTAATAGTTTAATAGCAAGACAGATATTGTAACCAGAGCATTTTGCTTGTGTGTTTATGACTAAAAAATTTGCAATATAGGGCTGCTTTGTTTATTTTGAGCACTTATTAATTTTAAGGGTAATCCGCAAGCCTAATGGATACTGAGATAGAACTGAAATTTTTGGTATCAGATGACGTCATTCCACTGATCCCCTCACTAATTACTCAATTTGCAAAAACAGTCACAAACAAACCTTCTAAAAGTTTGCAAAATGCTTATTATGATACACCAAGCAGAGAGTTAAGAGCACTCGATATTGGCTTTAGAACGCGTTGTACAGACGAGCGCTGTGAGCAAACAATTAAGCTAGCTGGAGAAGTGGTAGGGGGCTTACATCAGCGCCCAGAGTACAATCTTCCAATAGAAACAAACCGGCCAAATCTAATGGCGTTTGATTCATCAATTTGGCCTCACGGTATGCAAATTGATGCCATATCACAAAATCTATTCCCTATTTTTAGTACTAATTTTATTCGCCGTACGTGGTTAATAGAAACCCCAAATGGTGCCAAAATTGAAGTGGTATTAGATAAAGGTGAAATTGCTGCGTCAGGTAAGGTAGAAATCATCAGCGAGCTTGAAATCGAGCTGGTTGAAGGTAGTCGTGAGGAGCTATTTGCTTTTGCAGATATATTAGTGAGCCAAAACAGCATTCGTTTAGGGCTCTATTCAAAAGCAGCAAGAGGCTACCGCCTTGCGGATGACACGCCGCTTCAACCAAGTAAATCAATCGGCTTTGTGAAACTTAATAAGCAAGCCACTCAAGAGCAAGCCCTTATTGAAGCTATGGGGTTTGGTATTCGCTTTGTGCAAAAACACGAGCAATGCTATTTCGATAAGCCAAGTTTAAAAACATTAAAACGTGTAACCGACGGCATTAGCTTAATTCGCCACAACTTTTGGTTGTTTGACGATATTGTTAGTAAAGAAAGTACCGAGCAACTCAGAACAGAACTCAAGTGGCTATTAAGTGAGTTAGCATGGGTTGAAAATGCAATTCAGTTAAAAACTTATACTTCTAAGCGCCATGCTTTTTATAAAAAAATAAATAGCGCCCCAGCGTTAACGCAAGTTATTAACGATTTAAAAGAGTTACAGCCGAGCATTGACGATATTTTTTCGCTTTTTCATAGTGCACGCTACAACCGTTTATTGCTGAGCTTAACAACGTGGCTGATAAATAAGCAGTGGCGTAAAGATTGGAGCCAAGCAGAGCTTCAAAATGCAGAGCAACCTATTGTAGATATTGCTCATCGCTTATTTGATAAAGATTGGAAAAACTTACACCGTTTACTCCCTAAAGAGCAAAGCTTAGCAGGCAATGATTACTTAAACTTTCGCACTCAATTAGAAAATAGCTTACTCAGTGGTAATTGTTTAGGCGCACTGTTTAATAAAGATGAGCGATTAGAATTTAGGCTCCCTTGGCTGGATATTTCTCATGGGATGTATGAGTTAAGCACGCTTGATTATTTAAAACAGCTGTGTGGCGGGCAAGAAGATGCTCAACTGGCAAAAATACAACTATGGTTAGAGCAAAAATCTGACTTTTTAGTCAGTGCCATGGAGCAAAGTCGACATGCTTCATTTGATACAGAACCTTATTGGCTTTAATGACTAAGCACTTTTGTGGCCGGACTTTGCTGCAAAAGTGCATGATTTTTTCACTTTTGTGTTTTGCTACCAATGTGTGTTCACAGCCATCTTGGCAACTTTACGAAAGTAAACAAGGGGTAAGTGTTTATTTTCAGCGTTTAACTGACGATACCTTGAAAATGAAAGCTGAAACGGTGGTTAACAATGTCACCGCAGAGGATTTAGTTGCTTTACTTAGTGATACCGATACAGCCCCTAGCTGGATAGAAAACATTACTAAGGTCACGTTACTCAAAAGTTTAAGCCCTTCAGAAAACTTAGTTTATAGTTATATTGATAGCCCGTGGCCTGTTAGCAATAGGGATGTGATTACTTATTCGTGCTATATAAGGGTGAGTTCGTTGCAAACGCAGCTTAGTATTCACGCGCGCCCAGATTTTTTACCTAAAACTAAAGGGGTAATAAGAATAAGCACCTTAAATGCAACGTGGTTGCTAACTCAGCAGGCGGAAAATTTACACATTAGTTATCAAGTGTATGCGTTACCAGGCGGCAAGATACCTACATGGTTAAATAATCGGGTCGCTTTAAAAAGTACCCTTAAGACGCTAATAAATCTTGCTGAAATACTCACTACTAAGCAGTACATAGCAAAGCCAACCGTTATTCGTACTGGGGATTGCACACATGGCGAATTGCCGCGGTTATAAGCAAAAAAGTGACCTAAGAGGTCACTTTTTAGTGGGTAAAAGCTAATTAGTATTTAGCGGATTCACCGTCTTTGGGTAAAGACTGATTTATAAACTCGCGTAAATCGTTATTAGAGCTTTCTAAATCTGCGTGGCGTAGATACATCATATGGCCACTGCGGTAGCCTTTAAAGCTTAACCTATCTTGCATTTTACCACTTGGATCTAATTGCCACATAGTATATTTGGCATCAAAGTAATTGGTTGCACCGTCAAAGTAGCCCGCCTGAACCATTACATTTAAATAAGGGTTTTGAGCCATGGCTAAGCGTAAATTTTCACCGGTATTATTTCCGCTTCTATCCCATGGGTGAACGTTACCAAATAAGTTATATTTGATATCGGTTTTGTAATTAAGCTCTTCACGAAGATAATAGTTAATTGCAGGAGTGAAAGAGTGCAGCCATGATGTAAGCTCTGCCCAGTAATCTGGTGACTCACCGGCATCGCGTTTATCTATGCCTAAATAGCGCGAATCCAGTCGACCAACCATTTGTCCGCGTTCACGCAATAACTCTTTCCAAAAAAACTGTGTTGGAATATCTAAATTGTTTTGACTAACAAATGTTTCAGATAAACCCGCATATTCAGCCATTTTTTTAATAATACGACGTTTTTCGTCAGGCGCAATAAAGCCGCCTTTTGCAAGCGCAGGAATAAGCTCATTAACGGTAAACTGTTCAACTTCCGGTAATAGCTCGTCTAAATCTTTTGCTTGTAAATCGGCGTTTAATGCTTTGTGGTACCATGCAGTAGCTGCAAAGTAAGGTAGGCGGTTAGCTGCTTTTACTGGTCCGTCGCGTTTAATACCGATATCGGTAGGAGATACGAGTACAACACCGTTAATGTACATCCACTGACTATTTTGCAGCTCATGCGCTAAACCCGATACACGAGTAGTACCATAGCTTTCACCAATTAAAAACTTTGGAGAGCGCCAACGTTCATTTCGAGATACAAAAGTATTAAGCCATTCTGCGAGGTACTTTATATCGGCATTAACGCCAAAAAATAGCTCTTTTTGTTTATCTTTGGGTAAAAGGTTACCGTCTTTATCTTCTACAACACGTGAATAACCTGTATTTACAGGATTTACATAAACGATATCCGCTACATCTAAAACCGAATAAGGGTTATCTTTTACACCATAAGGTTGAATTGGGTAGCCTTCGTCGTCAATTTTTAAAACACGAGGGCCGGTGTAAGCTAAATGCATCCAAACTGATGCTGAACCAGGGCCACCATTAAATGAAATAAGTAATGGACGCTTTGTTCTATCATCTACTTTATCGCGGGTGTAGTAAGTGTATTGAAGGGTTGCAATGGCATCACCCTTGTTATCCCATACTGGCTGTGTGCCTGTTGCTACCGTATAAGAAAATCGTTCGTTATTTATTTTTGCTTTGTGCTGAGTAACTACTTTACTGTCGATATCAATACGGCGTTGATTATCGGCAAACGTTGCACTCGAAAATGTAAGTGCAATAGCGGCAATGGGTAAAAATAGACTTCGACTAAATTTCATAACTAACCCTTTTTGTTTTATGTACTGCAGTTATAGCGATATTTGAGTAAAAAACAAAAGTATTGAGACTAGCTGCCGATAATAATCGTTGAGTTTATGTAATTAAGATTAATCTCAACATAGCAAACGGGCGAAATATACTTGATGTGTATGCCATACTGTAAGTTTAAGGCGATTAAAAAATTTAATTATTAATTAAGTTTTTTAGGTTATTGGTCGCTTTAATTGTTTTTAAATGGATGCTTGAGAGTGATTTATTTTTAGGTTTGTTACCATAAAGGGTGAACGTAAATGAAAGGGAGTTTATGCAACGGGTTTTAATTGTTGAAGATAATATAAGGGTACAACAGGTACTCAAACATATTGCTGCTCATTATCTTGATGTGCGGGTTGATTTCGCTCAGTCACTTACTCAATGTAAAAAGTTACTAAATCAAACTAGTTATTCGCTCGCGTTAGTTGATTTATCTGTTGGTGGGCAAATCGATACTGATTTAACTCGCTTTACACTGTCGCAAGGTATCCCTACGTTGGTGATGACAACGCAAACAGATGAACATACACGTTTAAAAATGCTGGAATTAGGTATTATCGATTACGTCATTAAAGATAATCGCGACTCTTATCTTTACGCCATAAAATTTGTAGCACAGTTATTGCGTAACCAGGGGCGCAAAGCGCTGGTTGTAGATAATTCCTTATTGAGCAGTAGCTTGGTTAAGCAAATGCTCGAAAAACAATTGTTTGACGTCATTACTGTTGATAATAGTGCGCAAGCTCTTCATATACTTGAGCATGATCAGGCTATCAACTTAGTGATCACTGACCATAACTTATCAGGTATGAATGGTTTTGAATTAATTAGAGCTATGCGTAATATTAAAAGCCGTGAGCAATTGGCCATTATTGGTTTAGCTGATGTATATAGTTATGGCGTTGCTGCACGATTTATTAAATCAGGTGCGAATGACTTTTTAACTAAACCCTTTACCCATGAAGAGTTTCACTTTCGAGTGGTGCAAACTATGGAGTCAATATGGCTAAGTGATGCTAAAAAACCGGCTTTGTCTTTCGATGCGACAGAGTAACTTTAATCTTAAATACATTATCAATGTGTATTTGGCGAGAGTGTAACGGTTAGTTAAAGACGATTATTTGCGTATTTATCGACTCGCACCAATTCTGTATTTTGCTTAAAAAAAGCGCACCTAAATGGTGCGCTTTTTTGTTTTTTATATTATTTAATTTAATAACCCTCTGTTTTTATTTGTAATTTAAAGGTGGCACAAAGGTTGGATTGCATAGAGCAAATACAATAACAAGCTAGTGTCCTAAGGGGGCCTTTGTGAAAATGATCAGTGCAATAATAAAGCCATTCAAACTAGATGATGTGCGTGAAGCACTCGCTGATTTAGGCATCGAAGGAATGACCGTGGTTGACGTTAAGGGGTTTGGACGTCAAAGAGGTCATACAGAGTTATACCGTGGTGCAGAGTATCAAGTTGACTTTATACCTAAAATTAAACTTGAAATTGCCACTCGTAGTGAAAATTGCCAACGCGTTGTAGAAACCATTACCAAAGTTGCTGGAACGGGCAAAATTGGTGACGGCAAAATTTTTGTTTACGACTTAGATCAAATTGTCCGTATTCGTACTGGCGAACTTGATGATGATGCTATTTAAGGGGGCAACATGGAAAATACAATTATAGAGCTGAAGTTTTCGCTCGATACGTTTTACTTTTTAATCTCTGGCATCTTAGTTATGTGGATGGCAGCTGGTTTTGCAATGTTAGAAGCAGGTTTAGTGCGCTCAAAAAATACCACAGAAATTCTAACTAAAAATATCGCACTTTATTCTATCGCTTGTACTATGTTTTTGTTGGTCGGTTACAACATTATGTATGTAGACAACGTTGAAGGCGGAATAATTCCTTCATTTGGTGGCCTAATAGGTAGTCAAGCGGCAGACGCCGATCATTCACTAGAGTCTGATTTTTTCTTCCAAGTAGTATTTGTTGCAACGGCTATGTCTATTGTATCTGGCGCCGTAGCGGAGCGTATGAAGTTATGGGCTTTCTTAGTGTTTACAGTAGTACTTACAGGATTAATTTACCCAATTGAAGGTTACTGGACATGGGGTGGCGGCTTCCTATCTGAATTAGGCTTTGTTGATTTTGCAGGTTCTGCCATTGTCCATGCAACCGGTGCAGCTGCAGCGCTTGCGGGTGTAATTCTACTGGGTGCACGTAAAGGTAAATATGGTAAAAATGGTGAAATTTACCCAATTCCAGGTTCAAACTTGCCACTTGCTACATTGGGTACATTTATTTTATGGATGGGTTGGTTTGGCTTTAACGGTGGATCACAGTTATTAATTTCAGATAAAGAAAATGCAACTGCAGTAGGTCAAATACTACTTAACACCAATGCTGCTGCAGCTATGGGTGCAATATCAGCCTTGTTCTTATGTAAGTTATTATGGGGTAAGGCAGATTTAACCATGGTACTTAATGGCGCACTTGCAGGCTTAGTGGTTATTACTGCAGATCCATTATCACCATCACCATTAATGGCGTGTTTATATGGCCTACTAGGTGGATCTTTGGTTGTACTAAGCATTGTGGCACTTGATAAAGTGAAAATTGACGACCCTGTAGGTGCCATCTCTGTGCATGGTGTATGTGGCATATTAGGTGTGGTATTAGTGCCGGTTACTAATGCCGAGGCTAACCTTGTGGCACAGTTAATTGGTTTACTATGTATCATTGGCTTTGTGTTTATCGCTTCATTCATTGTTTGGGCAGTCTTAAAACAAACTATGGGTATTCGTGTTACCGAAGAGGAAGAGCTAAACGGTATGGATCAACATGATTGTGGTATTGATGCTTACCCAGAATTTGTTTCAGTAAGAAGTAATTAAAAGTAAAAGTATTGTGTGTTCAATCAAAGCCCTACTCAGTTAGGGCTTTTTTGATTTCAGGAAGGGTTAATTTTTCAGGTGTTAGAGTAATGTGATAAGCTCCTCGCGTTAAATCAACCTTTGGAATGTATTACACTTAAATGGCTGAAAAAAAGAAAACACCGACCAGTAAATCTTCGACTAAGCGTGCTACTAAGTCATCTAAAACATCAGCGCGAAAAAGTGCTGCAAAAAAAACCGCAAGTTCGGCTAAACGGCCATTTTTAAAAACTTTGTTTTCTATTTTTTGGAAACTGAGTCTGGCGACTTTCATCGCTGTAGCACTTTACTTTATTTATCTTGATGCAAAAATCACCCGCCAATTTGAAGGCAACAAATGGCAACTTCCAGCCCAAGTGTATGCGCGTTCAATGACGTTTTTTCCTGGGCAGTTTTTATCTGAGCAAGAAGTTTTATGGGAGCTTAAACGTTTAAATTACACGGCAGTTAATCGCTTGAGCCGCACAGGGCAATATATTAAAACAGCTAATAGTATTAAGATTTTTCGTCGTGATTTTGAATTTTATGATGGTTTAGAAAATGCTCATGTAATTGAATTACGTTTCTCTGGGGAAAAGGTTGCCAGTATTAAAGATAAATTCGGTCGTCGCTTAAACACTGCCAGATTAGAGCCTGTACAAATAGCCCGTATAGGTAATGACTCAAAACAAGACCGCGAATTTGTGCCATTAGATAAATTTCCTGACATGCTTAAAAATGCTTTGTTAGTGGTCGAAGACCGCGATTTTTATGATCACCACGGGGTATCGGTATTTTCTATTTTACGGGCTTTATATACCAATATTCGCGCAGGAAGAACCGTGCAAGGGGGCAGCACACTGACGCAACAGCTAGCTAAAAATATTTACCTTACCCGTGAACGTTCATTAGTACGTAAAATCAATGAAGCTTTTATTGCGCTTATTCTTGATTATCGTTATTCAAAAGATCAGATTCTCGAAGCCTATTTAAACGAAGTCTACCTAGGTCAGTCTTATAACCAAGGAGTACATGGGATGGGGCTGGCTGCTGAGTTTTACTTTGCAAAACCCGTTGATGAACTTGAGTACGACCAAATTGCTCTGCTGGTGGCCATGGTTAAAGGCCCTTCTTATTATAACCCTAGACGTTATAAAGAACGTGCTATGGAGCGTCGTGACTTAGTGCTGCGTTTAATGGTCGATAACAAACTTATTTCCACTAAAGAGTATCGAGCCTCATTAAAGCGCGCAATTGATATTGCGCCAATGAAAGCCAGCTTACAAAAGTCTTACCCAGGTTACTTGGAGTTGGTTAATCGCGAGTTGAAACAGCTGCTACCTGATCAAGAAGTATTAGATGCAGGGGTGCGCGTATTTACCTACTTCGACTTGCAAAAACAAACCGCAATGGAAGAATCGATTAAGGCCAGTTTACCTTATTTGGAAAGGCGTCCAAATACCAAAGAATTAGAAGCGGCGATGATCTCCGTTAATGTTGAAAAAGCTGGTGTATCAGCGTTAGTCTCTGGACGTGATGTGCGCTATTCAGGGTTTAACCGCGTACTTGATACCAAGCGCAATATTGGCTCATTAGTTAAACCGGCAGTGTATTTAAGTGCACTGCAGCTTCCTCATTATAATTTAGCGACGTTGCTTGATGATTCACCCGTGCAAGTCACCAACGAAGAGGGAAAAGTATGGCAGCCAGAAAACTTTGATCATCAATACCGAGGCGCCGTGCCTCTTTATAAAGCATTCAGCCACAGCATTAATATTCCGGCAGTTAACTTAGGGCTTGATGTTGGGGTTGATAAAGTTGCTAATACACTCAGAGGACTAGGTGCTAAAGGCCATATTAATGAATACCCGTCGCTGCTATTAGGGGCTATTGAAATGTCGAGTTTTGAAGTGGCCCAGCTTTATACCACTATTGCTGCTGATGGCGAATACAGGGAGCTGACGTCTATCTCGGCATTAACCGACTCTGTTGGTAAAGTACTTTATAAGCATAAAGTGAGTAACGAACAACGCTTTGATAAAGATGCCATGTACATGACCAAATACGCTATGAAGCGAGTAACTAAAGATGGCACCGCTAAACGCTTAAATTTACATTTTCCGTCGATTCAGCTCGCAGGTAAAACAGGTACTAGTAACGAATTACGCGACAGCTGGTTTGCTGGATTTGATCAAAATACAGTGACGGTTGCATGGTTAGGTCGTGATGATAATAAAAGCACTGGCTTAACCGGCAGTGTCGGCGCGCTTGAAACCTATATTCGTTATTTAAAACCCTTAAACCCGCAAGCAATTGCCGATACCCGTCCACCTTCAATTCGGTGGGCATTTGTAAACGAGCAAACCGGGAAGCAAGCACCACCAGGGTGTGGCAAAGTGATTCAATTACCGCTTAGGGCCAGTGAGTTTAAACCAAGGCCCCAATGTATTCGCTAAGTAATAAAAACAAAAAAAGCCCGAAAGGGCTTTTTTTATGGGTAAGCGATCTTATGAGCTAAACGTTATAGTTTAGCAAAAGCGCGCTCTGCCGCTTCAATCGTTGCCTGAACTTCTTGCTCTGTATGCGCAGCACAAACAAAACCAGCTTCAAACGCTGAAGGCGCTAAATAAACACCTTCTTCAAGCATTAAGTGGAAGAACTTTTTAAAGCGCTCTAAATCACATTCAGTAGCTTGTTGGTAAGTAGTTACTTTTTCTGCATCAGTAAAGAAAAAGCCATACATGCCGCCAGCGTAGTTAGTAGTTAAGGCAATACCTACTTTTTTAGCTGCGGCTTCAAAGCCTTCACAAATCGCTTTACTAATGGCTTCTAGTTTTTCGTGAACGCCAGGTGCACTAAGTAACTCAAGTGATTTTAAACCTGCAGCCATCGCAATTGGATTTCCTGACAGTGTACCTGCTTGATAAACAGGGCCTACAGGGGCTATGTAATCCATAATCTCTGTTTTACCACCAAATGCGCCAACTGGCATGCCACCACCAATTACTTTACCTAAACAGGTTAGGTCTGGCTTGATGTTGTAATAAGCTTGAGCGCCACCAAGGGCTACACGAAAACCTGTCATTACTTCGTCAAAAATAAGCACAGATTGGTACTGATCACAGACTTCACGCAGTCCTTCTAAAAAGCCAGGTACTGGTGGGATACAGTTCATGTTACCTGCAACTGGCTCAACAATAATACACGCGATTTCATCGGCGTATTTAGCAAAAATTGCTTTCACTTCTTCAATATTGTTAAACGAAACCGTAAGGGTGTGCTTAGCTAAATCTTCAGGAATGCCTGGAGAGTTAGGTACACCCATAGTTAATGCACCAGAGCCGGCTTTTACTAGCAGTGAATCTGCATGGCCGTGGTAACAACCCTCAAACTTTAAAATTTTGTCACGACCAGTAAAACCACGAGCTAAGCGAATTGCACTCATTGTTGCTTCAGTACCTGAGCTTACCATACGTACTTTTTCGATAGATGGGACTAGCTCTTTAACTTTTTCAGCCATTAAAATTTCAGCTTCGGTAGGTGCACCGTAGCTTAAACCATTTTCTACCGCATCATGCACTGCTTGTTTTATTTCAGGGTGATTGTGGCCCATAATCATTGGGCCCCAAGAGCCCACATAATCAATGTAACGGTTGCCATCAGCATCAAATGTAAACGCGCCCTGTGCTTTAGTAATAAACAGCGGAGTACCACCTACACCATTAAAAGCACGCACTGGTGAATTTACGCCACCAGGAATAGAGTCTTGAGCTCGTTTAAATAAGTCTTGGCTAATTGTCATGAAAAATCCTATTGTTTTATCACTTTAAAATTAAAAGCTTAGCTATCGCGTTTGCGGCTAAACCAAGGAACGTCTACTTCATACTGCTCGACTTTGTTTTCTACGCCGAGGGTTAAAGCAAACAGCGCCATACGAATAAGTACGCCATTTTGTACTTGGCGGAATATTGCTAGATTGTCGTTAGCATTTAAGTCGTTATCAAGTTCGTTTGCCTCTAAACGGCTATCGCGAGGAAGCGGGTGCATTAACACCGAGTTCGGTTTGCAATGGGAATTGTAAATAGACTGGCTAATTCTAAATCCACCACGGTATTTATTAGCTTCCTCTTGAGACGGAAAACGCTCTTCTTGAATGCGTGTTTGATAAACAATATCGGCCGCTAAGTTACCTTCCATTTTATCAACTAGTTCAATTTTATGTCCTGCATTTTCAACGGCAGATAAAATTGAGTCAGGCATTTGCAAGCCATTAGGGGCAACCATTGAAAAGCGAATATTTTTGTAATGACATAATAGCTTTGATAGCGAGTGAACGGTTCGGCCATATTTTAAATCGCCGACTAGCGCAATGTGCATACCATCAATATTTTGATCGAAGCGGCTAAGTTCACGCTCAATAGTTAATAAATCAAGCAGCGCTTGAGTAGGGTGCTCATTGGGTCCATCGCCACCATTTATTACTGGTACGCTGCAACCTGTTGCAAATTCAGCTACCGAGCCTGAGTCTGGATGGCGCATTGCAACCGCATCAGCATAGGCTGAAATAACACGTGCGGTATCATATAGTGACTCGCCCTTAGCAAGCGCAGAGCTTTGCATACCGGTGGTTTCACGAACCAGTCCACCGAGTAAGTTAAACGCAGTGCCAAAACTAACACGAGTACGCGTACTAGGTTCAAAAAATAGATTCGCTAAAATAGCGCCTTCAAGCACATTGGTACGCTTTTGTTTTTTTGCGTATGGCTCCATTTTTTTTGCTACAGCAAATATGCGTTCAATACAGTCTCGATCGAGTTGATTAACAGAGAGTATATTTTCACCTTGGAAACTGAACATGGGGTTATTCCTAGTTATTCAAAAAGGCGCGATAATCCATAAAGGAGCACGCAATCGCGCGTATTATACAAACTTAGTTTGCGACTTGGCAGTGTAATTTATAATCCTGTATTTAAAAGCTTGGCTTAATAATGGCTAAAGCAACTATAACGAGTAACGCTAAAACAGGTAGCTCGTTGAAAATTCGGTAAAACCGATCGCTTTTTGTATTTCTATCGTGTTTAAAATCAGCTAATAATTTGAAACAGTAGCCATGATAAATATATAAAATGATTACCAGCACTAGTTTATAATGCAGCCACATACTGTAACGAAACCATTCGCGGCCGTATTCAACAATAGTTAATACGCCAAACACTGCGGTAAGCACAGCAAAGGGGGTAACAAAATAAAGCAGCCGACGTTCCATTACTTTTAGCATTGAGTTACACGATTTTTCTTCACTCATAGCGTGATAAACAAAAAGTCGAGGAAGGTAAAAAATACCGGCAAACCAAGCAATCATAAAAAATACGTGCAAGGTTTTGTAAATTAATAATGCGCTCATACTGTTCTCATTATTGTTAAAGTAAACTGTTACGTATGGTTAGAATATGATGGATTTGATCCCACCTTAGTAATCCCATAATTTGTTGATTATCTAATAAGTTATATACATAAAGTGCACCACTGCGTTTATCATTTAAAATTTCAAAGGCATCTGCAAGAGTGGCCTGGCTGCTGATACCTTGTAAGCTAATGTACTTTATATTGACCGCCTGATCAGACATTAAACTTAAGTCATATTCAGCTAGGCAATAACCATTTTCCTCGTCAAACACAATTAACGGTGTTTGGCTGTCCATGGCATCTAGACTGTTTTTTATTTGCTCTTTATCGTCAGAGTAGAGCAATTTAAAGTCTTCATCCATGTCATCCATCACCCCTACTTTTTGTAATGCCTCAGTGGCCGGAGATACATGGTAAGGTAATCCCTGAAAGTCTAATTGCTGTAAAAATATAGAGCGGTTACCAAATACCTGCAAAGCTGTAACGTAGGCGGTGGTAATGACGATCATCGCCGGTACAATAATTTCCGGTGAAGAGGTCAGCTCCATCACGGTAGTTAGTGCCGCTAAGGGAGAGTGCAATGTGGCAGCTAGTAAGCCTGCCATGCCGAGCACCCCATAAGTACCAGCTATGTCAGTTCCTGGGCTAATAAACTGGGCAAAAAATGCCATTAAAGTGCCGGTTAAAACACCAAGTCCAATAACCGGACCAATTAACCCACCAGGAATACCTAAGCCAATAGCAAACAAGGTGGCTAATAACTTAGCAATTAAAATAGTGGTAAGTAGTTGCATGTTTTCAGGTGACTCTACAGCAATGGTTATCGCACTCATCCCTGAGCCCATAGCTTGTGGAACTGCATAGGCAATTAAGCTGGCAATACACCCTGCAATTATTAAACGAGGAAACATACTTAGTGGTTTAAAGGTTTTAATAATCAGCATTAAGTTTTGATTAAAAGCATAAGCCACCGCGCCCAGCCCCATGCCGCACAAAATTAAATAGGGGTAATGCCACCCACTTAAGGGGGCAATGCTTATTAGCGCAAGTTCTGAGCCTTCACCAAATACAAATTGAGTGGCTAATGCACCGGTAACGGCTGCGAGCATTATCGGCACAAAAATATGCACTTTGTATTCTCTGAGCACCACTTCCATTACAAAAATAACCGCAGCAAGCGGGGTATTGAACGACGCAGCAATTCCCGCGGCAACGCCACAACCACTGAGGGTACGCATAGCGTTGTGAGGTAAGTGTAATTTATTTGCTAATATGCTCGCCCCTGCTGCTCCCATGTGAACTGATGGGCCTTCGCGGCCAACAGAAAAACCGCTGATCAGCGCCAGTGCACCACCAACAAACTGATTAACCGTGTTATACAGTGGCATTTGCCCGTAATGGCGCTTGATTCTGTGTATTACAAAAGGAATACCTAAGCGGTAATGTTTAAAGCCAGTGAAAGCCGCAAATGTAGCTATTAATAACGCTGCAACTAAAGGCATTAATACCCGTTCTAAAGTGGGTAGGGTGGTAAAATCGTCAGGGGTTTCTAGAAATAAACTTTGAAAAAATAAAATGGTTAAGCGGAACAGTATAATAAAAAATGCAGCAATTAATCCGGCACTTACGCCTAATAAGCATAATTGTACGGATGTTTTTGGTTTTGCTAATCGACGTCTCAGTCGCTCAAGCCACATGCTTTATTTCCCCGTAGCATTTTTAGGCGTCAAGTTTATCAAAATAGTCTAGGGAAGTCCTTGAGATTTTTAACAACAGATTAATTTAAATTTAATTTATACTGCACCTATTCACAGAGTGAGCTAAACAAGCCATGTTAGCATTGGAGCGTAGAAGCAGGATTAACTATACTTGATTAAAACACTCAGGTATTAGATAATCTCGCGCATTAGTATTAAGGTATTGAGGGTTATAAGATGTCTGAAGAATTACCCATTAAGTTTAGCGACGCAGCCGCTGTGCGTGTTAAACAGTTAATCGACGAAGAAGAAAACCCAGATCTAAAACTGCGTGTTTATGTCACAGGCGGTGGGTGTTCAGGTTTTCAATACGGTTTTACTTTTGATGAAAAAGCGAATCCTGGCGATTTAGAAATTGTTAAAAATGGGGTTACCTTAGTCATTGACCCTATGAGTATCCAATATTTAGTTGATGGCGAAGTTGACTACACCGAAGGATTAGAGGGGGCACGTTTTTTTGTCTCAAATCCTAATGCGACCACTACATGTGGTTGTGGTGCTAGTTTTAGCGTATAAAAATATCGTTATCCAAAAAAAACCGCTTAATCAGCGGTTTTTTTATGTGTTTAAAAAATCATAACTCAGTTGGGCTGTACTCTGTTATTTGCATCATTAACACAAAAAAGCCAAGCACAAACGCAGAGAAGACTAAAATATAGATAAAGCCTTTTTTACCCTGCTTTAATGGAATAGCATAATGGCGTAAAAAAAAGTACCAACCTAAGCACAAAATAATAGGTAGTAAAAAGAGTAGTCTAAACATGATTTGATCTCTATAAGCTAGGGTCAATAGACCTTAATAATAAACAGCTTATATTTAAATGAAACAAAAAAGTTATAAAATATTTAACCTTATTCAGACTTAGTAAATATTTGTTGTTAAACTTTAATCGTAGAATTACCAATTAATCATTCAGATCAACGGTGAATGGTATATAATGTATCCAAGAATGAAACGGGCAAGGTTTCATTTTTCACAATAATAAAGAGTTAGTACATATTTGAGGGTTTTTGTTGATTGAATTGTAAGCGTTTACACTGCGCCTTAGTTAGTGGCAGTGAGTTTTCAGTGTTGATCACAATGAGCTCTTGGCAATATGTACAGTTAAACAACGAGTAGGAGTTGTATATGATGGGTAAAACCGTATCTTCGGAAGAAAATGCAAAGTTAACAAAGTGGCTTAAAACTAAGCGCCATGAAAAAGGCTACACAATGCGCAGCCTAGCGCAAATTTTGGGTACGCCACATTCTTTTATTGGCAAAATTGAAAATCAAGAGCGTCGCTTAGATGTGATTGAGTTTGTTCGCTACTGTAATGCATTAGAAGTCGACCCGTATGAAGCATTAAGCTTAATTAAAGCTGACTAACGCTGTTAGGCTGTAATCGTAAAGTTAAATCTAACGTCTACAGCCAATACTAATGCAGGGATGCATTAGGTGTTACCTACTATGATAATTTTGCTCTAATGCATATAGTTTGTGCCTAATTAGATATAAAAATATTAATGAAGGTAAAACCATAAGTGCTGTTAAAACAAAAAATAATGACCAATTCCCCATTAGCCAATCATCGATAACTACGCCACTATAACTCGATAATAACGTACGTCCTAAATTACCCAATGATGCTAATAGCGCATAATGGGTGGCGCTAAATGCTCTGTCACACAGCATAGATATAAAAGCAACCATCGCCACTAAAGACCAAGCTTGGGTAAAACCATCAACTACAATCGCCATTGCATATAAGTGTTCTTGTGGCCCTGCTAAGGCAATCCAAGAAAACATTAAGTTAGATGCAGCCATGGCTACGCCACTAATAAATAAGCCTTTTACTATGCCATATTTGTGGTTAAAAATACTGCCCAAAAAGGCAAATACAATGGTGATTAAACCCGTGCCCAGCTTGGAGTAATTTGCTATTTGGGTATTACTAAAGCCCACTTCCTTATAAAATACAATCGACATTCGTGCTAAAAATGCTTCACCAATTTTAAATAAGAAAATAAATGCCAGCAGTGCTAAAGCGGTTTTAACCCCATTTTTAGCAAAAAAGGTTTTAAATGGGTCAACCACGGTAACGCCTAACCATGCGAGCGTTTTTGTCAGTGGAGTTTGTTTAGTTGTTGCGAGCTTTTCAAGGTAAACACGTTCTAGCTCGGCATGAACGGCTTCGCGATTTGATTGCGGCTCTTTAGCCCAAAACACACAGCTAATTAATAACAGCATAATCGCAGATAAAAAATAATAAACCTGTGGCCAGTCTATGTTTGGCATATCTGCCATGTAAAAGGGCACAGCCCCTAATAAAGCATAACCTGTCCACCAACCTGATGTAGCCATTGCGGCGGCTGCGGTGGCTTTGTGAGATTCATTTTCACTAAGAGTGTCTATTCGAAAAGCATCTATAGCAATATCTTGCGTTGCAGAGGCTATGGCGATCAGCAAGCAAAGTGCGGCGGCAATCGCTAGGTTTGCTTTTAGATCAAGCCCTGCAAGTAGTAACGTGCCAAGTAAAATAAAGCTTTGGCAAAACAGGATCCAACTACGACGCTGACCAAGCCAGTTGTACAAAAAGGGCAGTTTAGTGCGATCTATTAAAGGCGACCATAAAAAATTGATACTATAGGCACCAAACACAATGCCAAATAAGCCTATCATGCTGCGACTCAAACCTTCATCTTTAAGCCAAGCCGACATTACCGAGCCAATTAACACCCACGGAAAACCACTGCTCATTCCAAATATAAAAACATTAATTAAACGTTTATCTTTAAAATAAGAAAAGTATTCGCGAACAGAAAGTGTGCTATTCATAGGGGCTCATTGGCTCATAGAAAGAGCAGCCAAAGCTGCTCTGATAAAAAGTTATAAAGGGACTTGCTCAAGCACCTTGATATTTAATATAACAACCGGTTTTTCAGGGACAAAGTTGTAGCCAATTTTGTCATTAAAACCCGTTTTTACAGCCATGATTTTATCGAGCGTCTCATAACCTTCCATAACACTGCCAAACACTGCAAATCCCCAATCACGTCCAGGGTTTAAATGGTCATTGTCATCCATGTTAAAAAAGAACTGACGCGTTCCTGAGTGTGGTTCTCGATCTTGATAGGCCATAGCAATGCTATACATATCGTTAGTTAAGCCGTTACCGCTTTCATTAAAAATAGGGTCGTTTTCATGCAGGCCATCGTAATCTTTATCATAACCACCGCCTTGAATTACAAAGTCACGGTCATTTTCTACATCGCGTTCTACACGATGAAACACACTGCCTTGATAGCTTTTATCAGACACATAAGTCAAAAAGTTATTGACCGTAATAGGGGCTCTTGAGCGGTCTAGTTCAACCACAATACTGCCCAACGATGTCACAATTTCTACTCGAGGGAAAATATTATCTTTTTGCACAAAGCGGCCTTCTTGTGCCGCTAAACTATTTACGCTAAAAAATAAGCTTACGCAGATTAAAAAAAGTTGCTTCATTATTAACCTTCTAAAAATGCAATTAATTCAGGGTCAGATACAATGCGGGTAATTAACTGCTCAGTCAACTTATTGAGCTGACCTTCAATTTTTGCCCTATCATGACCAAGTGGTCCAGATAAATTAGCATTACCGCTATAACGCTTACTGAAATTACTGGTAGGGCGAATCACTCGTACTTCAAATTCAATCTTGGCATCACTGGTATGGCTCATTAGCTTTTCTGTAACCACAGCTTGCAGTGCGTGAATATCTAACTCAAAGCGCAATTGCGCTAAATTAGAAATGCTAGCGCCATTGCGACTAAGCGCACTGTCTAGCGCACTTTTAACTGACTCAGTAATACCCGTGCTGGCAATGGTTTTTGTTTTGCTTGATTCAATAAGCTTTAAGGTTGCACTGTCACCACGTAAATCAATCACGCTGGTGTTTAAGCTGTTATTGATTGAGCTTATTTGTCCACTTTTATAGACGGGATTGAGAATAAGCTGATTAGGCTGATTGGCACATCCCGAAAAAACCACTAAAGTACAACAGCTCAATAATATCTTTATGAGTTTCATTTATAACGTCCCACTATTTTTAGTTGCGCTGAGTACCACAAACTTTTTATTAGAGCCTAATAAAGTACAGTTACCAAACATACGGTTTAGTTTGTCATGATAATCTAAATGACGATTGCCAATAATACGCAGCTCGCCACCTTCTTTTAATGTGTCTTTTGCTTGTTTAAACATTTGCCACGCGATGTGGTCGGTAACTGCTTGTGCTTGGTGAAATGGCGGATTACACAATACAATATCGGCACTTTCACGTTCAAAGTCAGTTAAACAATCATTCTCTATAAAAGTACATTGTTCAAACTTGTCTTCCATGTTTAATTCAATGTTGAGTCGAGCTGATTCAACCGCCATATACGACTCATCAACAAAGCTAATATGCGCATTAGGACAGCGCGCTAATGTCATTAAACCAACCACGCCATTACCACAGCCTAAATCAATAATATTTTTTGCTTTATTTGTTTGCGGCAAGTAATTGAAAAAGAAACGTGCGCCAATATCAAGTGAATCACGTGAAAACACATTGGCATGATTACTTATTGTAAAATCAGTGCCTTCAAGTGGCCAGCTGACTGGGAAATCTGCGCCTTTATAACCGCCGGCTGCTTGGCTAATAATTAAACGTGATTTTTTTACTGCAAGACTTGTTTTCGTCTCACCAATAAAGTTTTCAAATGCTTTAATAGTAGAGTTATGTACGTCTTTAGTTTTTGCAGCACCAATAACTGGCGTATTTGGTGCGAGCACTTCGCTTAGTTCAGATAACTGATATTGTAAAAAAGCCAACGTGCGTGGTACTTTTACCAACACAAGGTCTACTTGCTCAGGTAGAGCCGACAAACTATCAAGCTGGCTAAACGCAGTCGTCGCGATTTTGTTTTCCGCTAAGTTATAAGCAGCCGCCTGATGGCTAATATATGAGTCGTTTACTGAACAAACTGTTAATTGTTGCTTGCTAAAGTAACAGCTAAGTGCACCAAAGCTGTCGTTTAAGATCAGTAACGAGCGACAATCAGGATAGTGTTCATTAACATAGTCAATGAGGTATTCGTCTGCTGAATCCCACGCTTGTAAGCTGCGGTTTTTTTGATCCAAAGGAAAGCGTTCAAGAGTAAAAGTGTTATCGCCGAGCGTAGCTTGCGTAGTCATAATAGTTTAATGATCGGTAATCAAATGATAGGTAAATTCTAACATGCAACCGCCAAACGCCAACCCCCAACTGTTACCAAATGGCTTTTCTTATCAAAGTAAGGTACTTAGCGCACAAAAAAGCCTCGATTTATTTTATTATTTGCAGCAAAACCTAAATTGGCAACAGCCAAACATTACAGTGTTTGGTAAAACGGGGCCAATACCTAGGCTACAATGTTTTATCAGCGAAGAAAATCTTGAGTACGGTTATTCTGGGCATAAACTCGACTTAGAGCCTTGGCCAGACGTATTACTTGCTATGCGAACACGTTTAGAAAATCACCTACAGCAACCATTTAACTCAATTTTGGTTAATTATTATCGGGATGGCCACGATTGTATGGGTTGGCATAGCGATGACGAGGCTGAGCTAGGGCCTGAGCCTACCATAGCGTGTGTGTCGCTTGGTGCAGAGCGGTTATTTAAACTTAAACACAAAGTAAGCAACAGCATTACTAACATCAAATTACAAAGTGGTAGTTGTTTAATAATGAGCGGACAGAGCCAACAAAATTATCAACATGCGTTGCCTAAACAAACAACACTTAAACACCCGCGGATCAGTTTAACGTTTCGCTATATTAATAATGGTTTCAGTTAAATAGCATTAGCCATGGTGTAGCCGCAGTTGTTATAGTAACCATATAACTGAATTTTGAGGATGGTTTTTATGTCAATGCAACAACAAATACGTGACAAGCTAGCAAATGCTATTGCGTGTAAGCATTTAAATGTTATTAACGAAAGCCATATGCACAGTGCGGGGACTGAATCTCACTTTAAAGTGATTGTAGTCAGTGAAGAATTCGCTGGTAAGCGATTATTGCAGCGTCATCGTGAAATTAATGAAATTTTAAAAGATGAGCTGGCAAATCATATTCATGCGCTTGCTATGCACACTTATACTCCTGAGGAATTTACAGAGCACGACGGCGAAGCCCCGCAGTCACCTAATTGCATGGGCGGCTCAAAAGTTGGATAACAGGTAGCTAGAAGGTGGTTTGAGCAGTGCGTAACTGATCAGATCAGTTTTTTTTGTTTTAGCCTTTAAACTAGCGCTAATTTTTATTGTAAAAGATATAGGATGATCAATGGTCATTAAGCCTAAAATTCGCGGATTTATCTGCACCAATGCACACCCAGTTGGCTGTGCAGAGCATGTTCAAGAACAAATTAATTATGTTAAGCAGCAAGGAGCATTAAAAAATGCGCCTAAAAATGTATTAGTTATTGGTGCGTCTACAGGTTATGGCCTTGCATCTCGTATTACCGCTGCATTTGGTGGTGGCGCTAAAACATTGGGTGTGTTCTTTGAAAAAGAAGGCACTGAACGTAAAACAGGCTCTGCGGGTTGGTACAACACGGCGGCATTTCAAACAGCCGCTGAAGCTGAAGGCTTATGGTCTAAAAATATTAATGGTGATGCGTTTTCTAACGAAATCAAACAAAAAACAATCGACACCATTAAAGCTGAATTAGGTAAAGTTGACTGTATTATTTACAGCTTAGCATCACCTCGTCGTACTGATCCAAATACAGGGGAAGTGTTTTCTTCAACACTTAAGCCAATTGGTAATGCGGTAACGACTAAAAACTTAAATACGTCAAAGCGTGAAATTGATGAAGTAACTGTTGAAGCAGCAAACCAAGACGATATCGACAACACCATTAAAGTAATGGGTGGCGAAGACTGGGAAATGTGGATTGACGCCCTTAAAGACGCTGATGTACTAGCAGATAACTTTAAAACAACGGCTTACACATACATTGGTAAAGAACTAACTTGGCCAATATATGGACATGCAACCATAGGTAAGGCAAAAGAAGATCTAGACCGTGCCACTGCAGCTATTAAAGCCGCTACCCAAGATTTAAATGGCGAAGCTTACGTTTCTTCACTTAATGCGGTTGTTACCCAAGCAAGCTCGGCAATCCCAATAATGCCGCTTTACATTTCGGCACTATTTAAAGTGATGAAGGCTGATGGCACTTACGAGGGCACAATTGAGCAAATTCATGCGTTATTTAATGAAAACCTATACGGTGATTCACCACGTTTTGATGAGGGCGGACATTTATTCCAAAACTACAAAGAGCTGGAAGATGACGTTCAAGCACGTGTTCAAACTATTTGGGATAGTGTAGACACAAGTTCAATTGATGAGTTAACGGATTACGTGGGCTACCATAATGAGTTTTTACGCCTATTTGGTTTTGGCATTGATACGGTTGATTACGAGCAAGATGTTAATCCTGTTGCGCCAATTGCAAATATGATTGATTAATCTGTAGCTAGTAATGCAATTTTGAAAAAGTCGCCTAGTGCGACTTTTTTGTTTTTTAGCCTTGATTTGAAAAAAATTTTGCTATTTGTTGGTTTATTTACCACTTTGGTCTAGCTTGTATTTTATTAATTATGAATTACAAAACTAAATAAACGTTTCTCTCGTATAATTTTCATAAATACACTCGCATAGTCAGTCACAATAATGTTAAAATCAAAGCAATATGTGAGGAGTTTTACTGCGCTGCTTGTTTGGTATCTATAGCGAGTCATTTTATAGCTTGCAATAATACAAATAGCGGCGTGGTTGGTACGATTTTTCAGTTTCTTTCCGTTAATGTAGTGCAAGTGCGTATGATCAATATAAAAAAAGGTCTGGATTTACCCTTAGAGGGCGCACCTCAGCAAGTTATTCATGATGGTTCTGCCGTCAAACGTGTAGCTGTGCTAGGTGAAGAGTTTATCGGTATGCGTCCAACCATGCATGTTCGTGTGGATGACCAAGTCAAAAAAGGCCAGGTACTTTTTGAAGATAAAAAGAACCCAGGCGTATTATTTACTGCACCAGCTTCTGGTACAGTAAAAGAAATTAATCGCGGTGCTAAACGTGTTCTGCAATCTGTTGTTATTGAAGTAAACGGCAGTGAGCAAATCACCTTTGGTTCTTTCTCGGAAACTGAGCTTAACAGCTTAGACCGTGAAAAAGCTAAAGAAGTACTAGTTCAATCGGGTCAATGGACAGCACTTCGTGCTCGCCCATTTAGTAAAATAGCGGCATTGGATGCAAATCCTAGCTCTATTTTTGTGACAGCTATCGATACCAATCCACTTGCTGCAGATCCTGCAGTAGTTATTGCTGAAAATGCGAAAGCGTTTGAAGCAGGTTTGGCTGTTGTGTCACGTTTAACCGATGGCAAAGTATTTGTTTGTAAGCAAGCAGGCAGTCAAGTTCCTAGTTCACCTATTGCTCAAGTAGAAGTACATGAGTTTGGTGGCGTGCACCCAGCTGGCCTTGTTGGCACACATATCCATCACCTTGACCCAGTATCTGCTAGTAAGCAAGTTTGGCACATTGGTTACCAAGACGTTATTGCGTATGGTCACCTTTTCCTTACTGGTGAAATTTACACAGACCGTGTGATTTCGCTTGCAGGTCCGCGTGTTAAGAATCCTCGTTTAGTGAAAACACAATTAGGTGCTTCATTAGATGACTTAGTAGCAGGTGAATTAGAAGACGGTGATAACCGTGTTATTTCTGGTTCTGTACTTGCAGGTGCTACGTCGTCTGGTGTTCATGCATTCTTAGGTCGTTACCACGTTCAAGTATCTGTATTACTTGAAGGTCGCGAAAAAGAATTATTTGGCTGGATTGCACCAGGTAGTGATAAATTCTCTGTAACGCGTACATTCTTGTCTCACCTTACACCGAGTCGTTTATTTAAAATGACAACGTCTACAGGCGGTTCAAAACGTGCCATGGTTCCACTTGGAAGCTATGAGCGTGTTATGCCACTTGATATTTTGCCAACGCTTTTATTACGTGACTTATTGTCTCGTGATTTAGACAGTGCAATTTCATTAGGTGCGCTTGAATTAGATGAAGAAGATTTAGCGTTATGCACCTTCGTTTGTCCTGGCAAATACGAGTACGGCGCAGCCCTACGCGATTGCTTAACTACGATCGAGAAGGAAGGCTAAAATGGGCTTAAAAACTTTCTTAGAAGATATCGAACCACATTTTGAACCAGGTGGTAAGCATGAGAAATGGTACGCGCTGTATGAAGCTGCTGCGACTATTTTTTACACGCCAGGTTACGTAAATAAAGGTTCAACTCACGTTCGTGATAATATCGACCTAAAACGCATGATGATTTTAGTGTGGATGGCGACGTTCCCTGCCATGTTCTTTGGTATGTTCAACATTGGTCATCAAGCTGCAATTGCACTTGGTAATGGCTTTGAGCTAGCGAATATTTGGCAAGTAGGTTTATTCCAGTTACTTGGCGGTGAATTAACCGTTGATGCAGGCTGGGGTGCGAAAATGTTCTACGGAGCCTGTTTCTTCCTACCTATTTATGCAACTACCTTTATTGTCGGTGGTTTCTGGGAAGTGTTATTTGCTTCTGTGCGTAAGCATGAAGTTAATGAAGGTTTCTTTGTAACTTCTGTATTGTTTGCATTAATTCTGCCTGCAACGATTCCTTTATGGCAAGTTGCACTAGGTATTACTTTTGGTGTAGTTATAGCAAAAGAAATATTTGGTGGTACAGGCCGTAACTTCTTAAACCCTGCGCTTGCTGGTCGTGCGTTTTTATTCTTCGCATACCCTGCACAAATTTCAGGTGACACAGTATGGACTGCCGTAGATTCATTCTCTGGCGCGACTATGCTTGGTCAAGCGTTTGCTGGTACGTTAAATTACGCGACTGATATTGAGCTTTGGTGGAATGCGTTTTACGGATTCATTCAAGGTTCTATGGGTGAAACGTCTACGCTAGCTGTACTTATTGGTGGTTTATTCCTAATTTACGTGCGCATCGCGTCTTGGCGTATCGTGCTAGGTGTATTCCTAGGTATGGTAGTAACCTCATCAATACTGAACACCATTGGTTCTGAAACCAATGCGATGTTTGCTATGCCTTGGTACTGGCACATGGTATTGGGTGGTTTTGCATTCGGTATGTTCTTTATGGCAACTGACCCTGTATCTGCTGCATTTACTGATAAAGGTAAATTAGCATACGGTGCGCTTATTGGCTTTATGGTTATCATGATCCGTGTTGTTAACCCTGCATACCCAGAGGGCATCATGCTAGCAATCTTATTTGCTAACTTGTTTGCACCTTTATTCGATCACTTTGTAGTGCAAGCTAATATCAAGCGGAGGTTGGCACGTAATGTCTAGTAATAACGAATCAATTGGCAAAACGCTAGCTGTTGTTGTCTCATTATGTTTAGTGTGTGCAGTTATTGTATCGCTAACATCTGTACAACTACGCCCTCTGCAAAAAGCAAATAAAGCAAAAGATATTCAAAGCAATATCTTAGCTGCTGCTGGTATTGGCAAAGTTGATAACGTTGCCGAAACGTTTGATGCTAAAATCGAAACTCGCTTTGTTGATATGCAAAGTGGTGAGTTTGCTGAGCCGGTAGAAGATTTTGACTTTGAAAAAAGCAAATACGATGCTGATTTAAGTAAATCTTTAAAAGAGAATGGTATTAAGGACATCGCAGGTATTCAACGTATTACCAAGCGTGCGCCTGTTTATATCTCTAAAAAAGACGATGGCTCTACTGATGCAATCATCCTTCCTATTCAGGGTTATGGTTTATGGGGTTTAATGTACGGTTTTATCTCGCTTGAAAGCGATGGCGAAACTATTAAAGACATCATTTTCTACAAACATAACGAAACACCTGGTCTAGGTGGTGAAATTCAAAACCCACAGTGGACTGCAACGTGGGAAGGTAAAGAGTTACCAATCCAAATCGTTAAAGGAACTGCAGCCGGTGATGAGCATAAGATCGATGGTCTTTCAGGTGCTACATTAACGTCTAATGGTGTTGACCATGCAGTTGATTTTTGGACTGGCGAAAATGGCTTTGGCCCTTTCCTTGCGAAAGTACGTAAAGGAGCATTGAACTAATGGCTGATACTAAAGAAATGAAGGCGGTCCTATTTGGTCCAGTTTTCGCTAACAACCCAATCGCATTACAAGTACTTGGTATTTGTTCTGCGCTAGCGGTAACGTCTAGCTTAAAAAATGCATTAATCATGTCAATTGCATTGACCTTGGTAACTGCATTCTCTAGCCTTTTTATCTCGACTATTCGTAACCATATCCCATCATCAGTACGTATCATCGTACAGATGACGATTATTGCATCATTAGTAATCGTGGTTGACCAAGTACTACAAGCTTTCTCTTACGCTACGGCAAAAGAGTTATCAGTATTCGTTGGTCTAATCATTACTAACTGTATCGTAATGGGTCGTGCTGAAGCTTATGCAATGAAGTCGCCGCCATTAATGTCTTTCCTTGATGGTATTGGTAATGGCTTAGGTTACTCTGTAGTGTTACTTACTGTTGGCTTTATTCGTGAGTTATTCGGTAAAGGTTCACTATTCGGTGTTGATATTATTCCATTAGTACAAAATGGTGGTTGGTACCAACCTATGGGTCTATTGATCTTACCACCGAGTGCATTCTTCATCATTGGTTTATTCATTTGGGTACTTCGTACTTATAAGAAAGACCAAGTAGAAGCTAAAGCGTAAGGGGCGATAAGTGGAACATTATATTAGTTTATTTGTAAAAGCCGTTTTTATTGAAAACTTAGCGTTAGCATTCTTCCTAGGTATGTGTACTTTCTTAGCCGTGTCTAAAAAAGTAACTACATCAATTGGCCTAGGTGTAGCGGTTATTGTTGTATTAGGTATTTCAGTACCGGTTAACAACTTGGTTTACCATGCGGTATTAGCGCCAGGTTCACTAGAGTGGCTTGGTTACCCAGAAGCAGATCTTAGCTTTTTACGTTTCTTAACTTTCATTGGTGTTATTGCAGCACTAGTGCAAATTCTTGAAATGGCATTAGATAAGTTCTTCCCACCGCTTTACAACGCATTAGGTATTTTCCTACCACTAATCACAGTTAACTGTGCAATTTTTGGTGCGGTAGCCTTCATGGTTGAGCGTAACTATAACTTCGGCGAGTCTGTTGTTTATGGTATTGGCGCTGGTGTTGGTTGGGCGCTTGCAATTACATTACTTGCAGGTATCCGTGAGAAAATGAAGTATTCAGACGTACCAGATGGTTTACGTGGTTTAGGTATTACCTTCATCACTGTTGGCTTGATGGGTCTTGGCTTTATGTCATTCTCTGGTATTTCACTGTAATAATAGCGAGGTCAATCATGGATATTTTCTTAGGCGTTGGTGTTTTTATCGCTATCGTTGTAATACTAGTTTTAATCATCATTGGTGCTAAATCTAAGCTAGTTGCAAGCGGTGATATCATCATCGGCATTAATGGCGATGCAGACAAAGCCATTAAAACATCAGCAGGTAGTAAGCTATTAGGCGCACTATCTGAGTCAGGTATTTTCGTATCTTCTGCATGTGGTGGCGGTGGCTCTTGTGGCCAGTGTCGCGTACACATTAAAGAAGGCGGCGGTGATATTCTGCCAACTGAACTTGACCACATCTCTAAAGGTGAAGCACGTGAAGGTTGTCGCCTAGCGTGTCAGGTTAATGTTAAAAACGACATGGAAATTGAACTTGAAGAGTCAATTTTCGGTGTTAAAAAATGGGATTGTGAAGTTATCTCTAACGATAACAAAGCGACGTTCATTAAAGAACTTAAGCTACAAATTCCTGATGGCGAGTCAGTGCCGTTCCGTGCGGGTGGTTACATCCAGATCGAAGCGCCAGCTCACCATGTTAAATATGCAGATTTCGATATTCCTGAAGAGTATCGTGGCGATTGGAACCATTTTGGTTTCTTCGATCTGGAGTCAAAAGTAGACGAAGAAACAATTCGTGCTTACTCAATGGCTAACTACCCAGAAGAAGAAGGCATCATCATGCTTAACGTGCGTATCGCTACGCCGCCGCCAAGAAACCTAAGCCTACCATGTGGTAAAATGTCTTCGTACATTTGGTCACTTAAAGAAGGTGATAAAGTAACTATTTCTGGTCCATTTGGTGAGTTCTTCGCTAAAGACACAGACGCTGAAATGGTATTCGTAGGTGGTGGTGCAGGTATGGCACCAATGCGTTCACATATCTTTGACCAACTTAAGCGTTTAAACTCTAAGCGTAAAATTAGTTTCTGGTATGGTGCGCGTTCTAAACGTGAAATGTTCTATGTTGAAGATTTTGACGGCCTAGCTGAGCAAAACGAAAACTTCGTTTGGCACACTGCGCTTTCAGATCCGCAACCAGAAGATAACTGGGAAGGCTACACTGGCTTTATCCATAACGTGTTATTTGAGAACTATCTTAAAGATCACGAAGCGCCTGAAGATTGTGAGTTCTACATGTGTGGTCCTCCAATGATGAATGCGGCTGTTATCACTATGCTTAAAGACTTAGGTGTTGAAGAAGAAAACATCTTACTAGATGATTTCGGTGGCTAATACCCAAACTGATTAAATTTAGTTAAAATACCAGCCTCGTCGCATTTTATGTGACGAGGCTTTTTTATATTAATTTTTAACCTATTAAGTAGGGTTGTTATGAACAAAGTAAATACTCCCCAGGGCATAATCGCCTTATTTATAATCACGCTGACTTTACTGTTATCTGGATGTGGAAAATCAGTCCCAGAGGAAACCTACTTAGAAGGTAAAACGATGGGTACAACTTACCACATTAAGTTTTACGCTGAGCAAGTTGACCCTCAAGCAGTACAAGCAGAAATCGATGCGGTTTTAGTTGATATCAACCAGTCTATGTCGACCTATATCGAAGATTCAGAAATAAACACCTTTAACCGTTTAGATGCCAACGAAGTAATGCCAATCAGTGATGACTTCAGGGCAGTTATTAGTGAATCTATGCGTATAGGTAATTCAACTAAGACCCTAGATGTGACTATGGGGCCGTTGATAGATTTATGGGGGTTTGGTCCAGATAAAAAACCAACAAAGCGCCCAACGAATGAAGCTCTGGCAAATATGATCAATAACATTGGTATAGATAAGTTGGTCCTTAACGAGCAAGGCTTAGCAAAAACGATGGCTGATTTAGAATTGTCGTTTTCAGCTACAGCAAAAGGCTATGGTATTGATAAAGTGGCTGAGCTATTACAAAGCAAAGGCATTACAGATTACATGGTTGAGATTGGCGGGGAGTTACGTATTGCAGGTACAAAACCAGACAATCAAGCATGGCGAATAGCAATTGAACAACCTGATGCAAACCCAGGTGAGCGAAAAGTACACCGTGTACTTGCACCAGGCAATAACGGTATTGCCACCTCAGGTGATTATCGAATCTTTTATACAATGGATGGCGAAACCTATACTCACCTTATTGATCCTATGACAGGGATGCCAATTAAGCATGACTTAGTTTCTGTTACAGTTTTACACCCTAGCGCTATGACGGCCGACGGTTTAGCGACTGCTTTAACGGTTATGGGAATGGAAAAAGCACAACGTTATGCGCAGCAGCATGATTTACCAGTGTATTTAATTGCTAAATCGCCTGATGGTTTAGTCACTTATTCAAGTCCTGCGTTTAAGCCTTATTTATAGTCTTTAGGTTTATATCCTTAGCATGAGGGTATATAATATACGGAGCTCAAATACGCTATTTGAGCTCATTTTATTGCTGAACAATAGGGGCTAAGCAATGTCACTTTTTTTTCTAACCTTTGGCTTACTTATTTTAATTGTCGCTGCGATGGCGATAGGCATGATAGTTCAAAGAAAATCGATGGCGAGTAGCTGCGGAGGCTTAGGCTCTGTAGGTATTGATAAAGCATGTGATTGCGATGATCCATGCGATAAACGCAAAAAGCGTCTAGCCAAAGAGCAAGTATGGAAAGAAAACCAAATTCTTTAAATAGATTTATTTCTGTTTAAACAAAAAACCTCTCGTAGCTCACTACGGGAGGTTTTTTATTTATATCGCCATAAATAAATCACCAGCTGATAAAATAATCGTGTTTTTATCTTGAACAGAAAACTCTCTTTGTTATACTCATGCCCGAACTTTCAGTAAGTTTTGAAAGTTCTATTGATGCGGATCAATTCTAGCTTAGCAAAATAGTGCTAATGCGTTGAGACTGTATTTCATGTCACTGTATAAGGCTTTACGGCTGCAACTTGTTTTTGTTGCCACGGTGTATACCTAATTTTGTTATTAGTCATTTTAATAGGTTAATGTTTTTGAACTCATTTTCTTTGTTTCATACCAGCGCTTTGCTTACCTTAGGTAAGTCAGTGTTGCATGAGCGCTTTAATAAAGCGAAAAGAGGCGTGAGTGTGGCTGTAACATTATTAGTTTTTAATGCCGTTATGTTGCTTAGTGGCGCTATCGAGGATGCCTTTAGGCTTGAAGCATTGATCAGTGATGGCTTTTTTATAGAGCCATTATTACTGACTATTGCCGAATTTTTAGCTCATCCTATCTTATCGTGTCAGTTACTTATTGGCCTTTGTTGGCTATTGTTCCACATGTTTCCAGCGCGTCGTGCTGGAATAATCCTCCGTAAAGCAGCCTTTGCTTTTAGCGAGGCTAAAGTTCAGCAACCCGTGCAAGCTGCACATGGTTGTCGTGCTCCACCTAGCTTTACAGGTTGTCTGTTTACCCATTAATTTTTATGGGTATAGGTTACACCTGTGGTATCTAATTATTTATTCTTGCTGTAAATAACGATTACTTTCATTGTAGCTTAGTGTTTTTACTCACTCTCAGCCAACCACACCTCACCCAAGTTAATTTTTATTGCGTTATATTAATGTGTTTAAAAAAGCTGGGTTGGTTCTGCTAGGTGTTTTTTATTAAGCCAGTGGTCAATACTTCATGCTTGCATTCGCTCTGCATTATTTGTAATTCAATTTTAATTAACTTGGGTTTTTATCAAATATCGTTGCTAAATATTTTTGGCAGCTAATAAAAACTCTTTAGGTTTTAGGATAGTCCCTTGTTAATTCGTAACCTTTTTAATATTGCTTTAGCTAGTATGGCGCTGATTTTATCAGGCTGTAATGGCGGGGTACTCGACCCAAAAGGGCAGATAGGTATTGATGAGAAAAATCTGATCATCATCGCCACTGTGCTTATGTTGTTAGTTGTGATCCCCGTTATTGTGATGACTTTATATTTTGCTTGGAAATACAGAGACACACAAAACCATGAAATTTACGCACCAAAATGGGCTCACTCTAATAAGATTGAGGCTGTTGTATGGGCGGTTCCTATTGTTATTGTTGTTATTTTAGGTGTGATCACCTGGCAATCAACTCAAGAGCTTGACCCTTATAAACCGATAGAGGGTAAAGGTGAACACTTAACTGTTGAAGTGGTGTCACTTAATTGGAAGTGGTTATTTATTTACCCTGAACAAGGTATTGCTACGGTAAACGAATTGGTATTTCCTGCTAATGTTCCGGTTGAATACAAAATCACGTCAGAAAGTACCATGAACTCGTTTTTCATTCCCCAGTTAGGTAGTCAAATTTACTCAATGGCGGGCATGGAAACTAAGCTGCATTTAATCGCTAATGAGCCAGGCACGTTTAAAGGCTTTTCGGCTAATTACAGTGGTGCGGGTTTTACTGGTATGAAATTTAATGCCATCGCAACACCAACAAAAGCTGACTTTAACCAGTGGGTTGAACAGGTTAAAACCAACGCTAATAGCCTTACTCATGCCAATTATGTTGAGCTTGCCAAAGCGAGTGAAAACAATCCCGTCGCTTATTATGGCAAGGTTGATGAAGGTTTATTTCATACCATAGTGATGAAATACATGCAGGCGCATGGCGATATGAACAAAAAACACCACTCGATGGGTAAACATCAGCAGATGAGTAATGAGCATCAGGCAATGGGTAACCATACAATGCCATCATCACACAGCCAGGGCGAGGAATAATCATGTCGTTTTTAGGTAAATTATCTATAGATGCAATTCCGTTTCATGAACCTATTATCATGGTTACCATGGCGGTGATTGCTATAGTCGGGCTTATTATAGCTGGGCTAATAACAAAATATAAAAAATGGGGTGTGCTTTGGCGCGACTGGATCACCTCGGTTGATCATAAACGCTTAGGCGTTATGTACATTTTATTAGCGCTAATCATGCTGTTTCGTGGTTTTTCTGATGCCATTATGATGCGTGCGCAGTTAGCGCTTGCTACCAGTGGCGCGCCAGGTTATCTGCCACCAGAACATTACGACCAAATATTCACCGCCCATGGCGTTATTATGATCATCTTTATGGCGATGCCATTTATGATTGGTTTAATGAATATTGTTGTACCACTGCAAATTGGTGCTCGCGATGTGGCTTTTCCATTTTTAAATAATTTAAGTTTTTGGTTTACTGCTAGTGGCGCCATTTTAATAAATCTATCGCTGATATTTGGTGAATTTGCTAAAACAGGCTGGGTTGCTTACCCACCGTTGTCGGAGTTGACCTTTAGCCCTGGGGTGGGGGTCGATTATTATATTTGGGCCTTGCAAATATCGGGGCTCGGTACGCTATTAACCGCTGTTAACTTCCTAGTGACAGTATTTAAAATGCGTGCCCCTGGTATGACACTGATGAAAATGCCAATTTTCACATGGGCATGTACCTGGGCAAATATCTTAATTGCGGCATCATTTCCAATTTTAACCGCAGTGCTGGCCATGCTAACGCTAGACCGTTATTTAGATTTCCACTTCTTCACTAATGAAGCCGGCGGTAACGCCATGATGTATATCAACCTGTTTTGGGCATGGGGTCACCCAGAGGTATACATTTTAGTATTACCAGCTTTTGGTATCTTCTCTGAAATAGTGTCGACCTTCACTGGTAAACGTTTATTTGGTTATAAATCGATGGTATATGCCAGCGGTGCCATTTCTATTCTTGGTTTTATTGTATGGTTACATCACTTCTTTACTATGGGCTCAAGCGCTAATGTAAATGCTTTCTTTGGGGTGATGACCATGGTCATAGCTGTGCCTACTGGGGTTAAGTTATTTAGTTGGTTGTTTACTATTTACCGTGGCCGTTTGCGCATTACTGTTCCCGTACTGTGGACGCTTGGTTTTATGGTTACCTTTAGTATTGGTGGTATGACGGGGGTATTACTGGCAATCCCTGGTGCCGATTATGTATTGCATAACAGCTTATTTTTAATCGCTCATTTCCATAACACCATCATTGGTGGCGCAGTATTTGGCTACTTAGCCGGATTTGTTTTTTGGTTTCCAAAAGCAATGGGCTTTAAGCTTGATGAGCGTTGGGGTAAAGCGTCATTTTGGTGTTGGTTAATCGGTTTCTTCGTAGCCTTTATGCCATTGTACGTACTCGGCTTTTTAGGCATGACGCGTCGCTTAAACCACTCTAATAATCCTGATTGGAATATCTGGCTTTATATTGCTGCAGTGGGCGCCGTGATTATTATGTTCGGTATTATTTGCCAAGTTATTCAGCTTTATGTGAGCTTTAAAAACCGCGAAGCGCTTGATGATACCACTGGCGATCCTTGGAACGGTCACACCCTTGAATGGTCAACGTCATCACCACCGCAATACTATAACTTTGCTGAAATCCCGCATGTTGATGATATTGATACATGGACTGACATGAAAGAAAAAGGCCTAGCTTATCAAGGTAAATCTAGCTATAGCCCAATTCATATGCCAAAAAATACCGCTTCGGGTGTGCTTATTGCTGCGAGTTTAACGGCGTTTTGTTTTGCCATGATCTGGCATATTTGGTGGCTAGCAGGGCTTGGTTTTATTGGCGCGATTGCGCTGTTTATTAACCGTGCTTACACCAGTGATGTAGATTACTACGTGCAAAACGATGAAATATTACAAATTGAAGGCGCGCATATTGCCAGTAATACGAAGGAGGTAAGCGCATGAGTACGTTATCTGCAACTCAAGGCCATGTAAATTTAGAGCCTCATAGCGTAAGTCATACGCATGAACATCACGATACCTCAGGCGATACAATCTTTGGTTTTTGGCTTTATTTAATGACCGATTGCCTTTTATTTGCCTCATTTTTTGCAACCTACGCAGTGCTTTATATGAACACTGCAGGTGGTGTATCGGGCAAAGATATTTTTGAGCTTGATTTTGTTGCCGTAGAAACTGCGGCGCTACTTATAAGTAGTATTACTTTTGGTTTTGCCATGATTGCCGCTCAAGGGCAAAAAAAGGCGCTGACGCTTGGTTGGCTCGCGGTCACTTTTTGTTTAGGCGCAGTGTTTATTGGTATGGAAATTTATGAGTTTCATCATTTAATTGTTCATGGCAATGGCCCACAGCAAAGTGCTTTTTTAACATCGTTTTTCTCATTAGTGGGCTTGCATGGTTTACATGTAACTGCAGGCCTTATCTGGATGAGCATAATGATGATTGAGGTGGTTAAGCGCGGTTTAGGTAAACAAACCGTCACGCGCTTAAGTTGCTTAAGCTTATTTTGGCACTTTTTAGATATTGTGTGGATTTGTGTATTTACCGTTGTTTATTTAATGGGGGCAATGTAATGAGCCATAGCGAAACACATGCTTTAGAGCAAATGCAAAGCCAACATCATGATCAGTCACATGGTAGTGTTAAAACATACCTGATTGGCTTTGTCTTATCAGTGATTTTAACGGCCATTCCATTTTGGATGGTGATGGAGGGCGACTTTTCAAAGGTCACCACACTTTGGAGTATCGTTACTCTAGCAATCGTGCAAATTTGGGTGCATTTAAAATACTTTTTACACCTTAATTTCACCACTGATGAAGGTAAAGCAAATACTTTTACTTTCTTGTTTAGCGCGTTGATCATCGTCATGGTGGTTGGACTGTCTGTTTGGATCATTTATGAATCAAACGCAATGATGATGTATTAGAGGTTTCAGATGTTTCGTCGTTATTTAGCTGTTACTAAGCCAGGTATTATTATGGGGAATTTGATCAGCGTTGCCGGTGGTTTTTTACTCGCCGCCCGCGGTGATATAGACCCATGGTTAATGTTGGTTACCTTGGTTGGTTTATCGCTTGTTGTTGCATCGGGATGTGCCATAAACAATGTTATTGATAGAGACATTGATGTTGCCATGGCGCGTACTCGCTCACGTGTGACTGTAACGGGCGAAATGTCTGCAAAAGCCGCTTTAAGCCATGGCGTGTTATTAGGGCTAATTGGCTTTGGCTTATTAATCGCCTTTACCACTCAAGCGGCGGTATTTTTTGCCGCCTTTGGCTATGTCATCTATGTAGGGGTTTACAGCCTCTACATGAAACGCAACTCTGTTTACGGCACCTTTATTGGTAGTCTGTCGGGCGCAGTTCCACCTGTTGTTGGCTATTGCGCCGTTACGGGTGTGTTCGATATGGGCGCATTAATACTGCTGGTGATGTTTAGTTTGTGGCAAATGCCGCACTCATATGCAATTGCTATTTTTCGCTTTAAGGATTACCAAGCCGCTAATATTCCAGTATTGCCCGTGGCACAAGGTGTTAATAAAGCTAAGCGCCATATTGTGCTTTATATTGCCGTATATGCTTTAGTGGTGATGCTATTGCCAATTAGTGGTTATACCGGTGCTGCCTTTATGGCCGTTGCCTGTATCACCAGTTTTTGGTGGTTACTCATGGCACTTAGAGGGTATCGCTACAACATAGACACCACCCGTTGGGCACGCCAAGTGTTTGCGTTTTCAATTATTAACATTACCGCTTTGAGTATTGCCATGGCGGTAGATTATCAAACAATTGCGCCACAGTTAGTGGCGCTAAACTGATCTTATCTGATCAATAAACCGAGTTAATTCCCAAAGTTAACCAAAGGCTCTGAGCATTGCGAGGAGCCTTTTTTCATTCCTAAAACAAGGCCGCTACTGAGTGCTTATTGGCATCTACCAGACTTTGTTTTATTTTATTTCTTATAGCGGCTGATTTATTTTGACTGAGTTTGAAGTTACCTTGCCAGTGAATTGGCGTAAGCTCTATAAAACTCAGGTGTTGATACATTGTATTGCGATGCCGCTCAGGCACTTCATCAATTTTCCACTCAGGCTCAAATGTTTTCTCAAAATGACTAGTAAGGGTTCGCATTACGAGATCTTTTTTTAGCTCATCTTTAATAATATGTACTTTTGCAGTCACTAACACCGATGCGTAAAGCCAGCTAGGCAATGTTTGATTATCCGCATAGGAGGGTGATAAATAGCAATTGTCACTATTAAAGAGTAAATTCACCTGTTTATTATCAAGCTTTGATAGTGGATTATGCTTTGCTACATGTGCAATAAACATATTTTCTAAAGAGTTGAATAACATAGGTACATGACAAATGTTATTTAATTGACTATTTGAGCAGGGCATAAAAATTGTTGCTAATGGAAAGTTATTAATAAGCGCATGCAATTGCTCGGTATTTTTTTGCATAAAGTGCTCGGGTGGGTACATTATAATTGCTCCTCAAGCCGTAGCTTTATAGCTGGCCATTGTTCGTCAATAATGCTGAATTTTGCGGTGTTGCGATATGAACCATCTTCTAGGCGTCGGTCTTTTTGGGCTATTCCTTCATACTTAGCGCCTAAACGGGCAATTGCATTGCGTGATTGTTGATTGTGCTCATGGGTATTAAAGCTAATCCGTACTAAATTAAGTTGATTAAATGCATATCTCAGAAGTAAATATTTTGCATGCGTATTTACGTATGTCCGCTGTGCAGTGAAGCTAATAAAGGTATGGCCAATTTCAGCGCTTAAGTTGTCACTGTCTAACCTAAATAAACGGGTTGTGCCAACAACTTGCTGTGAATGTTTATCAATAATGGCAAATACCACTTGCTCGTTTTGATTAAACTGCGCGCTATGTGTAAACCATTGCTCCAACTTAACTTGAGTTTGTGCGTAATTACTTAATACCCACTGCCAAATTTGTGGATGTTTACCTGCTTGATATAGACCCTCGAGATGTTTGAGTTTAAGTGGCTCTAAGGCAACCTTGTTGGTTTGATGAATTTGCGTTGTGAACATTATAAGCCCCATATTTTGCTATTTATTCATAACAAATGTACGCTTTATTGGTTTATTAAAAACAACCAAAATTTAATTTTTACCTATACCAGTTAGAAAGGTGTTTATGCAGCCACTTAATATAAAGCTCACTAGCCAGAGTAAAGCTAAATACCTGCAAATAGCAGATGCACTTAGGGAGTCGATTATAAAAGGGGACATTCTCGCTGGCAGCAAACTCTGCTCTGCACGCGATATGGCACAAGCATACGGATTAAACCGTCATACAATAATGAATGCCCTACAACTTCTTGTCGCAGAAGGATGGTTGGAATCCTATGAACGATCAGGCTACAGCGTTACCAATACATTGCCTATTCAAAACAGTATAAACACTGCCCAGTCTCAAGCATTGGCTCCTAAGCCGTATCGATTTGCTACCACGCTTACGGTGTCAGAACCTACAATGGACTTAAATCACTATGCTTATAACTTTGCTGGAGGCTTACCCGATTTAACACGCTTTCCCTATAAAGAATTTAAACGCTCTGTAAGTCATGTGTTTAATCATTTAGATACCAGCCAATTTCACTATGGTAATGTGGCTGGGGAGCCTAATTTAAAATCGCAAATTAGTCATTATTTACACAAAGCACGAAACCTAAAAACAGCCGATATTCTTATGTGTAATGGCTCTCAAGAAGCGCTTTTTTTAGTATCAAAAGCCTTTATTAATAAAGGCGATTATGTTGCAACCGAAACCTTAGGTTACCCGCCTGCTCGTAAAGCATTTGCAGCATGTGGCGCGCAGCTTATAGATATAAAACAAGATGATGAAGGGTTGTGTGTTGATGATTTTAAAACTCAGCTCGAACGCTATCCCATTAAACTTCTGTATTTAACGCCACTGCATCAATACCCAACGACTGTGACCTTATCACCCACCCGGCGCTTACAAATTTATCAGCTGTGTTATGCCCATAATGTGATGATTATTGAAGATGACTACGACCATGAATTTCACTACCGTTGCCAGCCTTTGCAACCCATGGCTGCCGATGACCCCGCAGGCGTTGTGATATATCTATCAACGTTTTCAAAAATTATGTTTTCAGCAGCAAGGATTGGCTATATCTGTGCAGCGCCTGGGGTAATCGCACAATTAACCGCATGGAAGCAGCTAATGAACCATAAAAATGATGTGATTATGCAATTAGCTGTCGCACACTGGATGAAAGAAGGTGGTTTTGAACGCCATTTAAAGCGTATGACAAAGCTCTATAAGCAGCGCTATGAAGCGATGGGTGATTATCTAACGCAGCTGCAATTATCAGGCTATCCAATTGAATATATAAAACCCGACGGTGGCATGGCGATGTGGGTTAATTTAAATAAACCGGTGGACCAATTAAAGCAAGTACTGCAAAGTAAAGGCGTGTATGTACAGGTTGAGCCTGAATTTTACTTTAAAGACTCAGAACGCAGCTTAATACCTAAGCAACACAGTTATGTACGTTTAGGATTTGCTGGGCAACCAACTTTGGCGATGCAAGCTGGACTTGAATTGATTGCTGAACACGTTTTCAAATAAAGCTTATTTGCTTAAGCTTTCAGCATCATAAAACATCGGTTTCAATGTGCCACAATTTATAAATTTATAATTGAGCTCACCAGCAGAGGGCACTTCAGTTGAGGTGCTAAACTTTTGTAAACAGGCACCACTTAAATCAACAAACATAATATGATGATAGCTTGGTGGTTGAGTTATTTGGTGAATGTAAATACGCTCGTTATTTTTTAGCGTAACCATGTCGTACTGTTGCCATTTTGAGGCTGGACTTAAATCAGTTAGCTCACGAGTAAATAACTGCTCGCTAAGCTCTATTAATTTATCGCTGTAAACTAAGCTACCTCCTTGTCTATAATCTCCAAGATACACATCTGCGGTAATCGCGACTTCTTCGCCTCGCATTAAGCGTTGAATATTAAACGGCTTTGATTTTACTGTAACTAACTCAGCGTCACGTACTAAATCTAAAAATGGAATATCAGATACATCTACCTTGTACATAACATGCATATCATAAGGAAGCTCAAAGCTTGGAATGTTAATGGCGTATACACTTGAACCCTTATTAACTAATACCATGGCATGCTCTGCTTCATATTTGGGGTTTAATGGCGGAAGTTCTGGTGGCTCTTCGGCATTAGCAAGCGAGCTGGTACAAAATATAATGCTGATGAATAAATATACGAAGTAGGGTAGCCGCATAATAACCTCAATTAATTTATAGATATAAAGTGTAGTATACATTTATAAAAAATTATCTTTAGTTAAATTTTAGTAAGGCTTAAACGTGATACACACTAAAACTTTAGTGTGTATCAGTATATTTAGAGTTAGCTATTATTTAATTGCTTTTTTCACTTCTCGCCAGTCAATAACTTTAAAGTTTTGCGGTTGCAGTGGCATACGGTTATAACCGTCTTGTACTATAAGCATGCCTTCAGGATAACCTGGTAAAGCTTTTGCTGTAACGGTTAAACCGTCAGTTTCACCTACGCCATCAATGCCTTTATCTAGGTTAGCAATCACATTAAACTTACCAGCAAAGCTTAAACTCGGCTGTGTATCATCTGATATATTGTAAAGCACATAGCTATTATCGCCTTGGCTTGATACCACTAAATAGCGCGCATCATTAGCATGATAAATTTCCATACCTTCTACATCTGCCACCAGTTGTTCATTAACACTTTGTAGCTTTACTGCTTTGTTACCAGAGGTAGGCTCTGCGCCGATATACCAAATACCTGCATCTTCTTCACCTGCAAATAATTGGCCTAGTTTATCATCAGCACTACAGCCTTCTGGCTGACTAGGTAGGGTAAATTCTCTGACCAATTCACCTGTTACGGAATTAGCATTACCAGTTAATTTGTATTGTTGAAATAAACCTGATTTATCATTAACAAATACGTAATGGCCAGAATCAGACGAATACATACACATACCGTAAATCTCAGGTAGGTTAGTCGCGACCTCTGTTACATGGTTTAGTTTGTTATCGCCATCAACAGTAAATACGCTAATACTGTTAAGCGTACGGTTGCTGGCAGTGATCCACGTATGGGTTTCGTTGTTTATACCTTGATGTTGGCGCACATCAACGTTATTTAAACGGCCAACATTAAGCGACTGTACTTTGTTGCCAGCAAGGTCATAAACCATCAATCCGCGGCGTTTATCTGTGCCTAAAATTAAGCTGTTTTTAGCATCTTGCTCATTTATCCAAATTGCTGGGTCATCTGCTGCATCACCAAACGCTGCAACCGGTGTGGTTTGTGCGCTGGCATGAAGGTGAGTCATAGCAACTTTGCTATTTGAGACAGAAGGTTGCGCTGCGTAGTTAACGTTTGCTTGAATGTAAGCGCCGGTTTCATCATCAATCAAAACTAGCTGCGCTTGATTGTCATTAATAAAGCTTGCTGCAACAGACTCAATAGTGTGCTCACCTGCCAGTGACCATTGGCTAAGCGTGTCTGTTTGAGCTTGGTAAGCATAAACCAAATTACCATCAGTGGCACTCAGCCATAAAGTACCGTCTTGTGATACTGATAGGGCACCAATCTCACTGTTTAATTCTCCGTATGGCTGTACTAAAGCCACAAGCTGCTTATTGGCATCTGATTCTGCATCAGCATTAATGGCCCACACTCCGAGCTCTGCCTCACCCACATACAGGGTTTTTGTGTCGTCATTTACTGCACAACCTGAAGCCTCAGTGACCGCAGAGAATTCACGTACTGTGATATTTTTAGCTTGGTTTGTTGCTAAATCATATATAACCGTTTCGCTGATCAAGCCGCGAACATCTGGCACAAACGCTGATACAGTCTCGGTATTGCTGTTTTTAAATAAACACACAGCATCAGGTTGAGCTTGAGGTGGGGTAATACGAGTGAGTTCATTTAGCTGCCAAGTTTGGCCATTTTTTGTAAGCTTAAAAATAGCTACGTTGTCTTGGCTTTTATCAAGACTGGCTAATATAAATTGCTGCGCTGATAATTGTTTTAGTGAAATTGACTCAAAGTTACCGGCTAACAGCACACTGCTTTTCTCGTTATCGGCAAGTAATAAGCCCTGGCTTTCGCTCGCCATTAGCCATTGATTATCACCTAGCGCTGCTGCTTGTGAGCCTTGCATGTTTTGTTGTGGGCCAAATAACTTAGCCTCAACAGCCAGCTTTGCTATTTCTGTCGTGTTTTGGGTATCGTCATTACTTGTACAACCGCTAAGCGCAGTTACAAGCACAGCACTTGATAGCACCGCTGAAATTGTATTTAGTTTAAAGTTCATTATTTTATCCTTTACTTATCTATGTGCTTTTCAGTGTTAAAACGTACTTCACCAAGGTGATTAATCGCGCTTACACTGAGAGTTTCGCCATTGATAGAGATACTTAAAAAACCAGGTGTTGCTTCTGCGTAGCGGGTAAATTCACGTTGTTTTACAAACCGCGCTTCGCTGCCACCACCAGAGACAAAGTGAGCCACCTTGCTATTTTTTGGTTGGTTGTATTGCAAGTCGTGCTCGTGCCCTGCGATATAAGCGTGCACGTTATGACGCTCCAAAATAGGTTCTAAAATGTCGCGAAGCCCTTGGTTGCGGCCAAAGCGTTTACCACTTGAATAAAGCGGGTGATGGCCTACCACAATTTTCCATTTTGCGTTACTGCCAGCAAGTTGGGTTTCAAGCCAAGTAAGTTGGGTTTTATAGTCTTGTCCTTGGGTTGAACGGTATTTATCACGGTCTTTATATTCAGGCTGAATTGGGTTGGTATCTAAAAACACCATTAACACTTGCTCGTTGTTTTCAAGCGCAAATGTTTTACTGTAGTACCTTGCAGGTAACTGCCAACGTTGACTTTTTTCGGTGTAGTCAATTTGTGCTTGGGCATTACCCAAGTAATCGTGATTACCTAAAACAACATACCAATCTTCAAATGTGTGCGGGCCATGGTATATGTTCTCAAAGGCTGATTGCCAAAGAGGATCGTTCACACTTGCCACGCCATTTGGGTAAAAGTTATCGCCGGTCGAGACAATAAAATCGGCATCGGTTTGGTACATAGCAATTTCTAGCTGATGAGCCACTTCTTTTTGGTAAAAGTGGCCGTTGTGTCCCCAATCACCAATAACCATAAAGTTAAGGCTATCTGGTAACGTAGTTAACTTGGCAATTTTTTGTTGTTGGTATAGCGCATCTTTATAAATAATGGGCTCGTTTGCACTAAGCGCTGATGAGCTCAGTAGCGCGGCCATTATGAAAGACAATTTAAACATGTTTTAACTCCAAAAAAGCACGCGATGGTTTGCCATTACGTGCTTAAAATGACAATACGTGTGATTAGAATGCGTAACGCAGCATTACTTGAATCACAGGGCCTGCTTCTTCCGATTCAAGCTCGTACTCATCAAATTCACGATTGTTTTGATCATCAAGTGAGTCAAACTTATTGAAAATTTCGTCTTTGCTGGCATCCAGTAAGTTTGAACCTACAAGGCGTAGAGTGATGTCATCCCAGCGCTTTTCAACGAAAAGCTCTAAATCAGCACCGTAAGAGGTTGTCACTTCTTCACCCACGAAGCGTCCGTATGCATCACCTTGGTTACGGTACGTTGCCCCAAATGATGCGCGTAGTGTTGGTAAATCTTGGATAAAGCCAACGTTATAAACATAATCAGACTGGTCGTTAAATTTACGCTTACCAAAACTGTCTTCAACTTCACTGTCGAGCCAAGAGTAATTTAAGAAGATACCTGTATTAGGCATGTTCAAGGCGCTCAGTGGCGTTGATAAATCAAATTCAACACCTTGAACTGTGCCATCACCAGTATTTTGTGGTTGCAGTACAAATGTGCCTTCGCCTTCTGAGCCTTCAACACCGGTACTGGCAATTTCAATAAGGTCGCTAACGTCACGGTAAAATACGTTTACACCTACAACGCCACTTTTACCTAAACGGTATTCGTAACCTAAATCGATACCCCAAGATGATTCTGGTTTAAGGCTTGGGTTGCCTAAAAAGTCATTATCAGCGAGCTCTTCTTCAAGTAGGGCGGGTGTCATGTAGTCAAAGTCAGGGCGACGTAAGCTGCGAGCAACAGAGGCGCTGACTCGTCCGTTATCACTGACGCTGTAACGAAAGTGAGCCGACGGTAAGAAAAAGTCATAATCATTTTCGGCAGTAACGCCTTCATTGGTATCGGTAATGCTTGAGTCAGTTGACTCCCACCGCACCCCCATCTCCCACGAGAACACATCCGCTTCGTGCTTGATTAGCGCAAATAAATCAAAACGATCTTCTTCAAGTTTATTAACACCGCCGTCTACTGGTTCAAATTCGTTGTTAAATTGTGCTAATGACATTGGCGTCTCGCTAAATTGAGCCCATCCAGTCAGTGTTTGCTCACTTTCATCTTCAGCGACAAAAATGGCGGTATCGCGCTCTTTGCCTTGTACAAAAGCACCAAATTGAACTTCTTTCGAGTCACCTACCAGTAAGCTGTGCTGCCATTGTAATGACCACTCTTTATCATCGATATCAACGGTTTCTTCAGCTTCCTCAAACACCATTGGGAGCTCTGACGTATCAAGTTCAACCTCTTGCTCATACACTGATTCTTCAAAGCTGGCATAACCTAACTTAAATTTGCTGGTACCGCCAAGTAGTGGTAATTCATAGCCAGAATTAATGTTGTAGTTGGTTTGATCAATAAACGAAACGTTTGCGTTATCTGAGATTAAATTACCACCCTCAACGACAGAGCCTGAGGTTGCAGTGGGGTCGTCGTATTCAAAAGAGCGCTCATCTTCGGTACGGTCGGTATCAACCCACATAGCGCTAATATCAAACTTGCCGCCGTTATCAAACACCTTTTCAAAGCTGGCATTTAATGATGTGTCATCGCCATCACGAGTATCAGATTGATCTTCACGGTTATCAAAATCGTCTGTTGCATAATTAGGGTTATTTTCAGGGCTATCGCCATAACGTCTGCTTGATTTTTGTTTTGGGTTATAACGACCTTGTAAATTGGCACCTACGAGTAAACGGCCACCTGCAAACTCAGTACCGTAAACGCCCGCAAAGCTTTCTTTTAGTTCGCCGTCATCGTAACGTAAGCCACCAGCGCGAATATAACCGCCGTCTAAGCTGTAGCCATCGCGAAGTACAATATTAAGTGTGCCTGCTATGGCATCGGCAGAGCGGTTGGCACTTGATGAACGAATAATTTCTACACGCTCAATTAATTCTGCTGGAATGCGGTCAACAAAAAATGAGCGATCAGCACCGGCACCCGGTACTTCTTCGCCATTAATAAGTACTTTTGTGTAAGCAGGGCTTAAGCCGCGCATACGAGCGCCGTCAGACTCAAGTACGTCAGATAAAAAAGTCACACTAGGAACACGCTTTAGTGCATCACCGGCGGTAAGTGGCTCAAAACGTTGAAAGTATTCTTGTGAATATTCAAGCGTTGGTGCTAGTTCTTGCGAGCGGTTGCGATAACCAATCTCGCCATAGACCACAAGCTCTTCAGAAACCTTTACTTCAGGTTCCCTTGGCGATGTTTGTTCCTCTGCATTTACGCTAACACTAAATTGGCTCAGTGCTAATGCCGCCACAACAGCATTTAACTTAAATTGTTTCATTGGTTTGCTCCGGTTGTCCTTGGTTTGGTGAGCAAACTAAAAAAAGTTAATGACGCTAATGTGACAGTTTTACAGTTAATTCCTGACAAAACGACAACTTAGCGCTTTTTAAACAGACAGTTGAGCTGTTTAAACACGGCTCCAGCGCACTAAAAATGGTTATTACTAGGTTAAATACTTATAAATTTTAATCTCAATGTCATATCAATGAGCCAAAATGACTCTGCCTAATAAATCAGTACCGCGCTAGCATACGTAATAGTGTAAACCTTAGAAGACTTAAACAATGCGATATAACCCATTTACCAGCCATGCAAAATTAACTAATACCATCATTTTATTATTAGTTATTGCTGTAGCAATATGCGCTTACTTTGGCGAACTTAAGCAATGGCAAGACATTGCGTGGCTCGATATTGTTGGTGAGGGCGGTATTGTGTTGATGACACTCAGTTGGATAGTTGCGTTACTTATTTCACGACCGCCAGGTAAAGTAACTACCTTATTAGTGTTAGGTTTAGGTTTGTTTATGTTCTCAGCCACACTCGATTTACTCGATGAGTGGTTAAAGCAACCTTCACAATTATGGCTCACCTGGTTTGAGTCACTACCAGCGCCGTTTGGTATGTCGCTTACCAGCGCAGGGCTTTATTATTGGCATCAAGAGCAATTTGTTTTAAATCGTCAATTGCGTCGTCGTGAAGCGCATCTTCGCGAACATGAAAAAGTCTGTCCGGTAACAGGGTTATACCGAGTTAACTACTTACATTCACTCATGCAGCAACAACAAACAGAGCAGCAAGGCGGCACTTTAGGTGTTATTGATATTCGTGATTTTGCAAAGTTTAATGCGCAGTTTGGTTTTAGTGAAGGTGATAGGTTACTGCGAGAAATTAGTGATTTATTAGTAATGAATTGCCGGTTAAATGATGTGCTTTGTCGCTATGCTGGCGATTGTTTTATTGTGCTTATGCCGAATACCAGCCAAAGCCAAGCCAAAGAATTACTAGCGCAAATGAAAGCGGCGCTTAACCATTGTGCTTTTAAAGTCGCAAAAAGCAAAGGCGCACAGTTTCAGCATATTTTAACCGCCACCATGGCAATGGATTTAGCGCAAGATCCAGTGCAGCAAACCAGCCAGTTACATCAACAATTACAACAAGAAAAGGCGCTTGTAGGTGCAGCAGTATATTAGCCTAGATGATAAATACCTCAGCGCGGAGGGAATGATCACTGCGCTGGTGGAGCTTGCCCAAGGGCGAGGGATCCCGCTGCATAAATTGCTGCGTGGTACGGGTATTTTTGAGCAAGATTTATATGATCTATCACAGCGCTTTAGTTTATCGCAGTTATTGGCTTTAATTAGCCAGTTTAAAGCCTTAATGAAGAGTAATGATAGTGGCTTTTTACTCGGTCATCAATTGGTTAATGACGTTAGCCCAGCAGTGCAAAGTGTGCGTTTAAGCCCCAGTTTAGGTATGGCTTTAAAGCAATTACAACAAATTAGTACCGTTATTGCCCCTTTATTATTTACCCGTAGGCATATATTTAAAGACGATTTATATCTGTACTTGCAACCGAGTATCGGTATTGACGAGTCATTAAAAAATTATTGCTTTGAAATATACAGCGCTGCGTTAATGAGCTTACTAAAACGAGTATGTAATGTGTATCCACATTGTTATTTTGACTTTACCTGTAAACGCCCTCGGCATATTCAAGAGTATGAGCAGCATTTAGGTTTACGGGTAAGATTTGAACAACCCTATACCCGTTGGCACTTTGATAAACAACTACTTAAGTGCCCAAACCCAGAGGCTAGTCAGCTTAGGTGGCAGCAGTGCATAGCGCAAAGTGAGTTACATAAGAATGTATCACAGTCTTTTGTTGAGGCTGTGTGCCAGCGCATTTACCGTGATAAAAACAACAGCCTTGCTAACAGTGCTGAGCATTTTGCCATGAGCTCTGCTACGTTTAAACGTAAGTTAAAACAACACGGTGTCAGTTACTCTCAATTACAAGATGAGCAAAATAAACTTAAAGCTCTGCATTTACTGGGGGTGTGCCAGCAAGGTAATGAACAAGTGGCTGATCGGCTTGCATTTTATGATATTCCTAACTTTCGCCGAGCATTTAAGCGTTGGACCGGCATTACGCCAAGTCAGTTAAAAATATAATTAAAAACTAGCCGCTTGCTCTATAACAATGCCATGGCGCTTTGCTAGGCGCTGATGATCTCTGTCATAGCCTCCACCAATCACAGTGGCAACAGGAGTATTATTTGCAAGGCAGCGTTTAAGCACTAAGTGATCGCGCTTTTCTATCCCTTGCCAACTAATATCCAGTTTGCCTAAGCCATCCTCTTGCCAAATATCAACGCCAGCATCGTATAAAACAAGATCCGGGTTAAGCTCGTTTAATAAAAATTGCAGCGTATCGTCAACAATACCTAAATATTCAGCGTCTTGCATATTATTAGCTAAACCAATATCTAAATCGCTAGGGGACTTTCTAAATGGGAAGTTTTTTTCACAGTGTATTGAACAGGTAAACGCATAAGGTTGATGAGCCAGCATAGCTGCGGTGCCATCGCCTTGGTGAACATCTAAATCAAAAATCAGTACGTTGGTAACTTCCCGGTTTTGAATTAACGTTTGTGCGGTAAAAGCTAAATCGTTCACCATACAAAAACCCGAGCCAAAATCACTGTGGGCATGATGAGTGCCGCCCGCTAAATGGCACGCAAGCCCATTTTCAAGTGCTAAACGCGCGGTTTGCAGTGTTCCCAACGGAGCGGTAAATGTGCGGTTCATTAGTGCTTGTGACCAAGGCAACCCAATACGGCGCATGGCTCTTTCATCTAGGCGGTTATGCCATAAATCGTGAATGTAGTTTTCACAATGTACTATTTCTAGCTCTTCTACACTACCATGTGGTGGTTCTGTGATATTACTGCCAGCAAGTCCAAGGGTTTTAACATGCTGGTGTAGCTGAGCAAATTTACTCATTACAAAGCGATGCTTGGGATCAAAACTAAACGAGTAGTTAGGATGATAAACTAAAGGTAGATTGGGGTTTAAACTCATATCTGCGTCGTTTAATTATTTTTGGTTATGGTAATCAACTTCACGCAGTGCGTCTATTTATGTTTGGTGAATAAGCGTTTCAAGCTCGCGGTGTAATAATGTTTCATCAGCAAGGTTTAGCTCAACTAAACGCTTTAAATGCGTGATACTGTCTATATCAATACTATGGCATTTAAGACCAATATGGTTTTCTTCTATGTGACGAATAACCACCGGCATTTTTATTTCAATATCGCTTTGTGGCAAAGTAAAACGTAGTACTGCTTCGTCATTTTTGTTCCCAGTAAATGCATCGCTTTTAGTAATAAGCGCACCATGTAAAGAGATATCTAATAGAGTGCATTCATACTGGCTGCTAGCCATAACTAATTGCGCTGCAGTAGAGAACATAATACGAGAAAATTGCCGACGGTTTTGCATAATAATCTTATAAAGCTGTTATTTATAATAAGCATAGCTGGTAATGCCCAACACGCCAATTTGCTTAAAGATAAAAATAGCTCGCATAAAAAAGCCCCGCATTAAATGCAGGGCTTTTAACTTATTCACTGTGGCTGTTAGCCAATTTTTTTATACTTTATGCGCTTAGGCTGTGCAGCTTCTGCGCCAAGAGTCTTTTTAAGCCACTCTTCGTATTCAGTGTAGTTACCATCAAAGAAGTTAATTTGGCCTTCGTCGCGGTAATCTAAAATGTGTGTAGCAATACGGTCAAGGAACCAACGGTCATGCGAGATACACATTACACAACCTGGGAATTCTAAAATAGCATTCTCAAGAGCACGTAATGTTTCAACGTCCAAGTCATTGGTTGGCTCATCTAGAAGTACCACGTTGCCGCCTGCTTTTAACAGTTTAGCTAGATGTAAACGGTTGCGCTCACCGCCAGATAAGTCTTTAACAAACTTTTGCTGATCGTTACCTTTAAAGTTAAAACGGCTAACGTAAGCACGGCTTGGGAACTCAAAGTTACCAATTTTTAGTACATCTTGGCCGTCAGAGATTTCTTGGAATACCGTTTTGCTTTCGTCCATGTTGCCACGGAACTGATCAACAGTTGCCAGTTCTACTGTTTCACCAATGCTGATATTACCGCTATCTGGCTGTTCTTCACCGCTTAACATTTTAAATAGCGTTGATTTACCTGCACCATTGGCGCCAATAATACCCACAATAGCGCCCTTAGGCATGCTAAAGCTTAAGTCATCAATTAAAACGCGGTCGCCAAAGCTTTTACGTAAGTTGTTTACTTCTAATACTTGGTCACCTAAACGTGGGCCAGGTGGAATAAACAATTCGTTAGTTTCGTTACGTTTTTGATAATCAGACTGTTGTAGTTCGCTAAACTGTGCCATACGTGCTTTTGACTTAGCTTGACGACCTTTAGGGTTTGAACGAACCCATTCAAGTTCCTGTGCAATCGACTTTTGACGTGCTTTTTCAGATTTTTGCTCTTGTTGTAAGCGGGCATCTTTTTGCTCAAGCCAAGACGAGTAGTTACCTTCCCACGGAATACCTTCACCACGGTCAAGCTCTAAAATCCAACCTGCTACATTATCAAGGAAGTAACGGTCATGCGTTACTGCCACAACAGTGCCTTCGTAGTCATGTAAGAAGCGCTCTAGCCATGCAACCGACTCAGCATCTAAGTGGTTAGTTGGTTCATCGAGAATCAGCATGTCTGGTTTTTCAAGTAACAAACGACAAATAGCAACACGACGGCGCTCACCACCCGATAGGTGCTCAATTTTAGCATCCCACTCAGGTAAACGAAGTGCATCGGCAGCACGCTCTAATACGTTATCGATATTATGACCATCGTGCGCTTGAATAACCGCTTCTAATTCACCTTGCTCTTTAGCCAATGCGTCAAAATCAGCGCCTTCCATTGCGTATTCGTTATACACTTCGTCAAGGCGGTTAAGGGCATGTTTTACTTCACCTACAGCTTCTTCAACAATTTCACGAACTGTTTTGCTTTCGTCTAAAACAGGCTCTTGCGGTAAGTAACCAATTTTAGTGCCTGGTTGAGGGCGAGCTTCACCTTCAAACTCTTCATCAACACCCGCCATAATGCGAAGTAGTGATGATTTACCAGAACCATTTAAACCTAGCACACCAATTTTTGCGCCTGGGAAAAAATGCAACGAAATATCTTTTAAGATAGTGCGTTTTGGTGGCACAACCTTAGATACTCGACTCATCGAGAATATAAACTTATCAGGTAAAACCATGGAAGAAGCCTTCAAATAATAATAAAAATTTCAATGCTGTATTGTAGTGGCTCACAGGTGAAACAGTCAACGAATGGCACTGTTTTAAAGTACATATTCAATTTATACAAACCGCGTGAATAAATTTAATTTAGACATCTATACATCTAGAGGTTGATATTTTTGGCATTCTGTTCATAATGAGAGCGTATTAACTCTCGGTTTTTATGAGCAGGAGCTTTAAGAATGCCAATTACAGTAGAAGACGAATTGCCAGCTATTGCACGTTTACGTCATGAAAACGTGTTTGTAATGCCAAAAACGCGTGCAAAAACCCAAGAAATACGCCCTATGCGTTTGGCTATTCTTAATCTTATGCCTAATAAAGTAGAAACCGAAGTACAGTTTATTCGCTTGTTGGCTAACTCTCCGCTGCAAGTAAATGTTGAGCTATTGCGCCTTGATACGCACCGCAGTAGTAGCAACTCAGAGCAACACTTAGATACTTTTTATCGTTATTTCTCAGAAGTAAAAAACAACAACTACGATGCACTGTTAATTACCGGTGCACCGCTCGCACATTTAGAGTATGAAGAAGTAGCGTATTGGGAAGAGCTCAAAGTAATTATTGATTGGGCCGAGCAACATGTAACTTCTACCTTGTTTTCGTGCTGGGCTGCCCACGCGGCCTTATACCACCGTTATAATTTAAAGCGCGATTTAAAAGACAATAAACTCTGCGGGGTGTTTACCCACCAATGCTACTTTGCCCATGGTGCACTTACCCGCGGCTTTGACGATACCTTTTTAGTACCCCACTCACGCTATGGCCACATAGATATTAATAAAATAAACGCCTGTGAAGAGCTGGTGGTATTAGCGGGCTCTGAACGAGTAGGGGCGTATTTACTTAAAAATAAATCGGGCAGCCAAGTGTTTATTACCGGCCACCCCGAATACGATGCCGACAGTTTAAAAGCCGAATATGAGCGCGATTTACAAAAAAGCCCCGATGCGCCAAAGCCTGAAAACTATTTTCCTGATGACGATGCCAGCAAACAACCGTCTAAAACATGGCAAAGCCACGCGTTTTTACTGTTTTCAAACTGGTTAAATTATTACGTTTACCAAACCACACCCTATGATATTAACTTAGTTAGCCAAGACGTAAGGACTAACAACTATGCCGAATAATCCTCAAAACAATAAGCATGAACAGCTGAGTGATGCGCTCAAACAGCGCATTTTAATTTTAGATGGTGCAATGGGAACCATGATCCAAGCGCATAAGCTTGAAGAGCAAGACTACCGTGGTGAACGTTTTAAAGATTGGCACGTGCTTATTAAAGGTAATAACGATTTATTAAGCCTAACCAAGCCTGAAATTATTACTGATATACACCGCAGCTTTTTAGCCGCCGGTGCCGATATTATCGAAACCAACACCTTTAACTCGACCACCATTTCGATGGAAGATTACGACATGGCGAGTATAAGCCGTGAAGTTAATTTAGAGTCAGCTAAGTTAGCCCGTGCTGTATGTGATGAATTTAGCGCTAAAACCCCAGAAAAACCGCGCTATGTAGCGGGTGTTTTAGGGCCAACATCTAAAACCTGTTCGTTATCTCCGGATGTAAACGACCCAGGCTATCGTAATATTACCTTTGATAAGTTAGTGACTGCGTATGTGGAGTCGACCCTTGCACTTATGGAAGGCGGTGTAGATATTATTTTAATCGAAACAATATTCGATACGCTTAATGCAAAAGCCGCCTCATTCGCGGTAGAAGAAGCGTTTGAACAAGCAGGGCGTACATTACCAGTGATGATATCAGGCACTATCACCGACGCCTCAGGCCGCACGCTTTCAGGGCAAACCACCGAAGCATTTTATAACTCTATTCGCCATATTAAGCCGCTTTCAATTGGCTTAAATTGCGCGCTAGGGCCAGATTTACTACGCCAATACGTTGAAGAGCTATCACGCGTGTGCGAAACCTTTGTTTCTGTTCACCCTAATGCGGGCTTACCCAATGAGTTCGGAGAATACGATTTAGAAGCAGACGACATGGCAAAAGAGATCATAGATTGGGGTAAATCGGGCTTTATTAATATTGTTGGCGGTTGCTGCGGCACTACGCCTGCGCACATTCGTGCCTTTGCCAAAGGGCTTGAAGGCACAGCACCACGAAAATTACCAGAGCTTGAAGTGCGTATGCGTTTATCAGGCCTAGAAGCCTGTAACTTAAATTAAGGAGCCGCCAATGACCCAACAAATTGCAGTATTTACCAATGTCGGCGAGCGTACTAACGTAACTGGCTCGGCCATGTTTAAACGTTTGATCATGGAAGAAGACTACGAGACCGCTCTTAATGTGGCCCGCGAACAAGTAGAAAATGGCGCACAGGTTATTGATATCAACATGGACGAAGCCATGCTGGACTCAAAAGCGGCCATGGTTAAGTTTTTAAACTTAATTGCCTCAGAGCCTGATATTTCTAAAGTACCTATAATGGTCGACTCCTCAAAGTGGGAAGTTATAGAAGCAGGCTTAAAGTGTATTCAAGGCAAGGCCATTGTTAACTCCATTTCACTTAAAGAGGGTGAAGAGCCGTTTATTCGCCAAGCTAAAATTATAAAACGCTTTGGCGCCGCCGCTGTTGTGATGGCGTTTGATACCGAAGGTCAAGCCGATACCGCCGATCGTAAGTTTGAAATTTGTGAGCGCAGCTACCGTATTTTGGTCGACGAAATTGGCTTCCCGCCAGAAGACATTATATTCGACCCCAATATATTTGCCGTTGCCACCGGCATAGAAGAGCACGACAACTACGCCGTAGAATTTATTGAAGGCACCCGCCGTATTAAGCAAAATTTACCGCACTGTAAAGTGTCGGGTGGGGTGTCAAACGTATCGTTCTCGTTTAGAGGTAATAACCCAGTACGCGAAGCGATTCACTCGGTGTTTTTATACCATGCTATAAAAGCGGGTATGGATATGGGCATAGTAAACGCAGGGCAACTTGCTGTTTACGACGACATCCCCGAGGAACTTCGCAAAGCCGTAGAAGATGTAATTCTTAACACCGACCCCGGTGCTGGCGAGCGCCTTGTTGAACTTGCGCCTAAATACTCAGGCATGGCACAAGCTGAGCGGGTAGAAGATTTAGAATGGCGCACTTGGTCGGTTGAGAAGCGCTTAGAGCACGCCCTTGTAAAAGGCATAACCACCTTTATAGATGAAGATACAGAAGAGTGCCGTGCTGGCGCCGATAAACCTATTCACGTCATTGAAGGGCCACTTATGGATGGCATGAACGTGGTTGGGGATTTATTTGGTGCCGGTAAAATGTTTTTACCCCAAGTGGTTAAATCGGCTCGGGTAATGAAACGCGCGGTCGCCTACCTCGACCCATTCATTGAAGCCGAAAAAGAGGAAGGCGCCACCAATGGTAAAATTGTTATGGCTACCGTAAAAGGTGACGTGCATGACATAGGTAAAAACATTGTTGGCGTAGTACTACAATGTAATAACTACGAAGTAATCGACTTAGGCGTAATGGTACCTGCCGAAAAAATACTGCAAACAGCAATTGACGAAAAAGCCGATATTATAGGCCTTTCGGGCTTAATTACTCCATCGCTTGATGAAATGGTACACGTTGCCAAAGAAATGAAACGTCGTGGCTTTGAGCTACCGTTAATGATTGGTGGGGCAACCACCTCAAAAGCGCATACCGCAGTTAAAATAGAGCCGCAGTACGACAAAGGCGTGGTGTATGTAAATAACGCCAGCCGCGCCGTGGGTGTGGTGTCTAACTTATTATCAAAAGAGCATAAAGCAGAATTTTTAGCTAAAACCACCGCCGAGTACGACAAAGTACGCGAACAACAAGCACGCAAAAAGCCGCGCTCAAAACCGGTTACCATACAGCGCGCCCGTGATAATGCAGCACAGCTTGATTGGGATAACTACACCCCACCCGTGCCTAAAAAGCTGGGCGTGACTGAGTTTAAAAATGTATCAATCGCGACTTTACGCAAATACATAGACTGGACGCCGTACTTTATGACCTGGTCAATCGCCGGTAAATATCCGCGCATAATGACCGACGAAGTAGTGGGCGAACAAGCACAAAGCTTGTTTAAAGACGCCAACGACATGCTCGATGAACTTGAAAAGTCAGGCAGTTTACAGCCATTAGGTGTTATTGGTTTATTCCCAGCTAACCGTGTGGGCGATGATATAGAAATTTACACCGACGAAACGCGCAAAGAGCTATTAACTACCTCGTGCCATTTGCGCCAGCAAACCGAAAAAACCGACTTTGCTAATTACTGTTTAGCCGATTACATTGCGCCAAAAGGCACGCCTGATTACTTTGGTGCGTTTGCGGTAACAGGTGGCTTAGAAGAAGACGACCTCGCCAATGCGTTCGACGCACAGCAAGACGACTACAATAAAATAATGATAAAAGCGGTTGCTGATAGGCTCGCAGAAGCCTTTGCCGAATACCTGCACGAACAAGTGCGTAAAGAGTATTGGGGATATGCACCTAATGAAAACCTGCCTAACGATGAACTCATTCGCGAAAACTACCAAGGTATTCGCCCAGCACCGGGTTACCCAGCGTGCCCAGAGCACACCGAGAAAAAGAAAATTTGGCAACTACTCGATACTGAAAAACGCATTGGTATGCAGCTCACCAGCTCGTACGCCATGTGGCCAGGTGCTGCGGTATCAGGTTGGTACTTTTCACACCCACAAGCGAAATACTACGCGGTAGCAGCAGTACAGAAGGATCAGGTAGAAGACTACGCCAAGCGAACGAGTATGACGCTCGCAGAAGCCGAAAGGTGGTTATCGCCTAACTTGGGGTATGAGCCAGAATAAAAGAGCAGCGGTCAAAAGTTGAAGCGGTCAGTTTTTAGCTGTCAGCTATCAGTAAAACAAAAACGAGCCGATTTAGGCTCGTTTTTTGTGAGGCACTTAAAGTAGTAATAAAAGTCTGTTGGACTTTTTTGTAGTAGAGTAGTTAACATAATTAGATAGTTAAAAGGACTTCTCAATTTATGAATAAACAAATACCAGCACCTCTTATATCAATTCTAGCCGATGCAATCTCCTCTCTAGAGACTCATGCTACGATGGATTCTCTTTTTTTGTACTCTAACGCGCCAGGCGAACCTCCTGAAGGTTCTAAATCTTCTAAAGCACAGACGTGGCTAAGAAGAATAAATAATAAATCTGATAACCCGATATCCGTAGTTGCTAAATTAATTGAAAACTATATGGAGAATCCTGAATTTCAAAATGAATTCAGTGAGATAATGTTTCAAAAAGTTGAGAATACGGCCTATAAATATGTACAAAAGATAAAACAGTGCCTCTCTAGTTACAACTTAGAATATAGAATAGGTGGTTTCATTCAGGAAGGTGCAAGTGCTCCATCGCAATCGCTATCAGCGTTAATAAAAAATAGAGATTTACCAGCAATTAATGCTGAGTTCGAGCGTGCAATGGATAATATAACAAGTGATCCCCGAGAAGCTGTATTAGCAGCGTGCAATATATTAGAAGCTATTTGTAAAACGTTTATAGAAGATGAAGGTTTAACTATGCCTGCTAAAAAAGATTTACAAGGTGTTTGGAAAGTAATTAAGGGCGAGCTGGGTTTTGATATTGGCCTTATCCAAGATAAAGATTTAATACAAATATTAAGTGGGCTGTTCTCAACAGTTAGTGGTATTGGTGCACTGCGCACACATGCTAGTGCTGCGCATGCCGAAGGTCGGACTAGATATAATATTAAGCCTAGACATGCCCGGTTGGCTGTTCATGCAGCACATACCGCAAGTATTTTTATAATCGAAAGTTGGGATGAGAAGAAGAGTAACTCCAATACTTGAGTTGATTCTTTGAGATTTTTTGTTTTTAACTTTTACCGAAATCTTCTTTATTAGTAATACTCTTAAATAAAGGACTACACTTGAAGTTTCTAAATTACGTTATATTGAGCTTGGCTTTTTTATTCAATATGCAGAGTTTTGCGCTTGATCAAAAGTATCATGAGAGTGTTTTACCTGTTATTGCTGCTTTTAAAGCACATGATAAAACTGCTATTGCTGCGCATATTCGCTACCCTTTAAAAAGGCAGTATCCACTTCCTGATATTAAAAATGAAGCTGAGTTTATTAACCGCTTTGATGAAGTGTTTGACGATGAACTTGTTGCCGTTATTGGTAGCTCTAATATTAATACCGATTGGGATAGCGTAGGTTGGCGCGGCATTATGCTCAATAACGGCGTAATGTGGGTAGACACAGACGGCAAAGTTATTGCTGTGAATACACAAAATAGCACTGAGCAAGCACATGCAGAAAAGTTAATCGCTCAAAATAAACAATCACTCCATTCAAGTATTAAAACCTTTCAAAAACCAATACTTGATTGGGACACAGCAAAATACCGAGTTCGTGTTGATGATTTAGGCGATGGAAACTTCCGTTATGCGTCGTGGAGCATTGATAAAAGCCCAAGCGATAAGCCTGATATCGTTTTAATTAATGGTGATATTACCTTTGAAGGTAGTGGCGGCAATCATCACTATACGTTTAAAAACGGACGTTATAGTTACGTATTGCAAGTAACGGTAATTGGTTGTGATACCTCACCACCAGGTTGGCTTGAAGTATATAAAGACGAAAAGTTGTTATTGTCTGACGCTGTGATCAGTGCAGTTAATAAAGCTAATTAAGTTTCTAGTGAAGAGCTGTTATTTTTAACTTACTGTGAAACGTAAACTGCGATCGAGAGAGGGAACTAGCTATGAAAACAATCGGTATGTTAGGAGGCATGAGTTGGGAGTCAACAGCCAGCTATTACAAAGCTTTAAACGAAGGCGTTAAAAACTCATTGGGTGGACTACATAGTGCTAAAATTTGTATGGTGAGCGTCGATTTTGCAAAAATTGAAGCACTACAGCATCAAGGCGATTGGCATCAAACAGCTAAGTTACTCACCAAGGCAGCTAAATCTGTAGAGGGTGGTGGTGCCGACTTTTTACTTATTTGTACCAACACTATGCATAAAGTGGCCGATGAGATTGCCAGTAATATTACCATTCCTATTTTGCACATCGCCGATGCCACCGCCGAGCAATTAAAGCACGATGGCATTACGCGAGTAGGGTTATTGGGCACGCAATTTACAATGGAGCAAAACTTTTACAAAGAGCGTTTAACCGATAAGCATAACATTGAGGTATTAATACCTGAGCCTAATGAGCGAAAGCGTGTGCACGAGGTTATTTATTCGCAGTTATGCCAAGGGATTATTGATGACGATTCGCGAGCCGATTATGTGCGTATTATAGAGCGATTATTTGAGCAAGGCGCGCAGGCCATCATTTTAGGTTGTACTGAAATCGCCTTGTTGGTAAAGCCACAACATACGCAGGTTCCGCTTTACGATACCACCAAAATACATGCCGAGGCAGCAGTGAAGTTAGCGCTGGCAAAATAGTTAAGCTTGAGATAACAAAAAACCGCCAATTGGCGGTTTTTTATTAGCAAGTAAAGCTGTTAACACGCTTTATATTAATGACCTTTCTCAAAGTCATTTACTTCGCTCTCGGCTTCATCTTTGGATTTACCGTATTTTTGCTGAATTTTACCAACAAGCTCGGTACGGCTACCCTCAATTTTATCTAAATCATCGTTGGTAAGATCGCCCCATTTTTGTTGCGCTTTACCTTTAAGTTCTTTCCAGTTTCCTTCGATACGATCGCTATTCATAATTAGCTCCTTATTAAGAGTGATGATTTTTCATTTTAAAAGCGTTACTAATAAAATGATTTTTAACGTTCACTTATATAGGTGCAAAGCCTATACCAGAAAGTGAAATGTTTAATTTCATTTATATATCAACTGGTTATGGTTTTTTTGATACATAAGGTTTTTTAGCTGGTGGCGAGTTTTATAAAAATTCTGCAGGGTGGCTTGTAATTATTTCAGGGACTGTTACTTCAGGGCTGTTACTTCAAGGGGGATTATTGCAAGTACACTGTGCTGGTTTTTTATAAGTACAATAAAAAAGCGAGCTATTAAAGCTCGCTTTGCTGTTTAATAAAGGAATTAATGTCTAAAGCTTGGCATTAGCGCAGGAATGCCTGGTAGCATACCTACCAGTGCCATTACACCGGTTAATAATACAAACATTATAAGTGGGATGACCCAGCGACTCATTCGCGATAAATCAGCACTTCTTTCTTTACAGCCAATAAGGCCCAAGTTATCAAGTAGCATAGTTAGTGACCAACCAAATGCAGGGTTTACTAGGCTTGATGCAAACACCACAATGGCGGCTGATTGGGTGGTTTTACCTTCACGGGTCATTTCCATACCCGCTTCAAGTAGTGGAATAAACACCCCTACAATTAATGCAACACACAATACTGGCTGCCAAATAGCTAAGTCCATTGGATAGCCCCAAACACCCGCGATAATACAAAATAACGCAGTTAAAATTGCGCCTGCAGGAATAGGGCGTTTTGCAATAGCTGCAGGAACAATGTAAGTGCCCCAAGATGACGCAAAGTTAGCACCGCCTAATAGCGAGCCAAAGGTTTGTCTTGTTGATGCGCTAAGCATGGTATCGTCAATATTCATTTGTACTTTTTCAGTACGCTCTGGGTAACTAATTTTTTGAAATACTTGATGGCCTAAAAAGTCAGGCGACCACATAGCAACTGCTAAAACTGCAAAAGGAAGTACAACTACAAAGCTTTCTGCTGTTGGTAAGCCAAGCATCCAGCCGGTGTTTTCGCCCCACCAGTACATAGGGTTCATGTTTGGTAAGCCCGGTGCAGTATGAAACTCAAACGGTGCACCCAATGCAAAAGCAGTAAAACCACCAATTAAACAGCTCAGTGGCACGGCTAACCAGCGTTTTTTGTAATGCTCCAATAAAGCATAAAGTAAAATTGTGGCTAAGATTACAATAAAGGCAATATGGGTCATTTGAATTTCTTCAGCCCATGCAAACAGCTTTTTAACTTGTGAAATGGTACCCACAAAGCCTAAATAAAGAAGTAAGCCACCACACACTCCTTTACTGGTGAGCTTGGCCATGAGACTGCCGCCTTTACTAAATGCTAATATCAATCCAAAGGCTCCTATGAGCAAACCAAAGGCCATAGGGTGTCCGCCTGCGGCAACCACAATAGGAATTAATGGAATGAGTGGGCCATGAGTACCCGCTAAGTTAGCGGTCGGTAAAATAAAGCCAGAAAATAGTAAAATAAATAACGAAACAATTAAAAGTTCGTAGCGTACGTTTTCAAGTACAAAGTCATCACTTAAGCCTAAAGGGCCTGCAAACGTGGCAGCAATGGCTGCAACCATCACAACTTTACCTATAGTTGCGGCCATCGCTGGAATGGTGTCTTCAAATTCAAAGCGATAATCTCTAAACGGTAAATTTGGACGCCAGCGTTTTGGCTGCATAATTTGCAGCTCGTGCTCTAGGTAAGCGTCGCGGCTTTCAAACTCAGAGCTTGGCTTATGAAGATTTTCATAGCTATCGGACACGGTTTGAGTATCCGCTCCTGATATAGCATCAGATGAATTATCATCTAGCGGCTTGGTGGTCATGACTTCTCCTGCAACTTAGTTGCTAACTCAAAATAAAAATACAGCTTTTACAAAGCAAATGAACGTTGAGTGCGCAGGGTAAAACAGCTTGCTACAGATTGTAATTAGGCAAAAGGTCGTGCATAGCCCAGTTTAACGCTTTGTAAGTGTTAACAAAAATAGCAAAGGGATGTGTTGTAACTGGCTTGTTAAATTTAAAAGGTCTTTAAATTCAGTGGTTTATTGTTTTGTTTTTACAGTGTGATCTTGTCATGCAGAATAGCGAAAAGGTCATAAAATCAGCAGATTCAGCAGCAATCATTCTTTAGTCTAATAAAGGTGACGTTAGCCGCTATTTGCTTATTATAAATACAATTAGCCGCAAAGTTGCACAAAAGCTAATAATACTAAGTTTTAGCGAAACAACTATTTTTGGACTCAAGATAGGGTTTTAAAGGTAATAATAGGAGTAAAGTGAAAATATAGCGCAAAGTGACTAAACAAGAAAATGCCTTTATGTAACGTATTTATAAAGGCATTTCTGGGTAAGCTTGTTTGTTTTCACCGCCAGTTAAGCGCTGTAATAACCGACGTTGGCTTGAAAGTAATTGCCCTGAGCGTTCATTCATTATTTTGCAGGTTTTAGTTTTTAGCTCAAGCTGATGCAATAGCTTAGTAGTAAGGGTGTTTATATCAACAGGTAGAAGCGCGGTTAATTGTGCTAAACCTTCTTTGCCACCTTGCAAGCCTAAACTCACCAAAAAGCCATCGCGCTGGTTGTGCGATTCATTTAAGCTTTCTAAAAAGCCGAGCATTTTTTTATTATGTGTTTCTAGCTGCACATTACGTTGGCTTAGCAATTCGTATTGCGTTTCAAGTAATTCAATTAAAGCGTCTAGCTTAGTAATGTCTTGTTGCAGACTTACAATATACTCTTTTACAGTTTTCATTTTTTATGAAGTTCAACCATAGCGTTAACGGTTTCATCAATATTAATTTTAAATTCACCACTGGCAATTGCCGCTTTCATTTGGGCTACTTTATCCATATCAACGTCTGGCTTTGCAGCTAAATCTTGAAATGTTGAGTCTATTGATTTACTTAATGCACTCACTGAATTTACTTGCTCTTGTTTAGCCGCTACAGGTTGTTGCTCTGGTTTTGCATCCAGTGATGAACGCTGGTTTGTTTTTTGGCTTTGTTCAACCGCAGTGGTTGTTATTGCGCTTATATTCATTGTTTGTTACCTAATTCGTTTATCGAATTTATATTGCTTAGTTTATATCAGCGACCAAGTACAAGCATTACTTAACTTTTATTTCGACATTTTTTAAAACGCGGCTTCTGCCACACCTTGCGCAATTACTCTTCCCTGAACTACTTTTTTTGATGATAAATTTTTTACATTAATAACCTCACCAAGCTGGCCATCTTCAAGAGCGATGGCTTTAACATTGGCTGAGAAAGTTGCGGTCGTTATTTGTAGTGAAATATGCTCATTTTTATTGATTAAATACTGCTTTTCTAGGTATCGGTTGGAGATCACTGTGCCTTTATCAATTTCGCGTTTAACGGTGAGTCCAACTAGCTGGTCAATACTTGTTTCGCCTTGGTGGCGGTGCTTACCTAAATCCACGCCTTTATATTCTAAGTCTTGCTTATTAAGCACTTTACCTCGGTTTAAAGTGTGCTTGGCAGCTACTAGGTTTATCCACACACTTACTTTGGCACTGGCTCTAAAACGCCAAGCAGGCGATGGGCAAGATACAGAAATACTCACCCTGCCTGCAGGTGGCGTGTGATTTTGTGAGCGAGTGATTTGCAATTCATCACAGCTTAAATTTTCGCTGCCTTTAGGAATAAATAATTCTATATCTTGTCGCTGACTTTGCGAATTAACTGAGCGCAAATAGCTCTTAATTTCACTGTGCAAAAACTGCCGAATTTCTTTATCAAAATTAATGGGGATGGCCATAGCATGAGCTGGCAGAAGTCCAATAGTTAAAAGTAAGCGGAAAAGCCAACGCTTCCCTTGGGGAAGTTTAGCTTCCGTGTGTTGGGCTGTTTTTTGCTCTTTTTTTATGTAAGTCATTGAAAAAATATACTTTTAAAAGTTGGCATAAAGGTTGTTATACACAAGGTAGAAAGTGTATGCGAAGCGCGAAAGCATACAAGAAACAAAAATTAGAGGCAACAATGGAACTATTTGATAAAGCGTTAGGTGTTCACCCTTTTTCAATGAAATTAAGGTTAGACAGAGCAGAAGTCATTGCCAGTAACTTGGCTAATGTTGACACGCCTGGGTTTAAATCTCGAGATGTAGATTACCGTCAAATTATGCAAAGTGTTTCATCCAGTTTTTCGCAAAACAGAGATGTTGATTTTGCTGGTGTACAAACGGATGAACTTAAATATCGCGTTCCTTATCAACCATCAAGTGATGGCAACACTGTTGAGTTAAATATTGAGCAAGCAAAATTTGCCAGCAACAGTATGGATTTTCAAACCAGTTTGACCTTCTTAAATATGAAAATAAATGGCTTACATAAAGTTATTTCAGGGAAATCATAATGTCTTTTAATTCAATTTATGACGCTAGCGGCAGCGCCATGCGCGCTCAAGTTATTCGCCTCGATACCATTGCATCTAACCTAGCCAATGCCGATACCGCAGCCGGTTCAGAAGCCGACGCTTACAAGGCACTTAAACCAGTATTTTCTGCTTTGTACAAACAAACACAAGACAGCCAATCAATTTCAGCCTCGGTTGATGTATTAGGGATCACTGAGTCAAATCGTGCGGTAGAGCAGCGCTACGAGCCAAATAATCCAATTGCTAACAACGATGGTTATGTATTTTACTCCAACGTAAATGCACTTGAAGAAATGGCCGACATGATGTCTGCAAGTCGTAGCTACCAAACATCTGTTGAAGTTATGGGGCGTGTAAATAGCATGCAGCAAAGCATTCTTAAGTTAGGACAATAATTTTATGCAAGTTAATTCAGCCGTTCCAAGCGCAGCCGACGGGGCAAAAAACACTACGAATATTGCCGGTAATAGCTCAGCAGATGAAATGTCGACCATGTTTTTAGAGTTACTTGTTGCGCAAATTAGTAATCAAAATCCATTACAACCTATGGACGGCACTCAATATGTGAGCCAGCTTGCGGAGTTTTCTAATGTTGAGTCGTTACAAAGCATTCGCCAAAACACCGCCGATGGTTTGGATTATGTGAGCAGCTTAGCGGTGCTTGAAGCCACTAATATGGTTGGCCAAACGGTTGATGTACAAGCAAGCAGTATTGCTCTTGAACAAGATGGCAGTGTCTCTGGCATGGTTAATTTAGGGGAAGCGGCAGACTCTGTCACTGTGCAACTTTATAACCAAGATGGTGAATTAGTTGAAGAAAAACAACTGCCTTATTCTGGAGTCGGTTCATTGCGTTTTGAATTTGAAAACCAAGAAGCCGGTGCGTATGCAGTGAGAGCGTATGCCACTACTGAAGAGGTACCAAAGCAGCTTGATACTTGGCTAAGTGGTGAGGTTGAGCGTGTTTCTGTAGGTAAATCGTTAGAAGATATTTTATTACAAGTCGATGGTTTGGGTAATTTTGGTATCACTGAAATTAATCAAGTGGCATAAATAAGAGGAATAAATAATATGTCTATGTTCAATATAGGATTAAGTGGTCTTAAAAGTACCCAAACAGGATTAGAAGTAACCAGTAATAATATTGCTAACTCGGGTACTGCTGGTTATAAAAATAACACCGCAGAATTTGCCGCGGTTTATAACGGCAGTCAACGCGGCGGCGTTAAAGTTGCCAATGTTAAAGAAGATTTTGTCACCGGTGGTGAAATTGTGCGCACCGGTAATGCGCTGGATATTGCTATTGATGGCCAAGGTTTTTTTGCCATATCAGAAAACGGCCGTACGGCTTACACCCAAGCAGGCCAGTTTCAGTTAGATAACGACTTAAATATTGTTAATGCCAACGGCGGCAAACTGCAAGGTTTTGGCGTGTCTCAGGTTGATGGTGGTGATCCGACAATTGTACCGGGTGTATTAACCGATTTAAAAATTGAAGCCTCAAACATAGAAGCACAAGCCAGTACCAATATTAACTTTAACGGTAACTTAAGTTCTTCTAGCGACGTGATTGCTTATCCTACAGCTCCAGCGGTATTTGATCCTAAAGATGGTAGCCAATATAACTTTTCTCAATCTACCGAAGTATTCGACTCCTTAGGTAACAGCCATGTAATGACCCAGTATTTTAACCATACGGGTAGCAACGAATGGCAAGCGATGTTTTTCTTAGATGGTAAACCCCTTACTCAAGCTCAGCTTTCAGCGCTTGGTGCGACGACAGGTACTCAAGCTATTGATGATGGTGCGGGTGGTTCAATTAACGCCGGTACCATTACACTTAACTTTGATACCGATGGCCAAATGGTGCCGTTTTCAGGCGACTTAACGGCGGTTGATTTAGAGGTACCTATTACTTCAACGCCAGGTAATGCAGAAATAACCAGTGGCGCAGCAGCATTAAATATCGCGCTTAAATTCGATGGTACAACGCAGTTTGGTTCAAGTTTCAGTGTTAACGAAAACGATGCCAACGGCTATACCTCAGGGGCGTTTTCTGGTGTGAAGGTTGAAGACGACGGCCGTGTATTTGCAACATTTACTAACGGTGAATCTAAATTACAAGGCCAAGTTGTACTTGCCTCGTTTGCGAACGTTGATGGTTTAGAGCAAGGCAGTAATACCGTGTGGTATCAAACTGAAGAGTCAGGCTCTGCACTTTATGGCGAGCCTGAAAGTGGCTCACTGGGTAAATTACTGTCGGGTTCATTTATGGGCTCAAATGTTGATATTAGTGAACAGCTGGTTGGCTTAATGTCATTTCAACAAAATTACCAAGCCAATGCTAAAACCATCAGCAGTGCTGATGAAATGATGCAAATTTTATTTAGTAACACCTAAGGAAGCTGAGCGTGGAAAAGTTAATTTATACCGCCGTTTCGGGTGCTGAACTTAATAATACCGCCTTACGCGTTGCTGCAAATAACTTAGCAAATGTTAGCACCGTAGGTTTTAAGGCCGACTTAGAGCAAGCGCAATCAATGATGGTACAAGGCGAGGGCTTTCGTACTCGTTACCACGCGCAACTAACACCAGTAACTACTGACTTATCGTCAGGCCCAATCATGGACACTGGCCGTAATCTTGATTTAGCACTGAGCAACGGCGGTTATTTAGAGGTGATGGATGACAATGGCGAACCGGCTTATACCCGCGCGGGTAATTTAGTGGTTGATGCCGATGGCTTTATTACTGTTAATGGCCGACGTGTGCAAGGTGACGGTGGCGATATTCAACTTCCTGAGTTTGGTGATATTGAAATTGGCTCAAACGGCATGATCAACCTAACCCCCATTGGCGGCGGTGTAATTGCAGAAGATGCGCAAATTAAATTAGCCAGTACCGATGCAAACTTAATTAAAGGTGCTGATGGCTTACTCAGAGCTAACGATTTACAGCCGCTTGAAGCCGACGAAACAATTACAGTAAGAACCGGTGCTTTAGAAGGTTCTAATGTGAATGCGGTGGCTGAAATGATCAAAACAATGAATATTAGCCGCCAATTTGAAATGAACGTAAAAATGATGAAGTCTGCTGACGAATTAGCGACCAGCGGCAATAAGCTTATCAGTGGACGTGGGTAAATAGGAAGCCAAACATGAATTCAGCATTATGGGTGAGTAAAACCGGTCTTGCAGCGCAAGATTTAAGAATGACAACAATATCGAATAACCTAGCGAACGTAAGCACTGCCGGTTTTAAAAAAGACAGAGCGGTATTTGAAGATTTATTTTACCAAGTACAAAAACAGCCTGGCGCGCAAGTAGATGAGCTTAATCAGCTGCCATCTGGGATTCAGGTGGGAACCGGTGTTCGTATTAACGGTACGCAAAAGCAATTTACCGAAGGTAGCTTTGAAACAACCAGCAATCAGTTAGATGTGGCCATTGCAGGGCAAGGCTTTTTTCAAATTGAAAGCCCTGACGGCGAGTTATTATTTACCCGTAACGGTCAGTTTCAGCTTAACTCCGAGTCATTACTGGTAAACAGCAACGGCTTACCATTGGCACAAAATATTGCGCTACCAGAGGGCACCACTAAAGTGAGTATTGGCACCGACGGCACCGTTACTGCGGTAGTGGGTAAAGATGCGCAAGCGGTTGAGTTAGGTCAAATGTTAACAGTTAACTTTGCAAATCCTGCAGGCTTACAAAGCTTAGGTGGTAATTTGTACCGCGAAACAGCAGCATCGGGTGAACCTGTTGAGGGGATCCCCGGTGAAGATGCTTTTGGTGGCTTACAACAATTTACTATTGAAGGCTCAAACGTGAGCGTTGTTGATGAAATGGTAAGCATGATTGCCGTACAGCGCGCTTACGAGATGAACGCTAAAGTGGTCTCTGCGGCAGATGAAATGCTGCGCTTTATAAACCAAAACGTATGATTATGATGAATAGGTTAACATTATTTTTGCTGCTTTTAGGTGTTGCTGGTTGTAGCAATACCCCGTCAAAAACCCAAATGGTGGAATGCGAAGTGGTGTATGGGGAAGTTAAATGTCCGCAAAACACCACTCAAAAATCAGTTCAAGACTATGAAATAAGCCAAGATGCCTATGCACAGGGTTTGAATCAGCAAGATGGTAGCTTATTTCAAGATAACTATATGTTTTCTTTGTATGCAGATAAACGTGCTTACCGAGTTGGCGATATTTTAACTGTGGTGCTTAACGAGCGCACGCAATCAAGTAAAAGTGCCGATTCGAGTTTAGATAAAAGTACCGACTTGGATGTTTCAGTGCCAGTTGCTGGTGCACTCAATGTAGCTGATTTTAATTTGGGTATAGGCTCGAGTGCCAAGTTTGACGGTGAAAGCAGCGCCAGCCAACAAAACTTCCTCAGTGGCGCTATTACCGTGCGGGTTAATCATGTTTTATCTAATGGGTCGCTGGTTATTAAAGGGCGTAAGCAAATTAAACTTAATCAAGGCGATGAATACATTGAAATTGAAGGGCTAGTTCGCCCTGGCGATATTGATGTAAGTAACCGTGTTTCGTCGCTTCGTATTGCTGAAGCGCAAATAAGCTATACCGGCAAAGGCACATTGGCTGATGCGAATCGCCCAGGTTGGTTTACCACTTTATTTACCCGATTCTTAAACCCGTTCTAAGGGATTACTGAGGTTTTAATGAAATATTTACTATTAATGCTAGTGTGCTTTTTTAGCCTATTAGCGCCTGCAACTGTGACCGCCAAAGCACGTCCATTATTAGATATTGTTGATGTGCTAGGTGTGCGAGAAAACCAACTCGTGGGTTACGGTTTAGTAGTGGGCTTGCCGGGGTCGGGTGATAAAGCCCAAGTAAAATTTGCCGGCCAATCGCTAAGTAATATGCTAAAGCAATTTGGTGTCTCTGTAGATGAAGAGCGATTACCAAAATCAAAAAATATAGCGGCTGTTGCTGTCCATGCTACGTTACCGCCAATGGGAAGCCCAGGTCAAGCGATTGATGTAACTGTGAACTCATTAGGCGATGCAAAAAGCTTACATGGTGGCAGCTTAATGTTGACCCCGTTAAAAGGGGTTGATGGCAAAGTGTATGCGCTAGCACAAGGTAATTTAGTGGTGGGCGGCATTAATGCTAGCGGTAAAAGTGGCTCCTCGGTGACTGTTAATGTGCCTACTTCAGGGCTTATTCCTAATGGTGCAATTATTGAGCGCAGTGTTATGGCTATGTATGAAAGTCAAAGTGATGTAATTCTTAATTTAAAAGATCCAAATTATCAAACTGCCCGCAATGTTGTACGTGCTATCAATAAAGTATTTGGGCCTGATGTAGCTACTGCTGAAAACTGGGCGCGCTTAGTGGTTAGTGCGCCAAGCGATGCCAATAGTCGCAACACGTTTATGTCGATGCTACAAGATATTACTGTAGAGCAAGGTTCTGAGCGCCCAAAAATTGTATTTAATAGCCGCACAGGTACTGTCGTAATGAACAATACAGTGCGAGTTAATCAGGCTGCGGTTAACCATGGCAATTTAACCATTACCATAAGTGAACAAGAGCAAGTGTCGCAACCAGGGCCGTTTTCAAATGGCCAAACTACGACCACGCAATCAAGTGATATCACAGTAGATCAACAACAAAAAAATATGCTGTTGTGGCCTGAAGGCACCTCATTAGATGAAATTGTAAAAGCGGTAAATGCACTTGGCGCAACGCCAGCCGAGCTTATGTCGATATTAATTGCACTTGATAATGCTGGGGCTCTAGAAGCCGAGCTATTAGTTATTTAAAGGAAATAGCCATGAAAATAGAGTCATCAACCCAATTATCTCAGTCATTAGCGATTGACCCGACCCATCTTGAAAACATTACTGGCAACAGTGAGGCAGGCGTTAAACAGGCGGCAGAGCAGTTTGAAGCTATTTTTTTACAGCTGGTATTAAAAAGTATGGATAGCACCACCAAAACTATGGCCGGTGACAATGGTTTTTTTAATAGTAACGAGCAAGCGCAATTTAGAGATATGCATAATGCTCAAACCGCGCAGCATTTAGCGTCAACTCATCAACTGGGTTTAGCCGAAGCGATTGTTAAGCAGTTTGATGAGAAAATTGCCCCCATAGAAAATACATTTAAGAATAGCCAAAGCTTGGTCGCTAATGATCAACATAAAGGTGCTGAAAGCGTTGAGCCAACCCAAAGCTATGATATTTATGCGGGATCGGCATTTGTTCAGCCATTGAATGCTAATACGATTAGGTAGTTAATTATGTCTATGTTAAATAACGCGTTAAGCGGCCTCAATGCTGCAAATATTGCACTGACTGTGTCAGGGCAAAATGTCGCGAATGCAGCCGTTGAGGGTTATTCGCGTCAGCAAGCTCAATTTAAAACCTCTAATGTATATTTAGGCGGGGTTGAGGTGGCGTCTGTTGATCGGGTTGTTGACGCCTTTTTAAATGACGATATTTGGCGCACTAATTCTGATACCACTTATTATGAAAACAAACAGTCATATCTAGGTTTTATTGAGCAAATCATTGGTACCGACTCGTTAAACTTAAATAACTCCCTTGCAAGCCTAACAGATGCACTCAATGCTGCAGCAACCAAGCCTGATTCACAGGCTTTCAGGCAACAATTTTTATCCTCTGCAGAGGGCTTTATGCAAGATATTGCGCAAATTAATGGCGCTTTGGCAGGACAAGCAACAAAGTTAAATGCACAAATGAGTAATGTGGCGCTTAATGTGTCTTCTATTACTAAGCAAATAGCCGAAATTAACAGTAGCATTGGATTAGCAACAGCAAACAAGCAATCAACCGCAGAGTTAAAAGATAATCGAGAACGCCTAGTAAACCAGTTATCAGGGCATATTGGCGTGTCTATTGTTGAGCGAGATAATGGCTTTATTGATATTAGTACCTTAAGTGGTGCCCCGCTGGTGGTAGGGAGTAAAGCGGCATCAATCTCAGTAAATGGAACAACAGTAACGAGTAACTTTATTGGTCAAGAATTCACCCTTGATAAAAACGTTGGTGGTCAATTTGGTGGCTTAATAAGCGTTGATAACGATGTAATAAAACCAACCCTTGCAACCTTAAATAGCTTAGTTGCCGACCTTGCCGATGATATGAATGATGCATTACAAAGTGGTTTTGATTTAAATAACGACCCCGGTGAAGCACTGTTTACATACAATCCATTAAACCCATTAGGGACGATTGAGATTAACCCTGCGATCACCACTGATAAACTTGGTTTTAAAGACAGTAGTACCTCAGGACCTGGTGATAACTCTAATATTGCTAATATTGTTGCTTCAATGGCAGGAAAAGGCGATAAGTTTACGTTATTAGTAGGAGATCTTGCTATTACTAGTAAGCAAAACTTAAATAGCATTACCACCGCTACTAATTTAAGTGAAAACGCCATTGCTGCGCGCGATAGCTACAGCGGGGTGAACCTTGATGAAGAGGCGGCAAACTTAATGCATTTTCAACAAATGTACAGTGCCAATGCCAAAGTGATCAGCACAGCAGATCAAATGTTTAAATCTTTACTGCAAATGTTTTAAAAGGGCAATGTTATGCGAGTTAGTAGTCATCAGTTTCATTTAAATTCAATCAAAAACATTCAAAGTAATACTGAAAACTTTAACGAAAAATCAATTCAGTTAGCAACCAATAAGCGTATTCTCAAGCCCTCAGATGATCCGCTTGGCACTGTAATGATCATGAACCTAGGTTCAGAAATAAAATCGTTAGAGCAATACAAAACCAATATGGATGCAGTTAACTTTTCATTAGGTCAACAAGAAGTACAGCTAACCGGTATTGTTAACCAAATATATTCATTGCAAAGTTTAATTACCACCGCAGCTGATGGTTCAATGGGCGAGGCAGAAATTAAAGCACTCGGCCAAGAAATGAGTGTGGCTTTTCCGGCAATTGTTGATTTACTAAATGCAACCGACAGCGATGGACAATATTATTTTTCGGGTAGTAAAACCGATGAAAAACCGTTTCAAATTGATGCGACGGGTAATTATGTTTATGCCGGTGACGATATTGTCCGAGAAGTCGCTGTATCTGACGACTCAAGTGTAAAAAACAATATCGTAGGTAATGATTTAGATCCTGGTGCCGGTTTTTTAAATGCCATGCAAGACTATCTTGTTGATGTAAATAATCCGCCAGCAGGTGGTGTTGGCAATCAATCACGGGTGATGATAGATAAATTAGCTGACTTTTTAGGTACTATTAGTAGCCAAGTGACCACCATAGGCTCTACTATGGCTTCGCTTGATTCGATTACAACGAGTAATCTAGATATCACCACATTTACGGTTAATTTGCAGGACGATTTAAGTGCTGTAGATTATCCAGAAGCGTTTATTTCGATGAATGAATCTATGGCGGCGTATGAATCCTCGATGCAGGTTTACTCGACAGTAAGTAAACTTTCATTGTTTTCATACATTTAAAATTATAATACTTTCAGGAACTAACTATGCTGGTTAAAAGTAGCGAAAAAGCGCAAGCAATTGACTTGGTTAATACCAATAAATCGGATGCACTCGTTACATCAACAAAGGATTCTGCTAACAATTTGTGGAAAAACAAAATTGTTGCCAGAGAGGACCAAGTTAAAGTACTGACTGGCTGGGCGCAGCGCGGGGCACTGAGTCAAGCGCTAGCAAAAGCCGAACAAAGCGAAAGCACTATTCGTAATTTGTATATGGGGCTTGAAAAATTAGCACAACAATTAAATACCCAAGCTGCTAACACTCAGCCACAACCCATGCAACAACAGCAAATTAAAGTGCAAATAGCGTCATTACAAAACACAGCAAATAAAAAAGGCTCAGGACTTGATACTCAGCTGAAAATAACGGATCCAAATCGCGCTATTAGCAAACAGCTTAATGCAAATATAGACCTGCTTAGCGCACGTCCACATGAAGAAAATATCCAGTTAGTGATGGGTCGCTCGGGCAAATCATTAAGCTTAAAGATACCAGCCTATCAAGATGAAAAAACCAATTTAACTGCCATTCAAAATGCGTTTGCACCACATCATATAAATGTTGAGCTTAATCGTGAAAACCGTCTGCTTTTTAGTGCGCAAAAAGATAATGCGGCTCCACTTTTAGAGCCTTGGGTGATGAGTGGTCAAGGTGTACGAATTGCTGCAGGAAACCCGATTTCTTTGCAGCTCAATGATTTAGATAACCCTCTGAATGAACTTGCTAAAATAGCCGATAAAAATGCCACTATTGCTCAGCACCGAGAGCAAATCCAAACTGCGCAGCGCCATTTAAAAGCGAATTTAATAAAAATTCAGGCACAAAAACAACAATTACAAAGCCAACTAGAGCAGCTTGACTCTGCTAGTTCATTAGCTAACACTGATGAACTACTTGCTTTAAGTCTAGGGGTTAAACAGCACATGCAAAACCCAAGTGTAAATAGTGTGGCTGCGATTATGTCGCAAGCAAACATTACTCGTAATATGGTGCAATACTCACTCACCTAATTTTTTAATGCAGCAATTTAGTATTGCTGCATCGTTTTTTATTTCTGCGATTCCGCTTATCTGCTTTTAGCCAACGAAAATGCCTATTTTACCCGCTTTGAACACATTGCTTAAAAAAATATAAAAATAATTAGAAAAAAGTTTAGGTAATTAAAAATATGGTCGCTCTTAGTTATTAGAAGGTGATTTAGGTTCACTAATTACTTTAGCTATTCATTCAAAGAGGAAATAAACATGGCTTTATCAATTCAATCAAACATGGCTTCAATGTCAATCCAAAACCAACTTGGTCGTAGCAACAACGATTTATCTACAGCGCTTGAGCGTTTAGGTTCTGGTTTTAAAATTAACTCTGCAAAAGATGATGCGGCTGGTCTACAAATCGCTTCACGTCTAAACGCACAAGTACGTGGCCAAGATGCCGCACTTTATAACTCAAACAATGCAATGTCGATGATGCAAACAGCCGAAGGCGCGTTTGATGAAATGACTAACATCGCTTATCGCATGAAAGAGCTCGCTACCCAAGGTGCCAATGGTACAAATGGCACAAAAGAAAATGAAGCACTTAACGCTGAGTTTATTGCTTTAGAAGATGAGTTTGCAAGCATTTTACAAAATACTAATTATGGTGGCACAAAGTTACTTGCACAAACGGTAGGTGCTGATGTCGCTGCCGCTGCAGGAACAAGAGCTGTTTCTGCATCAGGTCTAGGTAAGTTCTCTGATACTGCTACTGCTGTAACTTTTCAGGTTGGCTCATCAACTGATGAAGTCCTAAGCGTAGGTGTAGGCGCAGAAGTACAGGCACTTCATACAGCAGTTAATACGGTCACTGGCGCACAAAACTCTATAGCTGATTTAAGCACTCAAGCTGATTCTTTAGCTGGAATTGCGAATATTGATACGCTTATTGAATCAATTGGTTCAGCTCGTTCTGCGATGGGTGCATCAATGAATCGTCTTGAGCACACTATGAATAACGTAACCAACATGAAAGAAAACACTCAAGCAGCAGCTGGCACATTAATGGATGCTGACTTCGCAGCAGAAACATCTAACATGACTAAGCAACAGTTACTTATGAATTCAGGTATTTCTGTACTGAGCACAGCTAACAGCACAACACAAATGATTGGCTCATTACTTCGTTAATAGTGATTAATCAATTAAGTATGTATAGCTACACCTAAGGTGTAGCTATTATTGTTTATAGTCATAAGTAAAAATATTTATCTTAGATTTTTTTGCTTATAACTAAAATGCTTGGAGAATAAAAATGAGTGCTGCATTAGGAATTAATCCTGGTCAACTAGCCAGTCAATATACACAAATTGAGCGAGCTTCAAAAGATCAGCTCTTAAATTCTAAAAGTAGTGATTTTAGCAATAAAATTAAAGCATTTGACGGTTTAAAAAGTAACTTATCAAGCTTTTTTGATGATTTAAAAGCGAACTTAAAAGATACCAGTAGTTTGTTTGCTAATACCGTTACAGCTAGTGACGCTTCGTCGTTAACTGTTAATGCTAATGGCACGGCAGCCAGTGGTGAGTATGATGTATTTGTGGAGCAATTAGCACAAGCACACCAAGTGGCATTGAGTTTTGATCCGGCTAAAGCGCTACCCACTGATGGTGAGTTAAGTATTGATTTGGCAGGCAGTGCGTTTAGTGTTGACTTTGCAAGCCTTGGCGCCGATGCATCACTAACTGATGTTGTTAATGCCATCAACTCACATGTTGATAATAGCGGTGTTAAAGCCTCTGTTGTGCGCTCTGGCACAGAAACCTTTTTAACTTTAACCAGTGCTGAGTCGGGTGTTGCTAATCAGGTGGGGGTAAGCTTTACTGAAGGTACGGATGCCAATAGTAGTGATATCACCAATGCCATAACAAACAAACAAGATTTAACCTTAGCGCAAGATGCGATTGTCAAGCTTGGGACTAATTCAGCACTTACAATCACCTCAAGCAGTAATAAACTCGATACGGTTATTGATGGGGTAACGATTGATTTAACGAAGGCGCAGCCGCTGGGCGATCAGCCAATTCATATATCGATTAGCCAAGACCAAGAAAGCTCTAAAGAAAATATTCAAAATTTTATTAATGCCTTCAATGGTTTAACCAAGAGCATTACCTCTAATGAGTCTTTAAAAAGAGATAGCTTATCGGCAGGACTCGCGCGTTCTTTACGTAATGACTTTCAAGGAACATTTGAAGGTAAAACCCTGTTCTCTGTGGGTATTGAGTTTGATCGTAGCGGTAACTTAAAAATAGATAGTAAAAAGCTTGAAGAAGCCATGGCTACCAATCCAGAGCAGTTAACTAGCATGTTGACGGGTGAGAATGGCTTAATGGCCAAGTTAGAAGCGCGAGTAGAGCCCTATACTAAAAGCTATGGTTTGATGACCGATAAAAAAAATACACTACAATCTAGTTTAGATATTGTAGTTAGGCAACAAAAAGATCATGAAGTGTCTATGGAGCAAGTGTACCAACGCTACTTGTCGCAGTTTACACAAATGCAACAGACTATTGCACAATTAGAATCTACAATGGGTCAATTTGGGAGCTAAACATAGATGTTAGATTTAAATGATGGCTTTTCAGCCTATAAAAGTACATCAGTAGATGCAAAAGCGGCCAGTGCCGATATTCATAAATTAGTATTGATGTTATTTGATGGTTTTTCAGATGAGCTTGAAAAAGTCACAGGCCACATAAAACAAAAAAGATACGATAAAAAAGCCGAAAGTATTGAAAAGCTAATGCGCATTTTAGGCGGGCTTGAGGCCTCATTAGATCTTGAAAAAGGCGGTGAAGTAGCGCAAAACATGCAAAACCTTTATCAGCATTGTGGGCAAGCATTATTGCAAGCCAGTATAAAAAATGACTTGAGCTATATTGACTCCACCCGTGTAGTGATGACCAACCTGCAAGAAGGGTGGCAAGGCTTAGGTACACAATAAACAAATCTAAACCAGCTACCAATAGCTGGTTTTTTCATTTTCAACACGGCTTTTTTATATCTCCCCCCACTGCCTAAATAATTATTCAATTCATTATTAATAAAATATCACTTCCTTCCGATGTGGAAGTTCCGCTTCCGCTTTTTGGGTTTTTATTTTATTTTTTGTTATAAAACAGTAGCTTAAAGTTGGCTTGTTTATTGCTAAATGAAACATGAACTTATAATGAATTTAGTATTGCTAATGGAACACTCTCAAAAATACGCAGCGCAAAAAATGGAACAATTACTTAGCACCATGGAAGATGCTATCCATGAGAGTAATTGGTATGAGGTTAAATCAGCCGATAAGCAGCTGCTTGCATTTTATAATGAGCTGCAAAATATGCCTTGCTTTAGTTCAATGAAGGCTGAACAAAATAACTTAAAAGCACGTTACGTTGACTTAATCGACCTAGTGAGCCAAAAACAAGCGGCCATTAAAGTACAAATGCAGCGCCACCAGGAAGATAAAGAAGGTTTAATTGCGTATAAAAAAGTACAACAAGGACAGTCACTGTGAGTATCCAAGCAAATACTATGGCGACAAAGACTGACTTTGGCAGTGCCACTAATAAACCAACCATCTTAAAGAGCAGTACACCTGCAGATGCGCAAGAACAACAGAGCGAGCTTGAGCCGTTTACGCTTTCTTCAAAGCAACAGCAAACAAAACAGCAAAATGTGCAAGGTGAACAACCTCAAGAAAGTTCAGAACAACTAGCGCAAGAAGATGCCATTACAGAAACACAAGAAATAATAAATCCGTACTTTTTAAACACTGCAAATTATAATCTTGATAGCAATAAAATAAACGCGCCTGTCACAAATTTACTCAACTCAAATAGTAACCTTGATCTTGATAACGGCACTGCAGCAGTGGAAACACCACCAGCACAACTTGTTATTGATGAGCAGTTAAAGAGTAAGCCTTTAGAGACTCTGCACGAAGAAGGCATTATAACTCAAGAGTCAGCTAAAACTGCGTCTGTACAAAATATGACAGTGCATAGTGATGTTTTAACTGTGCCTGCTGCAGCTATAAATGTAGCGCCAGCGAATACACCCGTTAATAAAGAATTAAATACACTCGATTTAGCCAAAGCACCACAAACATTGTATTCGCAAGCGCTTTTGAATCGATTAAATCAACCTTCGGTAGTGTTGAATACTTATGGACACGCGCAATCAAGTAGCCCAACCAATGAGCAGCTAGCTGCACAACCGAGTATTGGGCTCAGTAAGCTCGAGCTTGCTGCACTGACACAAAACACGCAATCGAAACTTCTCAACGTTGAATCTCGTGAAGGCAGCAATCAAAAATCAGCATTAGTGAATGCTTTTTCATCTGCCGCACCTACGACAGAGAGCTTTGAATGGCAAAAAGAGAAATTAAAAGAGGCTCCCAGTGAATGGGGGCAGCGTTTATTGCATGTACTTGGCGATAAGGTAAAGCTGCAAATAGGCCAGCAACTTCAGCGTGCGCAAATTAGATTAGATCCTCCAAACCTAGGCAGTATTGAAATATCTATCAATATTGAAGGGGATAAAACCTCAGTCAGTTTAACTACGAGTAATGCGCAGGTTAGAGATGCCATAGCGCAAACTCTAGAGCAGTTACGTCAGTCTTTGTCGCAAAACTCAAACAGTACAGTGGATGTTAATTTGAGTGATAAACAGCAGCAATCTCAACAGCAAAGCGACAATAGCGACATTGCAAATAATCATACCGAGATGCCTTCAATGGATGATGACAACAGCACTCGCACACCTAAGTCACCATTAGATTGGTTGGATTTATTAGTATAACTACCTTGGATTAAGAGAGATAAAAGTGAAAAAAATAATAATAGCCCTAACTGTAATTGCACTTATTGCGGCTGCATTTTTTGCGGGACAGTTTTTTAACGACAGTGACTCATCAAAAGAAGGTCCGCAAGCAGATATAACAAAAGTTGAATACCACGAAATGGAGCGCTTTATTATAAGCGTATCAGAGGACTCAATTGCCCGCTATTTAGTACTCGACTTGGTACTTGTTACTTCACCATCTGTATACAATACAGGCACAGAGGCGATGGAGCCGCTTGTAAGAAATGTACTGGTAAAACAGTTTGCCAATATGAGTCATAGCCAAGCAAAAGCGGCTTTTAAAGATATAGATGCGGTACAAAAAAACTTACTAGAGCAGTTTAATTTAGTGTTAGCGAATACGGTATCTGTTCGATTGGATAACGTACTTATTACGAATGTCTTCATTCAATAGGCCATCGCTATGATGCTGCAAGAAGAGTGGGGCGAGTTAATAACAGAACCACCAGTCACCTTAACGCCACAAAAAGAGACGCAACTATTATCGCAGTACGCTTTTTTGGTGAATCGAGCGGCTGCGCACATGCGCACTCAAGTGGGCGTTATTGTCGATAATGATGATATTTATCAAATAGGCATTATTGCGCTGCTGTCGTCTATTCGTCGCTATGGTCGGGATTTAGATGAGAAGTTTGCTGCATTTGCGTTTAAGCGTATTCGTGGCGCTATGTTAGATGAATTTAGGCGTGTTGATTGGCGCCCACGACAGTTAAGGCAGCAGTCTCATCAGCTTCGTGATATGAGCCGTTCACTGCAAAAAAAGCTCGGTCGTGATGCAACAGACACCGAAATGTGTGAGGTGTTAGGAATTAACCATAAAGAGCTTATTCAACTGCATTACAGTGAGCAAGCCGAAGCATTTGATAGCCTTGAAGCGCTATTGGAAGCTAACCCTAATTTAGCGCTCACCTCTGCACATACACACGACAAAGAAGAGACAGCAGCCATGCTAAAAGTGGCGATGAGCAAACTGAATACCCGAGAAAAGCTGCTCTTGCAATTATATTACATGCACGAAATGAATATGAAAGAAATAGCGTTAACGCTCGATTTAACCGAGGCACGTGTTTGCCAACTTCATAAACAAGCACTTGAAGCGCTTACACAAGCGCTTCAAAAAATCTAATACCTAAGGAATAAAGAATGCAAAGAGTTATAGGGTTAATAGTAGTACTTGCAACAGTATTAGGTGGTTTTGCGTTTGCGGGCGGCAACATTGCCACTATGTGGCAGCCATACGAGTTTTTAATTATTTTTGGCGCAGGTTTAGGGGCGCTAATTGTGGGTAATTCAAAGTATGTACTGACAGAAATGCTATCGCAATTAAAGTATCAATTTATTAGTGGTAAAGGAACCGATACGTCTGAGCTGTACCATGACTTACTACTCGTTATTTACTCTTTATTAGACTTAGCCAGAGTGAAAGGCATTAAAGGATTAGATGAGCATGTTGAAAACCCAGAAACCAGTTCTATTTTTCTTGCCTACCCTAAAGTGTATGAGTTCCCACAGCTAGTTACTTTTATTTGCGATAACTTACGTTTATTTAGTATGGGAAAAATAAACTCTCATGACTTTGATGCCATGTTAGAGCAAGAGATTTATACCATTGAAGAGCAACGTCTTAAACCTTCTCATTCACTTGCTAATATAGCTGAAGCTATGCCAGGTTTTGGTATTTTAGCAGCGGTTGGCGGCATTATTATTACCATGCAGCATCTTGATGGACCTTTAAGTGAAATTGGCTACCATGTAGCAGCGGCGTTGGTGGGTACTTTTATTGGTATTTTTGCTTGTTACTGTTTAATTGCACCCCTTGCCTCAGCGATGGAGCAGTATGTAAAAAAACAAGTGGCGATGTTTGAATGTGTGCGTGCCATGTTAGTGGCGCATGCTAAAGGGCATGTGCCTATTGTGGCGACTGATTCAGGCCGAAAATTAATTAATGAAGAAATTAAACCGACCTTTACCACCATGGAAGAGTGGATCACTAACAAGGCGGCTTAATGATGGAAAACAAAAATCAAGAAATCGTCATCAAACGCTCTCGTAGAAGAGCAACCGAAAAGCCTCATGGTGGTGCTTGGAAGGTTGCCTTTGCCGATTTTACTTTGGCGATGATGGCGTTTTTTATGGTGATGTGGATCATGGCAATCACCAATGAATCTGAGCGTGAAGAAATAGCACACTATATGCGAACTCACTCAATTTTTGATGGTGGCCCCGCTATTTTTGATCCTCAAAACAGCCCATTCCCCGTTGATTTAGGGGGATCTCCTTCTGTAATTAAGCACTTAGAGTCGGGAATTACGCCTCCGGACTCTCCAAAACCTGGAATGAGTGAAGTATTACAAGTGCCCGATGGCACCGTTGAGCCTAAAGCAGGGCAAGGCGAGAAGTTAAATTCAGCGATTGATAGCCAATTTGAAGCTTCATCTGAGCTGAGCTTATTACTGGAAAGTATTGATGAACTCAGTAAAGAAGAGTTACTAAAAAATAACTTACTAGTTGAAGAAGTGCCCTTGGGGCTCAGAGTGATCATTAGAGACGACAAGCACCACCAAATGTTTGAACGCTCAAAGTCGCAAATGACTCCATTTTTTGAAGATCTGTTTCTATACCTTGGCGGATTAGTTAAAGACATTAATAACAAAATCATTATTTCTGGGCACAGCGATGCCAGCTTATTTGTTGATGGCAGCTCTCGTAATTGGGACATTTCTGGCGATAGAGCGCAGCAAGCAAGAAAAATAATGACCATGGGCGGAATGCCATCAAGTCAGGTGCTTCAAGTAAATGCGTTTTCATCAAATCGGCCAATTAATAAAGAAGATAAAAAAGCCAGTGAAAACAGACGTGTTGAACTGCTCATCTTAACTAAAGATGCGCAGGATAAATTTAACCAATTATTTGATGATAGCAACATTAACAATCCGATAAAAAAAGCGGCTGGTGCGGCAACGGCTAACAAACCCGTGCTACGTCTTGAAGAGAATTATGAGTAACCAACCAGACACTAAACGAAGTTACAAAAGATGGAACTTAAACCTTAAAGATAATTACGAGCCTGAGTCAGTTCAGCTTGGCGGAGTAGGCGTGCAGTTATTACGCCGTTGTTTTATTGATATTTCACTATGCCATGGTGTGGCAAAAGATATTAGCGTGGGCGGTGTGGGGTTATTAGTGCCTGCTGAAAAGACGATCCCCAATAAAATTATTGTGGTGTTTGATAAAACTAATCGATTGGCAGGCAAGGTGATGTATCGCCGTGCAGTGAGTGAAAAATTAATGTTTTTAGGGGTTGAGTGGATAAGCAAAAATGAGCGCTTACGCAGCGATATAGTTAATCGTTTACAGCTACAAGCCCAATTGAAAAAAGCAAAAAAACGAACATAAGCTGAATATAAATGAATCAGGAAAAACAGTGGTATGAGTAAAACGTTAAACGCTAAAACAAAGTTAATTAAAGCGAAAGATTCTGAGCATATTACGCCATTTGCACTCACGCTTGAGCAAAGAGCATATGAACAAGCACAACAAAAAGCAGCGCATATAAACGTTAATATTCGTAAAACTTTGGAGTTAGAGCTAGCCCAATTATTTAACGACAGCCGTTTTGATGTAGAAATTTCGCCTTGTTCGCATTCGGTTATTAGCAGTTGGTTTAAAGAATCCTCAAGGATATTTCTTGCCTGCCCTTTATTTGCCCCTACTCAAGGTGAGGCCTATTTAGCGCTTGATTATCAAAGTGCATATAAAACAGCTGATTTATGCTTAGGTGGGCAATTTAATAATGTGAACAGCACAGAGCAAGTCTCTGATGAGGTGAATAACGAATTAAGCTCAACAGAAAGCCGTATTTGTGGTCGTTTACTACAGCGCCAAGTGCAGGGCATTCAAGGCTTATTATTTAGAGAACGCTCAGCGTTATTAGGTGAGATACAAAAGTCTCATGCCTTACCTGAAGCATTACAATATTTAGCCTTTAAAGTGCGGTTTATATTAGAAAACCAAGTAATAAGTTGGTTTTTATGGCTGCCAATTAGCTTTTTTTGCGCAGCTGATAGCGAGCAAGATTCTGCAAATAGTGACACTCTCAATACTGATATGTGGGCACAGTTTGCGGTGCAAGGTCAGATTGAAATGGCGAAGAAAAAAGTCACTTTAAAGCAATTAAAAGCTTGTGTGGCCGGCGGTGTATTACCAATTGAACTTAATGAAGCTGCACTATTTAACCTAGGCCATAAACAAATATTTAAAGGCCAAGTCGTTGAGCAAGAGACTGGCTTAGCATTTCAAATCACACAATTATCAAACAATACAACGAGTAACTAAATTATGAACGAGAACCTTGATAGCGCCTTGGCGGGCTTAGAGCTTGATGCTTTTGATGGATTTGATGATAAATCTGCTAATAAAACTAACGAAGGAAATATGTCATTTTTTCAAGATGTTCCTCTACTCGTCACTCTTGAAGTAGCAAGTACTGAAATTACTTTAGGCGAGCTTAGCCAAGCCAAAGAAGGCGATGTGCTTAAGCTAGACAAAGTAGCCGGTGAAGCGCTTGATGTAAAAGTGAATGGGGTATTTTTTGCTAAAGCAGAAGTGGTAATGGTTGAAGGGCAGTATGGTTTGAAATTTGCTCAAACAGATACCGTAAAGGATCAATAAACAAATGAATAAACGCGTAATTTTTAAAGTTAGCCTATTGTTGATCATGTTGTTTTTACCAAGCTGGCTAAATGCAGAAGAACTTACGCTGTTTTCTCTAAAAGATACGGCCGACGGGCAAGACTATAGCGTTAAATTGCAAATACTTTTGCTAATGACGGTATTGAGTTTATTGCCTGCGCTATTGATGGTTTTAACGTCGTTTACCAGAATCATCATTGTATTGGCAATTTTGCGCCAAGCTATGGGATTACAACAAAGCCCACCGAATAAAATTTTAATTGGCATCTCACTGATGCTCACCATGTTGATTATGCGACCTGTTTGGCAGGATATTTACCAAAATGCATATACGCCTTTTCAGCAGCAAACCATAGGGTTAGAAGAAGCTTTACTCACCGCAGAAAAGCCTTTGCGTGCTTTTATGCTTAGGCAAACTCGCGAAAGTGAATTACGCCAAGTGTTATTAATTGCCAATGAGCCAACCACACTCACCGCGCAAGAGATTCCGTTTGAAGTATTAATGCCTGCCTTTGTACTAAGTGAGCTTACTACCGCTTTTCAAATTGGCTTTATGTTGTTTATTCCTTTTTTAATTATAGATTTAGTTGTCAGTAGTGTGCTGATGTCTATGGGTATGATGATGCTATCACCGCTGATCATTAGCTTACCGTTTAAGTTAATGGTGTTTGTACTTGCCGATGGCTGGTCAATGATAGCAGGTACGCTGGCAGCAACATTTGGAATGTCACCATGACCCCAGAAATGTCGGTAGAGCTTATTTCAAGCGCGGTTTATACCATCATAAAACTGATTTTAGTCTTAATTGTGCCGGGTTTAATACTAGGTATTGTGGTGGCCATTATTCAAGGGGCTACTTCTATTCAAGAGCAAACCCTAACGTTCTTACCACGTATGTTATTAACCTTATTAATGGTGGTGTTTGCGGGGCATTGGATGCTACAAATTTTGATTGATTGGTTTGATAAGCTCAAATTTATGTTACCTGGAGTATTTGGTTGAGCTCATTACTTGCTTTAACGTCTACTGACTTAGTCAGCTGGATGGGCACGCTTTGGTGGCCATTTGTACGTTTTTCTGCACTTTTATGGTCTATGCCGGTATTTGACAATCCGGCAGTAACGCCGCGCTCTCGTATTTTAGTGTCTATGATGTTGGCTTTTTTAGTTGCTCCGCAGTTACCACTTGCACCTGCTATTGACTTGTTTTCTTTAGATGCCGCCATCTTAACCTTCGAGCAAATTATTTTTGGGGTAATGATGGGGTTATCGCTGCGTATTTTGTTTGAAGTAATGGCAATGATAGGGCTGATCTTATCCATGCAGATGGGTTTATCAATGGCGCTTGTTATGGACCCCGGTAGTGGTAACCAAGTGGCATTATTGGGACAGTTATTTTGGATTATGTGTGCATTACTGTTTTTTGCCGCAGATGGTCACTTAATAACTCTACAAGTTATGGCAGAGAGCTTTCATAGCTTTCCGATTGGTCGCAGTATTTATGAGTTTGATATTCAGGCAATTATTATGTTGTTTGCGTGGATGTTTTCCTCTGCTTTATTGCTGTCGCTACCAGGGATAGTCGCCATGTTATTGGTTAACTTAACCTTTGGTGTAGCAAGTAGGGCGGCGCCGTCATTAAATATTTTTGTGCTGGGTTTCCCTATGTCGCTATTGATGGGGTTTTTCTGCGTATTTATGACCCTAGAGTACACAGGAAGTGCGTTTTCAAGGCTAACGTATCATGTGCTAACAACCTTTGCACAAGCGATGAGGTAGCGGTATGTCTGAAAATAGCTCGCAAGAAAAAACAGAACAACCCACAGAGAAGCGATTAAAAAAAGCCAAAGAAGACGGCCAAGTCGCGCGCTCAAAAGAACTCAATACCGCTATTTTACTCATGGTCAGTATTGCTGGGCTATTGTGGTTTGCCAATTTATTTTACAGCTTATTTGTTAACTTAATGAACAGCACTATGGTGCTGGATCATACGATTATAAATAATAAAAAAATGATGCCTATCGCGTTGGGCGACGCCATTATGAATATGCTATCCACCCTTACGCCGTTTTTATTATTAAGCTTTTGCGCAATGTGGATCACTGGGTGTTTACCTGGCGGGTTTGTGTTTTCAAAAAAGCTTTTGGCGCTAAAAATGAGTAAGCTCAACCCACTAACCGGGTTAGGCAAAATGTTTGGTAAACAGTCGTTAGTTGAGCTACTTAAATCAATACTAAAAATAACCTTACTGGCGATTTGCTTATATACCTTTTTAACTAAGCTGTGGATGCAGCTGATGATGTTACAAAACTTAGATATAAAAGTGGCGATAGGCCAAGGCATTGAGTTGTTATTTTTATCGTTAATGATCACCGTAACTTTGCTGCTTTTTATTGCGGTTATTGATGTGCCTTTTCAGCAAAAACAGATTGCCGATAAAATAAAAATGACCCACCAAGAAGTAAAAGAAGAGCGTAAATCTTCAGACGGTAGCCCTGAGATAAAAAATAAAATTAGGCAAATACAATATCAGCAATCGAATAGAAAAATTGAAGAGCGTGTACCCACTGCCGATGTGATAGTGACCAATCCTACTCATTATGCTGTGGCAATAAAATACAGTGAAGAAGCGGCTAAAGCCCCTTATGTTGTTGCTAAAGGCGTAGATGAAATGGCGCTGAGAATTCGCGAAGTGGCCCGTATGAATAACAAAGAAATAATAGAAATCCCTGCATTAGCACGGGCTATTTATTTTTCGACCCGGGTCGACCAAGAAGTGCCCAACGGCCTTTACAGCGCCGTTGCCTATGTACTGACCTATGTATTGCAACTAAAAGCATATAAGCAAGGACGTGGGCAAGCACCCGCAGCCTTACCTGAATTAACAATCCCTAAAAACTTACAGAAACCTTAGATGTTGGAGTTATAATTTGAACTGGCGCAGTTTTACTCAACCTTATACCGCTATTCCTATTTTGCTGTTAGCTGTTTTGTCGATGGTTATTTTGCCATTACCAGGATGGCTATTAGATGCATTGTTTACCTTTAACATTGTATTGTCAGTGATTGTATTGTTAGTCGCTGTGTCTACTAAAAAGCCGCTCGATTTTTCTGTATTTCCGACTATTTTGTTAGTCGCCACCTTGATGCGTTTAACCCTAAACATTGCTTCAACACGTGTGGTATTACTGCATGGCCATGAAGGCTCAGATGTGGCAGGTCGCGTTATTCAAGCGTTTGGTGAAGTGGTTATAGGCGGTAACTACGTCGTTGGTATTGTGGTGTTTGTTATTTTAATGGTGATTAACTTTGTGGTTATTACCAAAGGCGGTGAGCGTATTTCTGAGGTGGCTGCACGCTTTACTCTAGACGCCATGCCCGGTAAACAAATGGCAATTGACGCGGATTTAAATGCCGGATTAATTGGCCCTGAGCAAGCAAAAGAGCGACGCAGTACTATAGCCCAAGAAGCCGATTTTTATGGCTCTATGGATGGTGCATCTAAGTTTGTACGCGGTGATGCTATAGCTGGCTTAATTATATTAGTGATCAACCTGTTGGGCGGTGTTTCAATAGGTGCTTTTCAACATGGTTTAAGCTTAGCCGAAGCGTTTCAGCGTTTTGCACTGTTAACCATAGGTGATGGCTTAGTTGCGCAAATTCCTTCGTTATTACTCGCGGTTGCTGCTGCAATTATTGTTACGCGTATGAACGATGAAGGCGATGTAAGTGAAGCAGTAGGTAAGCAGTTACTTGCCTCTCCACGTGTTATTTTTACTGCTGCTTTAATTATGGTTACGCTTGGTATTGTGCCTGGGATGCCCACTGTCGCCTTTTTAGGGTTTGCCGCGCCATTATTTTATGTTGCTTGGCGATTACAACGCTCTCTCCCCGATAACTCTTTAATTGAAGCCGAACAAATGACCGACACTATTTTAAGTGAGCAACAGGCTAACTTAGAATGGGGAGATATTTCTCATGTTGATAAGTTGTCGGTTGAGCTTGGCTTTCGTTTGGTTTATTTAGCCGATAAAGACAAAGGGGAAGAGCTGGTAAAAACCTTAAGAGGTGTGCGTAAAAATCTTTCTGAGCAACTTGGATTTTTATTACCGGAGATCAGAATAAAAGATAACCTAAAATTAAATCCACAAGAATACAAAGTAAACTTAGCCGGTGTGCCTGTTGCAAGTGCTAATGTAAACGCCAAAGAACTACTCGCGTTAAACACCGGCGATGTATACGGCAGCTTAGATGGTGAATTAACCACTGATCCTGCTTATGGGCTTGAGGCTGTTTGGATAAAAGATAACAGTAAAACCCAAGCATTGAATATGGGTTACTCAGTGGTTGATTTAGGCACCATTATTGCTACTCATACCGGCAAAGTGATCAAAGAACATTTAGATGAGTTATTTAGTTATGAAGACGTACAAAAGCTTAATGAGCGACTAAAAGAAATCTCACCTAGCTTAGCCGAAACCTTCGAAAAAGCATTACCGACTAATTTACAGTTAAAAGTGATTCGTTTACTACTAAAAGAACACATAAGTATTAAAGACATAGTCACTATCGCCGGCACATTAATAGACAGTGTTGAGGTAACTAAAGATCCGATTTTACTGGTTTCAGATGTACGCTGCGCACTGCAAAAAGTATTGGTAAAACAGGTGATGGGTAATCGTGATGAACTCAGTGCCTATAGCTTAGATGAAAAACTAGAAAGCACCTTACAAAGCTCACTTGATCAAGCTATGCAGGCTGGCAAAGTTGTACTAGATAGTTTTGCGGTAGACCCTAATTTACTAGGGCAATTTCAACGCACAATGCCGATGATAGTCGAAGACATGAAATCGAGAGGGGTAACGCCTACATTAATCGTGGTGCCGCAGCTTCGGCCGCTATTAGCTCGTTACGCAAAAACCTTTACTAAGGGTAGCTTAGTTGTTCTTTCTTATAATGAAATTCCAGATACCATTCGGGTAGATATACTCGGTTCGTTGGGATGAATGACTGTAAAATGATCATAAAATGAACTGGCTATGAATTTTATATAGTAATATTTGCATTTAATGATATTTAACTATAGTCTGTTGTTTTTATTGTACATAGTTACTAGTTTTTATATTGGTTTAAAATAATGCTTAAGTAAATTAAATGGCAAACTATGCGAAAGCATAGGACGCAAAGCTCCCAGTCTAAGGCTATCGCTACGATCGTGGGGTTACATTAACTTAGTGATATTCATTAATACTGTGTTTGTATTTGTTGTATTTCGCTATTGATTTAAAAAACTTAATTGTTCTATTTAACTTTATACGGAATATACATGAATAGATTAACTCAGCTGATTAAATTTGCATTGCCCTGTGCTGTGTTTATGTCCTCGCAGGGGCACACATCAGAGCAAAATCTGGTGCAAAACTACGAAAACTCTATTTGGTCAGTAAGTAGCAACCCGTTTGCGTGTTCACTCAAACAGCGCTTTGATAATTATGCGCTACTTGAAGTAAAAACCCTCCCAGCAAAAACACAACAATTGGAATTTACTTGGCTTTTACAAGATAAACCAATAGTAGGTTTACACGTTTTATCTCGTAAAGCAGATTGGCAATCTGCAGATACCATTCTTACTGCCGTGAACTTTGTATCCTCCAATGTCGAAGATAACAAGGTGCAATTTTCTGCCGATATGACCGCATTACTTCGTGTGATTAAACAAGGCGGTTGGTTAGACACGCTAGTAAGCTTTGGTGATGAACAACTTCGCCTGACCTTTACTAATACCCATAGCGATGAAATAGTTGCCGATTATCAACAGTGTTTAGCTAATTTATCGCCGCTTTCTTGGGAGCAAGCACGCGATCATCAATTACAGTTTGCCAGTGGGCAGCGCACAGTAACAACGGCTAAAGATCTTAAATTTTTAAAAGATTTAGTGCGTTACATTTCTTTAGACAGTCGCGTAAGTAAAGTGCTAGTTGATGGCCACACAGATAATACGGGCTCGCCGCTGTCAAATCGGTTGCTTTCAAAAGAAAGAGCAGATGACGTAGCTGCCAGACTCATTGAATTTGGCTTACCCAAAGACATGTTAGAAGTAAGAGCGCATGGTCAACGTTATCCCATTATAAAAAACTCGGAGCAGGGCGCATCGTCTAATCGCCGTGTTTTAGTTCGTCTTTTCCGACACTCAAGTTAATTGCACTGCAAAGGAAAAATATGAGTCAAAGATACCTTTTATGGATCAGTGAGCAGCAGCCAACGCCTGAGATTCAGCAAGTTGTATTTGCCGAAAACTTTAAGTTTCTGCATACAAATTCCATCAGCGATGCGGTTAGCCACTGCCTTATAAGTAAGCCAGAGCTTGTGTTTGTTGATGCAGATACTCAACAACTCGAACTGGTTGAATTAGTAAAATTACTGCGTAAAACATGCCCCACTTCGCAAATTGTGACGTTAGTCGATTCTTCACAAAGTGAAATTGCTTCAAAAACTATTAATAACGGTGGCGCTGTTGATTACTTATTAAAACCTTTCTTTGCTGAGCAGCTTAAAAAAACAATCAGAAACACTGATTCAATGAAGCATGGGTTTGAGGATTTAATCGCTGTTTCAACTAAGTCACAACAAGTACTGCGTTTAGCTAATCGAGCTGCCCAAACATCGGCAGGGGTGTTAATTACCGGCGAATCGGGAACAGGTAAAGAGAAGTTAGCGCACTTTATTCATAAATCCTCAGACCGTAAAGATAAGCCATTTATTGCAGTTAACTGTGCTGCAATACCAGAAAATATGCTCGAAGCCATGTTATTTGGATTTAATAAGGGGGCATTCACCGGTGCGGTAAATGCTCAGCCGGGAAAATTTGAACTGGCCAATGGCGGTACTATTTTACTGGATGAAATTACTGAGCTGCCATTGGATTTACAAGCTAAATTACTGCGGGTATTGCAAGAGCGCGAAGTTGAAAGACTCGGTAGTCATCAAAAAATAAAATTAGATATACGCATTATTGCCGCCTCTAACCGCATATTGCGTGAACAAGTTGAGCAAGGCGCTTTTCGTGAAGACTTATTTTACCGTTTAGATGTATTACCGCTTAGTTGGCCTGCACTTCGGGATCGTGTTGATGACATCATCCCATTGGCTCATCACTTTATAAAAAAATACGGCAACTCTGAGTTTCATATTAGCAAGCAAGCCGAAGATGTGATGCTTTGTTACAACTGGCCGGGCAATGTACGAGAAATTGAAAACGTAATCCAACGAGCTTTAGTGATGGCCAGAGGCGTTGAAATTCAGGTTGAAGATTTAAATTTACCGCAATGTTCACCTGCAGCGGCGGCTTTTTGTGCCACGCAGTTAAAGGAGAATAAAAAGCAGGCGGAGTTTGATTATATATACAGTTTATTGAGTCGGTTTAAAGGTCATCGTACTCAAACAGCACAGGCGCTTGGCGTAACTACCCGAGCATTAAGATACAAAATTGCCGCTATGCGTGAATGCGGTATTGATATTGATGCAATTGCATAATTTGAAGGAAAAAAAGAATGTCGCCAATTGAAAGTCAACAAATGATGCTGGGCAAAATGATGGACATGCAAAAAATTGCAGGTCCAGAGAGCATAGAGCCGGCTGCTATCAGTAATCAAAATGTAAATATTAGTGAAGACTTTAAGCATGTTATTCGCTCTATCAACGCCCAACAAAATATTGCCGGTGAAATGGTTAAAGCCGTTGATACTGGTGAAAGTGAAGATGTGGTAGGTGCGATGATCGCCAGTCAAAAAGCGGGGCTTAGTTTTTCTATGCTGATGGAAATGCGCAATAAAGTGCTCAATGGCATTGATGATGTCATGCGCATGTCACTGTAGAGGCTAATATGAAAGGAGAATTAGCAAAAGTACCTGAGCAAAATGAGAGCAACCTAAAAGAAAGAGTGGTTAATCTCTCCAACAAATTAAACTTCGGCAACTCAGGTGACAGAAGTGTCGCGACCATTGCTCTACTAGCGACATTAGTAGCGGCTACTATAGTCCTTATTTTATGGACCTCGGCTAAAAACTACGTACCGCTTTACGGTAATCAAGAAAGCTACGATAAAGCCAATATTTTAGAAATTTTAGATAAAGAACAAATCACGTTCCGCATCGATACCGATAGCGGTAATATTTTAGTGCCGCAAGAAAAATTGGCTGATGCGCGAATCACGCTGGCGGCGAGAGGAATAAAAGCCTCTATGCCTGAGGGTATTGAGAATATTAGCGACAAAGTGTCTATGGGCACCAGTCAATTTATCGAATCTATGCAATACCAGCATGCCTTAGAAGGTGAGTTGGCACGCACCATTATTAACATGCAAGGCATACGTAATGCGCGGGTGCACTTGGCAGTCCCTAAGCGCAGCTTATTTGTAGGGCGTACTGAGCAAAAAACCGCAGCGTCTGTGATGGTTGATTTAGCGCCAGGACACGAACTTAAACCAGAGCAAGTGGAAGCCATTATTGCACTGATTATTGGCAGTGTGCCTGGGCTTGATTCTCGTTCTGTGTCGGTGGTGGATCAGCGTGGTAAATTACTCAGCGGCGACTTATTTGATACCACCCCAGTAGGCAAAGAAACCGATAAAAAGCTCGCCTTTATTGAAAAAGTTGAGCGCAACATAGAGCAACGCGCCTCTATTATGTTGTTGCCAATTTTGGGTGAAGGTAATTTTAGAATTCAGGTTTCTAGTGATGTTGATTTTAGTGTGGTTGAAGAAACACGTGAAATGGTTGACCCACAAAATGTATTAACTCAAGAATTTATTAAATCAGATAGCACCTTAGATCAACTGGCGGCGGGCATTCCTGGCTCTTTAGCTAATGAGCCACCAGTGCCTAATGAACAAGCTGAAGATGAAAACAACGAGCGTACTTCACAACGAAATGAGAGTAAGCGACAGTTTGAAAATGGTCGCTCGGTAACTCATACCCAATTTGAAGTAGGCCGCATTAAAAACATGAGCTTATCGGTACTTATTAATGAGCAAGTTGCTGGAACAGCTGATGGCTGGAGCGAAGCAAAGCTCGCTTCATTAGGTGAAATGGTAAAAAAGGCCACGGGGTTTAACGACGCACGCGGCGATCAATTTAACATCACTAGCTTTGCCTTTGTAGAGCAAAAGATTTTAGCACCGGGTGAAGGCCTTGAGTGGTGGCAAATGCCCGAGCTTAAAGAGTATGCCCGTTATATTGTTGGTACTTTAATTAGTTTATTACTGATTTTATTTGGTGTGCGTCCTTTAGTTAATCACTTGATAAAAGGTAAAAGTAACGAAGCAAACAACGCCATGGCAACCGCTGATAATGAGGTTAAATCAGCCTCTGCAACAGAAAGACAAAGCAGTCCGCTTGATGACGCCATTAATGCTAAATCGCAAATAGAAAACTTAACCGCCAAAGAGGGCGCAAGTGAACATCAAAATATGTCATTACCGCAAATAGGCAATGACTTTGAAGAACAAATAGCGCACATGCAGTTACTTGCTAATAAAGAAACCGAGCGTGTCACGTCGGTAATAAAATATTGGGTAGAACAAGGAGTTGAAATTGAATCAAGAAAAGCTTGATAAAGGCTCACAATTACCGGCGTTAGATCGCGCCGCTATTTTATTGCTAAGTATGGGCGAGGAAAATGCCGCCAGTGTTATTCGTAAATTAGGCCGCCGTGAAGTACAGGCTATTTCTGAGCGCATGGCTAAAATTTCAAACGTTACTCAACAGGATGTTGCAGGCACCTTGAGTGAATTTTTTGATTGCTACCGCAATGAAAGTGGTGTCAATGGCGCGTCGCGTGTGTATTTAGAGCGAGCACTTGATAAAGCCGTCGGCCGTAAGCTTGCCAAAACTATGCTTGATGATATTTATGGTGGTGCAATGAATGACGATTTACGTCGTTTAGAGTGGATCCCGCCAGAGCTTATAGTACGTTTTTTAGATCAGGAACATGTGCAAATGCAAGCGCTGTTTTTGGCCTTTTTACCCCCAGAGCAAGCCTCAGCCATTATTGTACTGTTTCCAGAATCGAAGCATGATGATTTACTGTATCGAATTGCCAGTCTTCGTGAAGTGAGCGAACACGTTATTGATGATGTGCGCTTAACGCTTGAGTCGTGTATTGAGTTTGTTGGCCGCCAAGTAGGCGCACAAGTGAATGGTGTCGATAAAGCGGTAGAAATTATGAATCGTTACAACGGTAATAAGAGCCAAATTATCGAACTAATGAAAAAACATAACACTAACGTAGCTGATGAAATACAAGAGAAAATGTACGACTTTGATGGCTTAATCAAGCAAACAGACGAGACACTAACCTTGTTGCTTAATGACATTCCTGATGAGTTATGGACTATGTCGTTAAAGGGTGTAAACAGCGAGTTTTTAGCGCGTGTTTTAGGTGCACTACCTAAACGTTTAGCGCAAGTGTACCAGCAGCAAATTGATGGTTTAAGCGCGCAACCACTGAGCAAAGTGATTGCCGCCAGAAAAGAAATTATGTCGATAGTTAGAGACATGAGCAAACAAGGTGATATTGAATATCGCTTATTTGAAGAAGAGACCGCAGGCTAACTATGAGTCAAGCATTTAGGTTTCCCACTTTAAATAAAAATGAGCAACATCAAACGCTGCAAGAGCGTTTAGATGCTGCTCAGCGTGTTGGTTGGCAGCAGGGATTTGAAAAAGGGCTTGAGCAAGGTGCTGCCGATAAGCAAAGCGAATTAGAGCAGCAAATGGAGCAACAAATAGAGTTGCGTGTTTCTGAGCGCCTCGAGGCGCAAAAAACACAGCTTATTGAACGTTTTAACACTTTATTTGATAAAGCTAATAATGAGCTACTTAACTTTAATGATGAGTTCAAACAAGACCTTGCCTTAATGATAAGTACCTTGGCTGAGCACGTTATTGACTGCGAGCTAAAAGTACGCCCCGAAATACGCGCGCAGCTTATTGAAAAAGCCATTACCTTGCTTAGCAATCGCGATGTAGTAACAAAAGTTATGTTCTCAGGGGCTGATCGCCACTGCTTTAATGATGCACGTTTAGCTGAGTTTTTAGTGCCGGTTTATTTTGACGAAGCTCTGATCAGTGGAGATGTTGAACTGGTGGCAGAGCAACAAACACATCGGTTTTCTTTTTCAGAGCGATTACAAAGCCTACTGGATGAAGTGATACCTGAAATTTTAAAAGCACAGCCGCATGACTAACCCTTTACATACCAGCTTAAAGTCTGCGCTGAAAGCGATAACCTCGCCTGAATTAGTTAAAAGTTATGGCCGCTTAACGCGAGTAAATGGTTTAACGCTTACCGCTACCGGTGGGCAATTTGCTATGGGTGAAAAATACCAAGTAGAAAGTGTTGATGGTCACTGGTATGACGCTGAAGTCGTAGGCTTTAATCAAGATGAAGCCTATTTAATGCCCCTGAAAAAAATACAAAATTTATATTCAGGTGGACGCGTTAGGCCAGTTATAAAAAACAACCATGTGGCTATTTCAGAAAAGTTATTAGGGCGTGTGCTTGATGCGCAAATGCAGCCGATTGATAACTTAGGCCCACTTGAACAAGACAGCACAAAAAGCGCCAGTAAATTGGGTAACGATTATTCTTTAACACCGCTGGAGCGCAAAGGCGTTATCGAGCCGTTAGATGTGGGTATTCGCGCTATTAATAGCTTATTTAGTGTGGGAAAAGGCCAGCGTTTAGGGCTATTTGCAGGTTCGGGTGTAGGTAAAAGTAAGTTGCTTGGCATGATGACCCGCTTTACCTCTGCCGATGTGGTTATTGTAAGCCTTGTCGGTGAGCGTGGTTGGGAAGTAAAAGATTTTATTGAGCAAAGCCTAGGTAAAGAAGGCTTAAAAAAAGCCATCGTAATAGCATCCCCAGCAGACGATTCTCCCTTATTGCGTATTAAAGCGGCCGAGCTTAGCCATAAATTGGCGGCTTATTTTAGAGATAAAAATTCAAATGTATTGCTGTTGATGGACTCATTAACCCGCTATGCGCAAGCACAGCGAGAAATTGGCTTATCGGTAGGTGAGCTGCCTGCATCCAAAGGATACCCGCCATCGGTATTTAGTAAATTAACCCAGCTGGTTGAGAGTTCCGGTAATAGTGAAAAAAGCAAAGGCAGCATGACCGCCATTTATACAGTATTAGCTGAAGGCGACGATCAACAAGATCCAATAGCCGATAATGCCAGAGCAATTCTTGATGGCCATATAGTATTGGATCGCACCTTAGCAGAAAAGGGCCACTATCCGGCCATTAATATTGGTTCATCGATTAGCCGAGTAATGCCAAATATAGTAAGTGATGAGCAGCTAAGTTTTTGTTATAAATTGAAAAAAATTTATAGCCGCTACATGCAAGTGCATGAGCTTATTCCTTTAGGGGCGTATCAGGCAGGTAAAGATCCGGAACTCGACAGTGCGGTAAATTTGTATCCACAAATCGAATCATTTCTATGCCAAGGGTTGAACGAACAAGTGGATTTTTCACAGTCAATAACTCAATTAAATGCAGTGATGGGTAAACTGAATGCTTAATAAATTTTTAGGATTACAACAACAAAAATTAGATAAAATGCTGGCCGAGCAAACTCAGTTACAACAAAGAAGTAACCTAGAGCAGCAACGTTTATCGCAACTTCAGCAGCACATAAACAGTATGGATAAAAACCAGCAAATGAGCTCGGCGCTGAGCTTACAAAATTTATCAGGGATGAAGCGTATTTTGTCTGGCTTATCGACGCAGCAACAAGCGCGTATTGATGATTCACAGCAAGATGAATTACGTCAGCAGCAAGCTTGTTTTAAGCAAATGAGCTTCACCAAAGGCATAGAAGGAATAGTGAGTAATAGGCATCGTGCTGATCAAAATAAAGCGCAGCAGCAAGAGGCTAAAACGTTAGACGAAATGATCAGCCAAGCACATAGTCGTACTCTGCATAAATAACTACTAATTTTTGCTACAATGGCGGCAAAGTAATTTAGGGTAAATAGCGTGCTGCCGGTTCAAGAAATATATACTTCACTCATTGATGCTTTAAAAGCCAACCCAATCACCTTACTGCAAGCGCCGCCTGGTGCTGGTAAATCAACATGGTTGCCATTACAGCTTATGCGCGATGGACATTATAAGCGCATCGTCATGTTAGAGCCGCGGCGCTTAGCAGCAAGAAATATTGCTAACTATTTAGCGCACTGCCAAAACGAAACGCTAGGGCAAAGTGTCGGTTTACGGGTGCGAGGTGAAAGTAAAGTCAGCACACAAACTCGCCTTGAAATAGTTACCGAAGGCATGCTTACGCGCATGTTACAAAATGATCCTGAGCTTAGTGATGTTGATTTACTTATTTTTGATGAGTTTCATGAGCGTTCCATCGCAGCAGATACCGCTCTGGCTTTTGCTTTAGAATCGCAAGCGGCACTGCGTGAAGATTTAACCATTATGTTGATGTCGGCCACCCTTGATAGCGAACGCTACACTGGGTTTTTTAATTGCCCAGTAATTCAATCAAACGGGCGAAGTTACCCCATTGACGAAATATATTGCCCAATAAAAGATGAAAGCCGCTGGCTTGATGCTATTCCACCAATAATAAAACAAGCACTCAATGAGCAAACAGGCAGTGCGCTGGTATTTTTACCCGGCCAGCGTGAAATACTGCGAGTGCAGCAAGCGTTGATCGATTTGCCCAGTAATTGTATTGTTGCCACATTATTTGGCGAACAAGATAAAGCTAATCAACAAGCTGCAATTTCACCTGCGCCTCAAGGGATGCGAAAAGTAGTATTAACGACCAATGTTGCCGAAACAAGTTTAACCATTGAAGGTATTAGAATTGTGGTTGATAGCGGCAAGCGCCGTGCAGCCAGCTTTAATTTAAAAACCGGTGTCACTGAGCTCACTACGCAAAGTATATCGCGTTCATCGGCAGTACAACGCGCAGGGCGTGCAGGAAGAATAGAGCCAGGGGTTGTGTATCGATTAGGTTCAAAACAAACTTTTGAGAGGCGAAACAGCCACGATAACCCTGATATTCTTACCTCAGATATTAGCCAACTGATGCTTGAGGCAAAGCAGTGGGGCGCAAGCATTAGTGAACTCACCTTACTTGACCCGCCGAGTGAACAACAATGCAGCCAAGCTACTAATTTATTATCTATGCTTGAAGCCATAGATAGTAACGGTAAGCTCACCACGCTGGGTAGTAAAATGTTGGGCTTTGGTGCCGATATTCGCTTAGCGCATATGTTATTAAAAGCGCAAATGTTAGAACCACAGTTAAGTGGGATTTATCGCTTAGCTATTTATTTAGTGGCCTTACTAGAAAGCCGAGTTAGCACTGCCAATGAGCTCAACCTAGCATTGCATAGTCAACAACAACGACCACATCCGGTATTTAAGCAGCAATTAAATTATTGGTTAAAACGCTTAAAATTTACCGATAGCCGCACAGATTTAAACACTGAATATTTAAGCTTATTAGTATCGCTTGGCTATCCAGATCGGATTGCTAAAAAACGCGGCAATGGCTACTTATTAGCAAATGGCGCAGGGGCTGAGCTAAACCCTGACTACTGGCATAATGACGAATATATAGCTATTGCCAGTATGGGCGGGCATAAAGGCGGGCGAGTTTTTGCAGCCACGGCGCTAAATCCATTAGCGCTTAAAGAGTATTTACCGCATTTATTCACTGAGTTGACCCGCTGCGAGTTTGATGAAAAAGCCGCTCGGTTTATTCATCAAGATGAAGTAAAACTTGGGGAAATTACCCTTAGTAGCCAACCAAGTAAACATAAGCTTGATAAAACAGAACGGGCCAAGGCATGGCTTAGTTTGTTTGCCAAACAGGGCTTTTCACTGTTTAACGAGCAAAAAGAAAGTGAGCAACTGCTTATTAGAATGTGCCTAGCTAGCAAATTGATGCCAGAACAGTTTCCTATTATTAGTCAGCAGCAGCTCATTGAAACAGCAGGTGATTGGTTAGGGGTATACCTTGAAGATATTAAAACCCTTGAGCAACTTAAAAAGTTTAATTATTTTGAGGCACTACAAAACAGTTTTAATTGGCAACAGCAAAGCGAGCTAAAATCTTTACTCCCACTGCGGCTAACAGTACCAAGTGGCTCTAACATAAAAATTGAATACCAACTTGATGGACCTGCCAAGCTTAGTGTGCGCATGCAAGAAGTATATGGTTTAACCAGCACGCCTATGTTAGCTAACGGTAAATTAACACTGCTAATGGAGTTGTTATCTCCAGGCAAGCGTTCACTACAGTTAACTCAAGACTTAGCACATTTTTGGAATAGTAGTTACCGCGAGGTACAAAAAGAGATGAAAGGGCGCTACCCCAAACATTTTTGGCCAGACGATCCTGCCAATAGCGTTGCCACTAATAGAGTAAAAAGCAGAATGTGATCACGCTTTCTTAACTTTACTTAATGTTAAATGTTGACCATGCAAATAACGAACTTTTTTGGGCGCTTTACAAGCGACTAAACTACTATTACTTTAATGCTGACATTTTACAGAGTAAGACTTACTACGCTAGTGTAAATATGAGCCGTAAGGTAGCGAGCGTTTGTAACTAATTGAAGGCGCAGCTAACAATCTAAAAGTGATAATAGAGGGAACATGCATGAAAGGCGTTATCTTTAGAGGGCTTGAGGCACTGGTCATTGAAAAATGTGGCATGGCTGCATGGGACGACTTACTTGAAAAAAATGCACCTGAAGGTCGTGTTTATATTTCTGCAGAAAGTTATCCAGATGAAGAAATAGTTGGTTTGGCACAAGATGTAGCAACTGCACTTTCTATGTCTATGCCAGAGGTATTAAAGGCCTTTGGAGAGTATTTATTTTCTCACTTAAAGGCACGTCACCCAGCTATAGTAGACAGCTTTAATAGTTTTGATGATCTCATTATTAGTATTGATAAAGTAATTCATGTTGAAGTCGCTAAGCTTTATCATGAGCCTAATTTACCTGAAATTGACGCCCAAATTATTGAAGACGGGTTTATTTTAATGCGTTACAACTCTAAGAGACAGCTTTGTATGTGCGCCGAAGGGCTTATTTTTGGTGCTGCGGCTCATTATGGGGTTGATGCTAAACTTAATCATGCTCAGTGCATGCATGATGGGTTTGATTCGTGTTTAATTGAAATAAAATATGAGACTCCCCATGGCTGAAGACGACTACAATTATAAAAAAGCGTATTTGCGCGAAAAATCAGCCAGAGATCAATTAGAAACCCTACTAGAAGACAAAACACGGGCGTTGTTTATTGCTAATCAAGAGCTGGAAGAAAAGCTCGAAACGGTCAAAAACCAACAAATAACCTTAATGCAAAGTGAAAAAATGGCCACATTAGGCACACTTTCTGCTGGTATGGCCCACGAAATAAATAATCCGCTTGCTTACATAACCAGTAATGTAGCAAGCATAAAATTTATAAAGCCCGTGTTGGTTTCGTTAATGACGGCGGCTCAACAATTTGTAGATAAATCGATTTCAGTAACGCAGTTAGAGTCTATTTTAGTTCAGCTCAACCGAGAGAACGATTTAAGCTTTATTGTGGACGATATTGATGAATTAGTTGATGATACCCAAGAGGGCTTAGAGCGTATCGCTCATATTGTTAGTAATCTTGTCGACTTTGCGAGCCTAAAAGATAACGTAACAACAATGGCAGACATTACAGAATCATTAAATGGTACGCTAAAGTTACTCGAAAACCAGCTGGGAACGTGTGCTATAGAGTTACACATTGAAAAGTTACCCCTAACACAGTGTAATATATCATCGATGAAACAAGTCTTTGTAAACTTATTAATTAATGCGAAACACGCTTGTGATGACTTGCACGAGCAGCAAGGAAAAATAGCTATTAAGCTGTTTGCCAATAAAGGCAATATTTACATAGAAGTGGCAGATAACGGCTGTGGGATGGACGCTGATACACTTAAACAAATGTTCGATCCTTTCTTTACCACTAAACCCGTAGGCCAAGGCACTGGTATGGGAATGGCTATAGTTTACAATGTACTTAAAGAGCACAATGGCACTATAGAGGTTGAAAGTGAAGTGGGTAAGGGGTCTTTAATACGTTGTTTAATACCTATTACTAAATAACTTTGTAAGCTTAAAGTTTACAATATAGGCATGGCTGCAAAGTGTGTTGTGGCTATTGAGCTTAGGTATTAGTATCTTAACTCGACACTTCTTGTCCGCCGTGTTGCTCGGCTAAATCATCAAGTTCGGCAACGGTATAATCAAATCCGCTTTCATCATATTCGTAGCTTACTTTAACGCTGTCGCCTCCATTAAAAAGACGTGTTTTTACGTCATTGACTGGCCAATCTTTTAATTCGTGTAAAAAGCGGTTAGCCACTTGTGATGACTCAAATCGGTAACTAATCTCTGTTTTCATAAATAATAATACCCTGATAATTTTACCCCCGTAGTTTGTTGATTTTTACCAAGGAGTCAAGTTATCTACATTAAAAGGGTAATAAATTATGACTTTATAGATACTTATCAGTCATAGTAATCTAAATTGGAGTGTTAACAGTATAAAGCTATTTAAAAAACAATAACCATATAACAATAACGGAGTAGGCAATGAGATATTTAGTGAGCTTAGTTGGGCTTATCGCTTTTTTAATGGTGGTACTACCGGGACCCCTTTATAAATTTAATATCGTTGAACTAGGCACTGCTTTTGCCGGTTTTAGATTAGGTGTTTATGTTGGTGGGGCAGCATTAGCCTTATTATTAGTTCAAGTGCTATTTATGCGTAAAACAGTGAGCTTAGCCAGTGCAGTGATCACTGTTATTTTTGCAGCAGTTGCTATTGCAATGCCGCTTAACATGATGAATGCAGCAAAAAGTGTTCCGTCAATTCATGATATTTCTACCGATTTAATTAACCCTCCTGAGTTTGTTGCGGTTGTGCCTTTGCGTGCTGATGCACCTAATCCTGTTGCATACGCGGGAGAAGAAACGGCAGCGCAACAACGAAAAGCATACCCAGAACTAAAATCGCTCGAGTACAACCAAACGCAACTAGAATTAGTGGCAGCTACAACAAAAGCCATGGAAAACCTTGGTTGGGAACTGGTTAATAGCGATGTTAATAATGGCATTGTTGAAGCAACAGACACCACAACCTGGTTTGGCTTTAAAGATGATGTTGTCGTGCGTATTAACGACAAAGGCAGTAAGCGTGTGTTAGACATACGCAGTAAATCTCGCATTGGTAAAAGCGATTTAGGCAAAAATGCCCAGCGTATTAAAACGTTGATTGACGAGTTAAACGCCGTTGTGGTGCAGTAATTGATAAAAATAGCCCAGCATTATGCTGGGTTTTTTGCAGTTGCTACGTCAGTTCATGTTCAGAGCTGATAATGCATACTGTGTGAGTTATAAATTTTAATAAACTATGGAGTTATTATGAAAACAGTCGGATATGCAGCAAAAAGCCAAGGTTCTGAACTTACAGAGTTTTCTTTTGAGCGCCGCGATTTACGAAATAACGATGTAGCAATAGAGATTTTATATTGTGGTGTCTGTCATTCAGACTTACATGCAGTGCGAAACGATTGGGGTGGCAGTAAATACCCATTAGTACCAGGGCACGAAATTGTTGGTAAAGTAATTTCGGTTGGTAGCGATGTTACTAAATATCAGCAAGGCGATACCGTTGCTGTAGGCTGTATGGTTGACTCATGTCAAAGCTGCGACCAATGTCATAATCACGAAGAGCAATTTTGTCGTGAAGGCATGGTTGGCACTTACAGTGGCAAAGACAGAATAAATGGTGAAATGACTCAAGGTGGCTACTCTAAGCATGTAGTGGTGCGTGAAGAATTTGTGCTTTCAGTACCTAAAAATTTAGAGCTATCTCGCGTTGCGCCTTTATTGTGTGCTGGCATTACTACTTACTCACCGCTGCATAAATGGGGTGTTAAAAAAGGCAGCCGTGTTGCAGTTGTCGGCCTTGGAGGGCTTGGCCATATGGCGGTTAAAAATGCCGTGGCAATGGGTGCAACGGTTACTGTTATTGGCCGCACTGAATCTAAAAAAGAAGATGCTATTGAGCTAGGTGCACAGCACTATTTAGTATCGAACAACGATGATGAAATGAAAAATGCACAATCAGCGTTTGATGTGATCATTGATACTATACCGGTAAAGCACGACCTATCACTGTATACACCGCTACTTGATATTGATGGCACGTTAGTGATTGTTGGCCAAGTAGGCCCTGTTGATGAGTTAAACACAGTGCCATTGTTAATGGGTCGTCGTCGAGTGGCAGGATCCTTAATTGGTGGCATTGCAGAAACACAGCAAATGCTCGATTTTTGTGGTGAGCACAATGTATTACCTGAGTGTGAAATGATCAATATAGATGAAATTAACACCGCTTATGAGCGCATGGAACGCTCAGATGTGCGCTACCGTTTTGTTATTGATATGGCGTCGATTGACGTGTAATTAATTAAAATAATGAGTATAACAAGAGCCGCTATACGCGGCTCTTTTTATACTTAATACGCTGCAGCCGTTTGTTTTGCGCTTTTATTGTTTATTTGTATAAAGCTAAGCCACCACATAAATAACCCGCCTAAAAATAATGCTCCTGCAACATACCCGGTTTGATTTGGTTGTGCCCCTTGCGCAATAGCAATGCCGCCTACCCATGGGCCAATTGCATTAGCAATATTAAAAGCACATTGTACGAGAGCACCAATCATGGCATGGCCATTGGGCGATACATCCATTAACAGTGTTTGCACTAAAGTAGAAAGCCCTAAGCTACAGCCAATAAAAAAGATCACCAGATAAAGTAAGTAGATATTATAGCTGGCACTTACATACGCAAATGCAAAAATAATAGTTGAGGCAAGGGTTAGTCCCGTGGTTTTAATTGCCGATTTATCGGCTGCTTTTCCTAGTATGTAATTACCGAGTGTGGAGCCAATACCAAACATCACCATCGCAATTGAAATAGTATAGGCGGGTGATTGGGTTACATCTAAAATAGTGTCGGCCACGTAGGTATAAATACAAAATACGCCACCAAAACCAATAATAACAATACCCAAAATAGACCAAACCAGTTTATTTTTTAATACCCCTAACTCGTTTAGTAAATTAGATTTTTGAGTATTTTTAACATTGGGTACCACGTAATAAACAAAAATAAAGGCAATAAACGCCAGTACACCTGCCCCGGCTAAACAATAGCGCCAACTCAAATTTTGCCCAACGAGCGTTACTACGGGTACGCCTACAATGGTTGCGACTGTCAGCCCCATAAATACTTTTGACATAAAGCTAGCACGCTTTCCAACAGGCGCAATATCTGAGGCCAATAATAAGGCTGCGCCAAAATATGCGCCATGGGGTAAACCACTTAAAAACCGAAACAGTACAAGTTGCTCTAATGAGCTAGCTAAGGCGCTTAAGCTATTAGCAATACACATTAAACTTAAAAATAGTAACAGCGCTTTTTGTTTACGCATGTTTGCTGTTGCCAACATTAAAATAGGCGCGCCAACAACCACTCCAAGAGCATAAGCACTAATGGCATAACCACTTTGTGATGGGGTACTACCAAATGCTTCACTAATTAATGGCAACATAGGCATCATAGAAAATTCAGATAAACCCAAAATAAAGGTGCCTAGCGCAAGTACAACTAAAATAGCGGCTCTATTGGGCTGACTCGACGGCGATGTAGTATCAACGGCCATGTAAAATCCTTGAAGGTATTGAATAAAATTTAATAACAAACAAAACGCCTGTACGTTTAAAAAATACAACACACACGTTTATTTAAAATTGAATATGGGAATGAGGAATAAAGAGACTGGCATTTTAAATTAAAAGCCTCCTCCCGTCATGGTCTAAACCATAGTTTAAGATGAATAAAATTTAACTTAAGCAAACGAAAGGCTGGTTTATATGGCCTTGCAAGCCACTCGCTCATTAAAAGCAAGATATATTAGATTAAAATGTAATGCTAGCTTGACTTTTTGTATGGTATGAATGATATTTGTAAAGTAAGCATTACTTTTTAAATAGGATTAAAGCAATGAAAACAGAATTAAATTTAAAACAACGCCAAATTAAAAATACTAGCTACTTGGTTAAATGTACCTTGATTTGGTTACTCACCTTAGCGTTATGTAGCTTTGGCCCGACATTAATTTGGGATCGCGCCGAGATAATTAGCGGCTTTTTTATAGTTGTAAATGTAATAGCCGGCATTGTAATGATTTTGGCTAACAAACGTTACTTACAGGGGATGGATGAGCTGATGCAAAAAATACATCTCAGTGCCATGGGGTTTACCCTAGGTGCAATATTGGTAGGTGGGCTTGCGTACACTAATCTGCAATTGAGTGGCTTAATTGATTTTAAAGCACAGATACCCGATTTAATGTTTTTAATGGGGGCAGTGTATTTAATTAGTGTGTATGTGCTTAATAAACACTATTGCGCAGGTGATGAATGAAAAATCGATTAAAAGTGTTAAGAGCCGAACATAACTATACCCAAGCAAGGTTGGCCGAACTGCTTGATGTTTCTCGCCAAACTATTAATGCGATTGAAAAAGGTAAGTTTGACCCCAGTTTGCCACTGGCCTTTAAGGCAGCAAGGTTGTTTGAGTTAAAAATAGAAGATATTTTTGACGACGAACAGGGTTAAAAATTAACAAAGTGCGACAATATGTCGCGCTTTTTAGATTCCTACAGCACGTATAATTTACCCACAAAAATTTTGTGGTAAATCAATAATGACTGATAAAAAAAATTCTTTAACCCCTTATTTATTCTCCCCTTTAGCGCTTGTTATAAGTAGCGTATTATCGCCAGTTGCTTTTGCAGATGACACCTCAATTGAAGTGATTGAAGTGCACGGCCAAGCACAAAATAAACACCTATCATTAGGCTCGTCTGAATCGCTATTAACCGATTTAGGAGTGGACTTTTCTGCCGCTGGTGGCATGGCCAATTTACCTGTTTTAAATGGTTTAATGGGAGATAGAGTGGCGGTACTGGTTGATGGGGCGCAAATCACCGCCGCCTGTGCTAACCAAATGAACCCGCCACTGTCTTATATTTCAGCCAATCAAATTAGTAGCTACAAAGTGGTTGCAGGTGTTTCTCCAGTAAGCGCGGGAGGCGATAATATTGCAGGTGTGATTGCTGTTAATTCTATTTCACCTCAGTACAGTAAAAATAGCGAACTTGCATGGCATTCAGGTTATGTGTCAGCCCAGTACAACACCCTTGATAACGCCAAAAAGGTCGGCGCAGGTATGCGCATTGCCAGCGATGTACTCAGTTTTAATTATCAAGGTGCTTATAGCGATGCTAACAGTTATGAAGATGGTAACGGCGATTTAGTGCTCGACACCCTATACCGCGCGCAAAACCATAGTTTAAGTGCTGCCATGCGCGATGATAAGCAACAATTAGTGGTTAAGCTAAGCCATCAAAAAATACCCTATCAAGGCTTTGCTAATCAATATATGGATATGACAGATAACACCAGCTATGGCGCTGTTGCTCAGTATAAGCGCGCTTTTACAAACAGTGAGCTTGAAGCGCAGTTAAATTGGCATAACGTAAAGCATGAAATGGGATTTTTTAGCGCAGAAAAACCCGGAAAAATGCCCATGAAAACCGACGCCGAAGATATAAGTACCCAGTTAAAATGGCGACTAGCGCTTGATAACAACAGCCAGTTACTACTCGCGCAAGAGTATCACCACATGAAATTAGATGACTGGTGGCCTGCAGTTGAGGGCTCAATGATGATGGGACCAAATGACTATAAAAATATTAATAATGGCCGACGTCAGCGTATTGCTTTGCTTGGAGAATATGAAAGCCAACTAAATACTCGCTGGTGGTTAAATGCAGGCATTCGATTTGAAAATGTAATGACCAACACTGATGATGTACAAGCATATAATGCAGGCATGGCTGCAATGAATGCAATGGCTATGGCGATGCCAAATGATGCAATGGCGGCTAAAAAGTTTAATAACCAAAACAAAAAACAAACAGATAATTTAGTTGATGCAAACGTGCTGATTAATTATCAACTAAGCAATAACGACGAACTACAAATTGGCTTAGCCCGTAAAAATCGTGCGCCTAATTTATACGAACGCTATAGCTGGGGCGTAGGTAATATGGCCACCACCATGATTGGATGGTACGGCGATGGCAACGGCTATATTGGTAATATAAACCTTAAACCAGAAACCGCACACACGCTTAGCAGCACGTACACCCGCATGGCAAAAGACGACAGCTGGCGTATAAGTGCTAACGCTTGGGTGAGCGACGTGAATGACTATATTAATGCCAACATAGTAAGAAGCTTTAACCGCACAGCGCTTGCTGCCAATACCCGTAATGTACTTATGTTTAATAACATAGATGCCAGGCTTTATGGTGTAAAGCTAGATGCGGTTTTAGCACTGCATGAGTCTAAGCAGTATGGTAGCTGGTCGTTAAAAGCTAATATTACCAACACCCGTGGTAAGCGCGACGATACTAATCAGCCGCTTTATCAAATTAAGCCGCTGCAAACCCAATTTGCTATTAACCATCAAGTTGGCCGCTTTGAAAACGCACTCACGTGGCAGTGGATCGATAGTAAAACTCGCGTAGATAGCAACCGCCTAGAAAACCAAACCGAGCAGTATCATTTACTTAATTTAAGCTCAAAAGCTAGTTGGGATGCACTTACCGTGAGTGTTGATATTACCAATCTGCTTGATGAGTATTATCAATTACCACTGGGCGGCGTAAGTATTGCTGAGTTTAAACAAGATATGTCACAGGGCTTTAACCAATTAGCTGGGCAGGGGCGCTCAATAAATTTAGCCATGAGTTACGCGTTTTAAGATGACAGAGTAAGTTAGTGCGAGCTGTCAGATTCGATTTTTGGTTAATCGAGTCTGACGGTTTATTGCTATTAATTTTTAAGTTTGCTTGTGACAAAATTCTATAAACTGCTTTAACAGCGGGTTTTTGTATTTGTCTTTATGCATCACTAACCAAAACTGCCTTTGCATGGGGTGGTTTAAATTAAGCTGTGTAATACGTCCATCTTTTAGGGCATATTGCGCGGCAAGTGATGATAAACATCCTAACCCTAAGCCATTAGCTACACAGTTTATAAGCGCTTCAGTGGTATTGAGTTCTACGCTTTGCGTCCAATTTTTAATTTGTGGCGCAAGGCTATGTAAAAAGAAGGAACGCGAGCCTGAACCAGTTTCTCTTAATACCCATTGGCTACTATTTAAGTCGTTAAAGCTAAGTTGCTTTTTTGCAGCCAATGGGTGGTTTATTGGGGCAATAATACACATGGCGTCATGGCTAAACACATTAGAGACTAAATCGCCTTGATGGGCTTGGCCCTCAATAAGTGCTATATCGAGCTCGTAATCTATAAGCTTTTGACAAATAAGCGCCGAATTAGAAATCAGTATTTGCTGTAAATAATGCTGTTGCTGCGCTCGAAAGTTACTTAGTAAAGCTGGCAATACATGGTTACCAATTGTATCGCTGGCACCAATTTTTAAGGTTCCGCTGGCAGGGGCGTTGTCTAAAAACAAGGTGTCGATAGTGTTTGCCCGATTTAATAGCTCATCAGCAAGGGGCAGTAGCTTTTGCCCTTCTTGATTTAATAGTAATCGGTTATTTACACGATCAAATAACGGATGGCCTAACTGCTTTTCAAGTTCGCTAAGCGCCATACTAACCGCCGCTTTAGATAAAAATAGTGATTCAGACGCAGCTGTAAGGGTGCTGTGCTGGGTTATGCCGACAAATACTTTAAGTTGCTTGAGTGAAATATTCATTATGCTATGTTTAGTTTACCTGAACCTATGTTCTATATAATTAGATTTAACTTAACAAAATGCAAGCGTAAACTTCTCTGTAAGTTACAACCACAGGGTGGAATAGAGATGTTTAAACATATAAAAACAAAAGTATCTGGTGCACCAACACCAATGGGCGGTTTGGCATTAGGTATTGCCAGCCTAGGTTGGGCTTGGGAGAGTATGTTTAACCTAAATGGCGTAGCACAATATACCGGTGCCGCTATTGCGAGCGTGTTATTGCTATTGTTAACTCTTAAGTTTTTACTGCATCCTCAGCTGCTTAAAGCCGATTTAGCCCATCCGGTTGTGGGAAGTGTGGTGCCTACTTTTGCTATGGCTACTTTAGTGGTGTCTAATTCTTTAGGGCAGTTTTACTCCCTTGCGGGAGATGTGCTTTGGGTTGGTGCATTTTTATTACATGTGTTGTTTTTAATCAGCTTTATTGCTCATCGCGTGATTGAATTTAAAATTGAGCATATGGTGCCAAGCTGGTTTGTTCCGCCTGTTGGGATCATTGTTGCCGATGTGGCGTTTTCAGGAAATCCGGCACTGCTGTTTCTAGCACAAGGGGCGCTTTATTTTGGCATGCTGATGTATGCAGTTATGTTGCCTATGATGATTTACCGGATCATTTTTGCTGCGCACATTCCAGATGCTGCACAACCTACACTGGCTATTTTAGCGGCGCCAGCAAGTTTATCGTTAGCTGGTTACTTTGCAGTTATCAGCGAGCCGTCACCGGTTGTTATTGGCTTGTTATTTGGAATTGCGGTACTGATGACCTTTATAATTTACGTCGCATTTTTTAAATTACTGCGCCGTCCATTTTGCCCAGGTTACGCTGCGTTTACTTTCCCTATGGTTATTGGTGCTACTGCGCTATTTAAACTTGCTGCATGGATGCATGCAGAGGGTATTGATTTGCAGTTTGTTAAGCAAATACAGTATTTAGCAACGTTTGAACTGATTGTGGCAAGTGGGGTAGTTTGCTATGTGGCGGTTCGTTATTTGGCTCACTTTAAGCTTTTTAACACTCAATTTAAGCCTCTCACCCTATCGCAATAACAATTAAACGCTTGTTTGCACTACTTCGTTGGCCGCGTGCTCAATTGCTTGTTCGGCATCTTGCTCAGCAAGCTTTGCGCGCTCTGCTTTTGAAACATAAGCCGGTTTGTTGCTTTTATGTAGCTTGGCATTAGCACGCTTATCTTTGTTATTAAATTTTGTAATGATCTTTTTTCTGCGATTCATGATTAACCCCGTAATTTTGAGCTGCGCATTATACAGGCATCTTGTTCAAAGCTGTTAGATAAATTATAAGCTTTGCTTGTGGGTCTGCCGCAAAGCGCTGTTTGTCACTTTACAAGGAGGTTATAATTAGTGTTCTTTGTTGTTAATTAAATGGAATCTGTTTTGAACAAGCTAGCTTTAGCAAGTATTGCCTTATGTGCATTTAGCGCTCATGCACAATTAAATAAACACAGTGAAAGCGTGGCCGATTACGCAGTTAATAACTATCAAAATGCACAGGTGCATACGCTTACTAATTTAGTATCGTTTCCTACGGTTAATAAAAGTGAGATCAGCGCACCACAAAACCCCGACTTTATAGGCTTTAAAGCGTTATTAAAAATGAAAGCCGCTGAACTTGGCTTTGACTACCAAGATTTAGGCTATACCGTACTCATAGGCATGGGTGAGCAAAAAGAAAAAGTAACCATAGTGACTCACGGTGATGTACAACCTGCAAACGCCAGCAAATGGAAACAAAGCCCATTTATTATTGATACCTCAGAGCCGGGTAAATTAGTTGGCCGAGGTACCGAAGACGATAAAGGCGCTATAGCCACCGCTTTATATGCGATGAAAGCCATAAAAGATAAAGGCATAACCCTTGATAACCGCATTGAGCTGATGGTTTATTTGGCCGAGGAGTCTGATTGGGGGCCGTTAACTGAGTTTATGAAAACCTATGAGCAACCAAAGTATGCGATAACCATTGATGCCTCATACCCTGTAGTGGTTGCTGAAAAAGGCTGGAGCTTAATTGCGCCAACATTTGATGCAACATCACCACAAACAGGTGTGTATGTCAGCAATGTAACGGGTGGTGCCTTTGCTAGCCAAATCCCTGAAGATGCCAGCTTAACTTTGCATAATGCGAGTACTGAATTGATGGCTCAATTAAAACAAACAGCCAAGGTTCTTAAGCAAGTAGAATTTACCTTTGATGATCAGTTAGATGGGACTTTAATTAGTGTTAAAGGCATGTCGGCTCACTCATCTGAGCCAGAGTCAGGTGTTAACGCCATTGCTTATTTGGCTGAACTATTTAAAGCCGTTGAGCTTGAAAACAACAGCGACGGTCAGCTCATTAAGTTTGTAAACCAGTTAATTGGCCTAGATATTCACGGTAAACAGTTTGGTGATATTGCGTATAAACATGACTTTATGGGGCCAATGACGGTAGCGCCCACAGTTATTGAACGAGACGGTAATAACCTAACGTTAGCGGTTAATGCTCGTCGTCCTATGGGTAAAGAGGCTGACTTACTAAAACAGCAAATTAATAGTGCGCTTACTCAATGGCAAGCTGATAATAAAGTAACATTAGCCAATGTTAAAACCACAATTGGTACACCCATGTTACTTGATGACGCGCCCCATGCGCAGAAGTTACTTGATATTTTTAAACACTTTACTGGCGATAAAGACGCAGATTTTGTCTCTATTGGTGGTGGTACCAACGCTAAGTTATTTGATAATGCCGTATCGTTTGGTCCATCAATGCCAGGTAAACGCTACACCGGTCACTCAGAACATGAATTTATTACGCTTGAGCAACTAGCACTTAATTTACGTATGTACACCGCAATGATGATAGAGCTGGGAAATATGTAATTAACCAATAGCAAAAACTAAAAAACCGCCTTGATGGCGGTTTTTTTATAACAACTAAATGTTATTGAAAATTAACGTCTGGTAAGCACTCAAACCCAGGTTTTGCAAACAAGTAGCCTTGCATTAATTCAAGGCCGACACTTTTTAGCCAGTGATATTCTTCAACTGTTTCAATACCCTCAGCTAACGCCGTTATGTTCAGTTCTTCAAACATATTTAAGCAGTTACGCACAATAGTTTGGCGTTTTGTGTCTTTGTCGATATCGCGTATAAGTGCCATATCGAGTTTAATAATATCTGTTTGAAAGTCAGCTAGTAAGTTTAATCCAGAATAGCCTGAGCCAAAGTCATCGGTAGCTGTTTTAAAGCCTAATTCTTGGTAGTAGCTTACAACCCGCTCAACGTGGCTGCTGTCTTCTATTTTTTCAACTTCAGTAAATTCAAACATAATATTAGTTGTAGGGAAATTGTACTTTTTAGCCGCTTCTAGGGTAGTGCGAATACAGCGCTCAGGCTTATAAATAGCGTTGGGTAAAAAGTTAATGCTTAGCATGGTGTTTATGCCTAGCTTAGAGGCAAGTGCAATGGCTTTAATTCTACATAGTTGGTCAAAGGTATAGCGGTTGTCGTCGTTTACTTGGGAAATAATAGAATAAGCCGACTCATTATTTAAACCACGAACCAGTGCTTCATAGCCATAAATAGTGTTGCTCTGGCAATTTATAATAGGCTGAAATGCCATAGTAAAGTCAAAATCTAGTTCGCTAGAATCAGCGCAGTTGCTACAAGATACTTTTTCGCAACTTTGTGATTTCTCGTTCATGCATCCACCTTTGAATTTAACCCACACTTAAAGGTGGTTAAGTTTCTTGTAATCCTAACAAAGTATTGAGATTTTACATAATTATATTAGCGAACATTAATATAACTCATAATAAAGTTTTTATTTAATTCATGAAAAATTAGCAGTAAGGTTATGCTAAAACATAATCTTACTGCTACGCAAAAAGTATAATTGGTTTACAAAATTAGTTAAGTGTTGCCGTTAGCTTTATGCTGGTATTGAGTAATTTTGAAATGGGGCAGCCTTTTTTGGTGTCTTCACACAGGGCTTGAAATTGCTCATTGGAAATATCAGTAATTTTTGCATTAACTACCAATTCAATTTCACTCACCGCAAAGCCATCGTCTACTTCATCTAAGCTTACTGTTGCTTCGGTGTTTATGTTCTCAGCGGTAAAGCCCGCTTCACCAAGTGCCAGCGATAAAGCCATACCAAAACAGGCACTATGTGCTGCACCCACTAATTCCTCAGGGTTTGATCCTGGCTTATCTTCAAAGCGGGTATTAAACCCATACGGCTGGTTATCTAATGCGCCACTTTGCGTTGAGATATAACCTTTCCCTTTTTTAATATCACCAGACCATGTTGAACGTGCAGATTTTTTAATCGTCATTATGTTCTCCTTGTTGAGGGTGTAGGCTTTTTAGGTTAATTAGTCATACCGTGTAGTGTTTGCAATACGTTGTAAACACTACACGGTAAAACAGCTAAAAAGCGTTATTTACATAGATAGTTGCAAAATAGAAGCCAAATAATTTAATAAACAAAACTCACGTTACGTTTGGGATTATTTATTATCCCGAATTTAGGTTATGTCAGCTATTTGCAGGTGATAAGGAGGCGTACTTTCACGGTTTTGAAACGCTAAAATAGCGTTGTTTTTAATTATTCCGTGTTCAATATTGATAGCGCGGCGAATGGTTTCGTCTTTTTGCCATTGCTCTGGACCGGCTAAAACAGTTGGCAAGTATACAATGAGCGCGGCAGAAATAGAGCGCGTTGCACTTTCCCATAAGTAGCTAGGGGTATGATCAACCGCGTAATAATCCGTGGTTTTATAGCTAAACATCGGGTGTTTAAATGTTGTTGGCTTTGCAAAAAAGAATCCCATTCCTTCATCACAACTTACATCTATTATAAGGCTATTGGGTTTTAAGCAATTGGCTTCAGATTCAATCACAAAATTGACGGGGTTTGCGGTTTCTTGGTAGGTGCCATTAACAATAATGTCAGCTTCGCTAATAAGCTCAGTAAGCGGGCGCTGCGACCCATCGTGCTCAACCACCATCATGCGAGCTTCGCCTTCAATGCCTGGGCGTACTTTAACATAATGACAATCAAGTACTTCTTCACGCACTTCATGATCGGGGCGCTGTATACAAATTGTAATATCTCTAAAACCATGAGCTTTTAATGCATAAATAGCGCCTCGGCTAACAGCGCCAAAACTAAAAATAATGGTTTTACGTTGATTACCGTAATGGCCATCAATGCCTTTTAGTTGCAGAGCATGTAACACCGCACAATAACCAGCCATTTCATTGTTTTTATAAAAAGTATGACGGCCAACATTTCCCTGTGGTGACCATACAAACATGTCTTCAAAGGCAATAAGAGTAAGCTTTCTATCAAGGGCAGCTTGGGTAATTGCTTGTTGTTGTACGCAATGTACATAGCCCCAAATTGTGCCGCCTTCTTTAAGTTCTTGTAAATCAGCAAGCACTGGTTTGGCAATAATGACGGTGCCTAATTGGGTTAAAATATCACTGCGGGTGGCAATGCCGCCTGTCAGTGCTGCAATTTCTTCGTCGCTCATATTAAATGCCGCGCCATAACCTTGCTCAAAAATCATATTTTTTCTGAGTTTTTCAGGTATACGCATTAAATGCGCAGGATGAATAGGGTAGCGTCTTTCATCTGTTTTACGTGATGTTCCAATTACGCCAATAGTTAATTCACTCATGCTATATCCTTGATTAAAGTATGCTGAGTTTATAAACGAATAATGCTACATCGCTAACAAACAAAGAGGGGTTTTACAGGCAAGCTCACGCCATGGCTGTAAAAATAATGCTTGGTAAAGGGTGTTCTTTTAATTAACTGTGCTAGGTGTAATGAATGTTGAGCAGGCAGAGGGTAGAGTGTTAACTTGCATTGAACAACAAGTTGAAACGTTAACCACTATAACAGCTATGTAAGATATAAAGTGAGATTAAAGCGAATATGCGTGTATTGGTTTTTATAAGCGGCTATTTGCTGCGTTTGCACCGCTCTGAGCAATAAATAACGTTATCCCAATCTCGTTGCCACTTTTTACGCCACGCAAACGGCTTATTGCATACTGGGCAAATTTTTTGCGGTAAGTTAAGTTTTTTGTGCGCCATAATTAGGTGTTCTCTTTATTGCTGTTACTGCGAGTTTTGCGTTTTACACGGGTGATTTTTTGAGTCGGAGTCACGTGTTTTTTAAGAATTTTACCTATGGCGCGTTTTACATCGGGCCGCTCTCGGTATTGCCATAGCCGTTCGCGGGCTTCTTTTGAGGCGGTGGTTAAATCAAGCATCGGCTCAGGGTAGTCTTCACCTAGTTTAAAGTCGTTAAATAGCGCTTCCATGGGCGTTTGCTCCCAAGGTTGATGTAAATATTCAATAGGGAGCTTTTCAAGTTCAGGGCACCATTTTTTTATAAACGCACCGGTTGGGTCTTGATCCTCCGATTGCTTAATTGGGTTGTAATGGCGAATAGTATTAATGCCAGTAACCGATGCCTGCATTTGTATTTGCGGATAATGAATACCTGGCTCAAAGTCTAAAAAGTAATTAGCCAGCGGAAAACTTGCCTGTTGCCAGCTGATGTTTAAATGATGGGTTACAAAGCTCACCAGCATAGCGCGCATTCTAAAGTTAATATAACCGGTGGCTTTTAAACAGCGCATGCAGGCATCAATAATAGGAATACCGGTTTGCCCCTGTGCCCAGCGTTCAATATCGCTAGTAACCTTAGCGTCATCACGATACGGAAATGCATGGTAACCCGGATTTAAGGCTTTAAATTCCATGCTGCATTCGCTTTCAAACTTTTGCATAAAATGGCAATGCCAATGCAGGCGAGATACAAACGCAGCAAGCGGACGCTTCCAGCCTTTTTTATTGGGATGGGTTGAATGGTATGCGTCAATCGCCATTTGATACACTTGCCTCAGGCTGATATTTCCCCACGCTAAATAGGGCGATAACCTAGAGCAATGCGTACGGCTTAAGCTTGGGCTGGATATTCCTTTTTGATAACCCTTACCGCGTTCAGCAAAAAAGCTTTGCATTACTTCACGGGCAAGTCGCGGCCCTCCGAGTTGAAAGTTGTCATCGTCAGCTGTGTAATTGTCTGGTAATTCTGGCGATTGGTAGTGTGTGAGTGTCACTGTTTTAATGTGTTTCCAATCTGGGATGGCAATTGGCGCTTGCATTGTTTGTTGCCAGCATTCATTCCAATTATTGCGATTTTTTTTACCCCGAATGACAGCCCCCGTTGGTGACTCTAACCAGTTAATCTGATTATGTTGGCACCATGCTTTAATCGCTTTATCGCGCTCAAATGTATTATTTAAGCCGATTTCTTGGTGACTAAAGAGATTAATTATTTCAAACTGGGTGAGTAGCTCTTCAAGCAACGACTGCATATTTTGTTTAAATATGTACACGCAGCTATTAAAGCGATCAAGTTGTTGGTTTAAATCACATAGTGACTGATACACAAAGCGCCAATGTCGCTCGTTATAATGAGCATCTTCGAGTAACAGCGGCTCAAAGTTGTACAGCAATAATGTTGGAAGCCCATTGCTAAACGCATGTTTAAGCGGTTGATGATCGCTTAAGCGTAAATCGCGTTTAAACCAGACAATGTTTATTTTTTGGCGCATGAAATTAAACTATTTGCTAACGGTGTAGTATTAATGAAGATCCAATCTATAAGTACGTATTGCCTAGTACTAGGGTTTAGTTTTTAACTTAAAAGTGAGAAATAATGTTTTTAGATTTAATTCAAAACAACAACCGCTCTGTTTATAGCTACTTAGTTGGCGGTATTAGTCCACGACCGATTGCATGGATAAGCACCCTAAGTAGTGAGGGGGTAAGCAATATTGCACCTTACTCTTTTTTTACCGTAGCAAGTTGTCAGCCTGCAGTGCTAAGTGTGACTCAAGTTAACCCCAGTGATAAAGCCAATAAAGATACACTGACAAATTTACTAGCCACCAAAGAATGTGTGGTTAATATTGTTAGTCATGCCTTAGTAGAGCAAATGAACCAAAGCTGCGCTAATTACCCTAATAATGTCAGTGAGTTTGATGAGGCCAGCATAGAGAGAGTCCCAAGCCAGTTAGTTAATCCGCCGAGTGTTGCAGCTTCAAAAGTACGCTATGAATGTAAGCTTCGAGAAGTGATCACTATTTCAGATGAACCAAGCGGTGGCAAAATGATGCTCTTAGATGTAGTGGGAATTTTTATAGATGACGCCACGTTGGTAAATGGCTACATAGATCCGACACGTTTAGATGCAGTAGGTAAAATGGGCGGCGATTACTTTAGCACCACCAAAGATAAGTTTGCATTAAAACGCCCACAACTTTAAAGGTGAGCGTTTTAATTACATTAGGTTAAACCGCACGCTATTTACTCTGTTTTTGGTAAAAACAGTGCACTCATTGCCCCCAAAAAACCTAACCCACTGTAAAGCAAAATAAGCTCTGCGGTTGATAAAAACGATTCTAATAAGCCTATACTGCCTAACATCAGTAATAAAACCCCAATAACGGTATTACTAACCGACACATAATCGGTGCGTTTGTTACCCTCTGCCATATCGACGAGGTACGTTTTTCGCCCTAAGCGTACTCCTTGGTGCGCAACTGAGAGTAAAAAGTACAAAATAGGCATAGCCCACCAATTTAGTAGCAGCTCGTTATACCAAGTTGCAATAACAAATACAGCCAGCCCATTAATGGTAACCAAAGTGGCACTGAGTACCAGCACTCGCTGGCTAGATAAGTCACTTAAGCGCCCCCAAATCGGCGCTGAGACTAGGCTTGCAAAGCCGGAAACGGCAATAAAGGTGGCAAGTAAAGAAAATTCAAACGACTGTTTACTGGCTAAAATAATATAAAAAGGGGCACTCAATGCTGAACAAAGCAGTAAGGCACGTGTAATAACAAAATGCGCAAACTGTTTGTCTTGGTATAAAATTTTTAACTTTGAAAACGCGTGCAATAGGCCATTATTAGCTCCTTCGGTAGCGCCACTATATTCGTTAATTTGTGCATAAAAAAACGCGGCAATCAGCCACATTAATGCACCCAGTAGTAAAGCGATGATCACAATGTCTTGATCTTTTTGCTGTGAAAAAAACCACATCATGAGACCAAACGTTAAGGTGGCAAAACCGGCAATACTCGCAGCAAGCCCGCTAATATTACCGCGTTGCTGTTTAGGAATAACTTTGCCCAGCACATCTTTTGCAGCGACAGAGTTAAACCCTCTAGCAAGGCTAAATAAAATTAATAAGCCAATAATGGCGTAGCCTGCTTGTGCGCCCTTGAGGGTAAATGCCACCGCAACCATGGCTAAAATGCATCCTGCTTGCATCACTGCACCTATTACCCATACCCATTTACGAACGGGGAGTTTGCGAATAACGTTAGCAATAGCAAGTTGGGGCAGCAATGAACCCGATTCTCTGATTGGTACTAACCAAGCAATAAAGCTCGCTGGCACGTTTAAGCTTTGCATTAACCACGGCAGCGTTATTTTGGGGTTGAGTAGCGCATCAGCAAACTTACTAAACAGCTGGCTAATGAGTAAAATAATAAAATTACCGGGTACTTCCTGACAGGCATTGTCGTCGATGGCCTTGCAAGCTCGGGCGTCTTCTTCATTGTTTAAGCGTTTATAGATTTGTTCTTTTGTCAGTTTTTTCACAATTAATAACTACGCTATCAGTGTAAATATTTAGATATATTAAGATGGTATGCTTAACTTTTCTACTGTTGGGATTACAAAGTCATTTTACCTGCTAAGAATAAAGGAACCCCAAATAAACACAAAAAAATCAGCTAAGCGCTGATTTTTTGTTTGTACTAAAGCAGCGTCTTATTCAAAATCACGAGCACTGTGGCGCTCTGCCATTTGTTCTTCTTCTGGGCCCCAAGTACGATTAACACGGCGGCCTCGTTTTACACCTGGGCGCACAGCTATTTGCTTAGCCCAACGAACCACATGGGTATAAGATGCAACATCTAAAAATTCGGCGGCATCATATAAGTCGCCTAATACCAGTGAGCCATACCATGGCCATATTGCAATGTCGGCAATTGAATATTCGCTGCCTGCCATGTATTCGTTGTCACTTAAATGGCGGTTTAGTACATCTAGCTGACGCTTAGTTTCCATGGTGAAACGGTCAATCGGGTATTGCATTTTGGTTGGCGCATAGCTGTAAAAGTGACCAAAGCCGCCACCTAAATAAGGCGCCGATCCCATTTGCCAAAACAGCCAATTACGACATTGTGTTTTAGCTTGAAAATCATGAGGAATAAGCGCATCAAACTTTTCGCCAAGGTATTGTAAAATAGCGCCTGATTCGAATACAGGGGTTGCTGGTGTTGTAGAGTGATCCATCAACGCAGGTATTTTTGAGTTTGGGTTTATATCAACAAAATCAGAGCCAAACTGGTCGCCTTCACCAATATTAATTAAATAAGCATCGTACTCAGCCTCAGTAATACCAAGCTCCAATAGCTCTTCAAACATAATACTGACTTTTTGCCCGTTGGGGGTCGCTAATGAGTAAAGCTGAAATGGATGTTTGCCAATAGGCAATGTTTTATCGTGAGTTGCTCCTGCAATTGGGCGGTTAATGTTTGCAAATTTACCGCCACTTTCATTGTCCCATGTCCATACTTTTGCTGGGGTGTAGTCGTTGTTATCACTCATAAATAGCCTCTAATCGTTTAAACGTGCGTATTTGCTTTGCCCGTTGTTGCTTTTAATTTATCTGCTTTTGCTAATTTATACCCTAAAAAGAATCCACTAAGTGCGCCAAACAGATGGCTTTCAAACGAGATGTGAAACCGTTGTGGTAACACGCCCCAAATAAAGCCACTGTATAAAAAGGCCACCACCACGGCTATAAAAATAGATTTAAAAGAACGTCTTACAATGCCATAGCATAAAATAAATCCCCATAACCCATAAATAACGCCACTTAATCCGACATGAATATTGCCACGAGCAAACATCCATACCAGTAATCCACCGACTAATGCGGTGAATATAAATACACTATAAAAACGCTTTACGCTGTATTGGCAAATTAACCAGCTTAAAACAATGAAGGGCAGCATATTACTAGCAAAATGCCACCAGCTACCGTGTAAAAAGGGAGCGCAAAGAATACCAATCAGCCCTTGAATGCTGCGTGGGTAAATACCTAAACCATTTAAACTAATGCCTGGCAGGCTATTAATTAGTTGCAACACAAAACAAATAGTCACAATGCTTATAATGGCAAAACGGGTGCTGCTAAGTAACGACAAGGTGGATGGTTTATTTTGCATACGGTGCCCTTATTTATATTAAGAGTGGCCAGTATAGGAATAGTGGTGAGTAATGAAAAGCAAATTAAAAAGCACAGCGATTAAACTGTGCTTTTTATGCTGATTAATTGTAATTAACCAAGCTTGGTAAGTAATTTTTTAGCTGCTAGCTCAGAGCTTGCAGGGTTTTGACCGGTGATCACTAAACCGTCTTCAAGCGCAAGCACGCCCCAGTCGTCGGTTTTTTGATAGTCACCACCTTTTTTGATCAGCTCGTCTTCGACTAAAAATGGCACTACATCTGTTAATTGTACAGCGGCTTCTTCAGTGTTACTAAAGCCGGTAACTTTTTTACCCGCAACCAATGCATTGCCATCAGCATCTTTTGTATTTAAAAATGCGGCGCTCGCATGACACACTGCTGCCACTGGCTTTTGTAATTTTACAAAATCTTCGATGAGCGAGATTGAATCTGTGTTATCTACTAAATCCCATAATGGGCCATGGCCGCCTGGATAAAATACCGCATCAAAATCTGAAGCATTCAGTTCACTTAGTACTTTTGTGTTTGCCATTAATGCTTGCGCTGTACTGTCGTTGTCGTATCGCTTGGTTGCATCAGTCTGGAAGTCGGCTAGTGTACTGGTTGGGTCGATTGGTGGTTGGCCACCGTTTGGTGAAGCTAGAGTGATTTCTGCGCCAGCATCTACAAATGCATAATAAGGGGCGGCGAATTCTTCTACCCAAAAACCTGTTTTCTCACCGGTATTGCCTAAATCAGCGTGTGAAGTAAGTACCATTAGTATTTTCTTAGCCATTATTTTTTCCTTCTGATGATTTAAAATTGTAATCTTTGCTTAGCAATTACTATATGCACTAACCCAACCTTAAACAACGATGATAAATTTAACTTTATTGATTTAATAATTGATACAATTGGAGGGTTGAAGTTAAAACCGCACTGGAGCGTCCATGAAAGTCTCGTTTGAACAATTAAAAAGTATGGTGGTATTTGCACAAATAGTTGAGCAGGGCAGTTTAACTGCAGCGGCAAAGCAACTAGGGTTAACACGGGCGGTAGCCAGTTATCATTTAAAAAAGCTAGAAACGCAACTTGAAGTAACCTTACTTAATCGTTCAACACGGACCATGGCCCTTACTGAAGCCGGTATGGCTTACTATGAGCGTTGCCGAGTTATTACCGAGCAGGCTAATGCTGCCAATCAACAAATAGAAAATATAAAAAGTGAGCCCCAAGGATTATTAAAAATTAGTTGCCCGGTTAATGTGGGGATGCAATTAATAGTGCCTGCAATTAATACCTTTAAGCGCCAATACCCCAAAATTGATATAGATTTACAGCTAACTGATGATGTGGTGGATATTATTAAACACGGATTTGATTTTGCTATTAGGGGGGTTGCGCTGCGCGATTCAAACCTACAGGCAACCAAGTTAACCACTATGAGTACTTGTATTTGTGGCGCACCTGATTATTTTTCGCATTATGGCAAGCCCACTACGCCCGATGAATTAGCACAGCACCAGTGGGTAGTTTATCAGTTAGGGAGTAAAATCTTGACCTTGCAAAAAGACGGTAAAAAAGTCGACATTACTATGCAAGGATCGCTCAGTACCAATAATGCCGCTGCACGGACTGCATTTGTAGAGGCAGGACATGGCATAGGGCGTATACCGCTATACGATGCATGGCCAAAAGTACAAGCGGGTTTACTGCAAATTATAATGGACGACTACAAAAGCAAAGACATTGAATTGTACGGAGTTTTCCCGCCAGGAGCGACGGGGTCTAAAAAGTTACGTTTGTTTGTTGATTATTTAAAAGCGTATTTTGTAAAACAGCATACGGCATTAGGTATGCGTAAGGGCTAGCGCTCGGTTAAATAAGGCAACAGCTTGTTGATACATTGCTATGGCGAGAGCTGCATCGTAGCGCTCGCCTTCATCACGCATAAAGGCATGTTGCGCGTTAACTTCTTGCCATTGGTAATTTATGCCAGTGCGAACAGCTTGCTGGTATATTTTGTCTCGGCCATCTTGTGGTACATGAGGGTCTTGCTTACCCCAAATAAAATGAATTTCACCGAGTATATCGGCCATACGTTCAAACGAGTTATTTCCGGGTTGTGCGGGCAGTGTATTACTGTGTATATCGGTGGCGTATAAACAAAATGCAGCTTTTATGAGTGGGTTTAATGCGGCTCTGTAAGCTAAATGCCCACCAATACAGACTCCCATAGCCCCAACATTTCCTGAACAATAACTTTGGCGTTTTACAAACTCGATAAGGCTTTGTGTGTCGCTATCATGATGCTCTAAAGGTTTAGCCCATTTATCGTTATTACCTTTATCTTTGCCTTCGTCATCATAAGCCAGAACAGTTCCGATAGGGTTAAGCTCATGAAACACTTCTGGCACAAGTACCACAAAACCATGACTGGCTAAAATAGCTGCACTGCGGGCAATAGGTGCCGTTTGCTGGAAAATTTCAGAATAAAAAATAATGGCAGGGTATTGCCCCGATGTTTGTGGGCGGTAAATAGTGGTTCGCATTAACCCTGTAGGCGTTGGTAAGTCAGCGTTATGGTGTTGAATGATCATAAAAGCGCTCAGTAAAATAAATATAATAGCTGAGCGCGGTCAAATAAACACGCCCTAAAGTTTAAATACTTGCAGGCATTTTATTGCAACTTGCGTAATAGCTAACCGTAGCTGGCCAATCAGAAAATATACCGATTACACCAACCTCTTTTGCAAGCACATCAACCACGGTCATCATGTCACCATCGTTATCTATAACATCACTAATTGACTGGTAATAGTATCCGCCTCCATTATTCAGCGGCCCTGAACGTTCAAGACTCCATGCAATAATATTAAGCCCTGCGGCTTTAGCATCAATAGCGTACTGTGATGGCACGATATTACTTTCATTATCTATGGTTAATAGCATCCAAATGGGTGGAGCAATAATTTTAACACCGTCATTAAAAAGCGAAGCCATACTAGGTTGCCATGTGTCGGGGTTGTTAGGATCAAACCCTGCATCGCTGTCTCGGCCATCTAAATACACACTTTGCGCTGCAAATTCAGGGTTAGTATTAATCCAATATTGTACGTCAGCTAAATTAAATGATTGCGGAAAAACATGCGAAGCGGGTACCTCCATTTGCGTGTATTCATCTAGCATTTTTTGTGCGTATTGCGTTTGGGTCATACCGTTAAAGGGCATACTCACTTGAGGTGATTTAAGCTCTGGGGTCATTTTTACTCCGAGCTGTTTAAATAGTGCAATACTTTGTTTATGGGTCATGAGAGTACCTGAGGTGGCGTATAAGTCAGTGCGCCAACTTGGTGTACCTTTCATGTAATCGCTAACATTAGTGGCGCTGGTGTTTGCGCCATCCATTTTACCCTCAAGGGTTAAAAACTCTGCCAAGCTAATATCACTGGTACAACATTTAGCTGAAGCAGGCGTGCCACTGTTAGAGTTTGCTGGAGTAAATGGCTCACTGCATTTAGCCGCAAGTTCTGGAATAGATAAAATGTTAGTGGTGGTGTGCAAGTCGCACTGAGAATGGCGGCATACTAGCTCTTTATCATTGGTAAAGGTGACATCGCATTCGACAATACCGGCGCCCATACGAGCAGCCGCTAAGTAAGACTCTTGTGTGTGCTCTGGGTATTGCATGGGGGCACCACGGTGACCAATTGAAAAATCAGTACGATAAAAAGGGCCTTCTTTACACGATTCTAATTGTGTTTTTAGTGCGCTGTCAGCCATATCGTCAATTAAGTAGTCGGGGCGAGTACCTAGTTGCGTATTGGTGCCTTGAGCTACTTCAACAATAACCGGGGTAGGTACTTCAACAATTTCAACGTCAGTGTTGGTAACAACCACTTCTTTTTCGACTATTTTTACATCGTCATCACAGCCAGCGAGTGAGCTTAATAATAAAAAAGTTGTTAGAAAAGGTATGCGCTTCATTATTTGTCCTTAAAAATAAAAGTGGACGCTACCTTACTAATTATTAATGACAATTTCACTACAGAGTGATTAATTTGCTGATTTAGCCATTATTTGGTTTACCACTAAGGCAGACAGCATCACTCCCGCGCCAATACTTAATCTAAGTAGGTCTGCGTCTCTATTCCAAATAAGTACATTAACAATAATACCGGCAGGAATAAGCAGGTTATTCATCACCGCCAAAGCGCCTACATTAACCAGTGTTGCGCCTTTATTCCACATAAAGTAGCCCAAACCTGAGGCTACAATACCTAAGTAAATAAGAATGCCCCATTGCGTTGAGCTGGTAGGTAACTTCTCGGTATTGCCAAACAGCGCATAGCAAGCGCTGGCTATAACAAGCGCACCAATAAAAAACCAGCCAAATACGGTTTTGTCATCCAGTTTTTGATTAACCATTAAACGCTTGTAGCTTACTTGCCCTGTAGCAAAACTAATATTAGCGCCTTGAACTAATAATAAGCCAAGTAGAAAGTCGTTGGTTAGGTTTTCATACCGAATGGTAATAGCCCCTAACACGGCAATAAAGGCAACAATAAAAAATTGCCAGTTAAACTGTTTATTCAATGCGTCGTTTAAAAGCGTAATGTAAAGTGGCGTCATTACGGTAAATAACAGCACTTCTGGCACACTTAAAAACAAAAATGAGTGGTAATAAAAGCCATACATAACCCCCAGTTGCAGTGCGCCTATCAGCATGAGTTTAAACGCAAGTGGGGTAGGGATTTTCTTTAAAAAAGGCAAAAATACTAACGCTGCTAAAGCCACACGAATTAGCACACTAAACCACGCATCAACTTGGCCTGCTAAATACACACCAATTAAACTAAACGAAAACGCCCAAAGAAGGGTAACTGCAAATAAATAGCCCATAACACTCATCTTGTCTTAAGTAATGGTGTCAGTTTATCTGTTATATATTGTTCTATAAACAATAAAAGCCCGCAAGCGGGCTTTTATATCAGTTGATTAAAAATATTAATTAATCAACTAAACCACGGCGCTTAAGCAATGCATCAGTCGTTGGTTTTTGGCCTCTGAACTCAATGTAGCTTTGCATTAAGTCGCGGCTGTTACCTTTTGATAGGATCTCTTTACGGAACTTATCGCCATTTTCGCGCGTTAAGCCACCATTGTTTTCCATATGAGCAAAGGCATCAGCGGCAAATACTTCAGTCCATAGGTAAGCGTAGTAACCTGCTGAGTAACCACCTGCAAACGTATGGCTAAAGTAGTTTGATTTGTAACGAGGTGGTACAGGGTAGTAATCAATACCGTGTGCCTTTAACGCTTCACTTTCAAACTTTTGTACATCAGTTACTTTTTTGTCAGAACCAAATGAGTGCCATTCCATATCCAGTAGTGCTGCAGCTAAATATTCAGTGGTACCAAAACCTTGGTTGAACTTTTGCGACTCAAGTACTTTATCAAGTAGTGCTTGAGGAATTGGCTCACCTGTTTTGTAATGCTTAGCGTAGTTAGCTAATACACTTGGCTCAATCATCCAGTCTTCATGTGCTTGTGATGGAAATTCAACAAAATCACGCGCTGTAGCAGTACCTGCTAGGCTTGGGTATTTAACGTCAGAGAATAAACCGTGTGCTGCATGACCAAACTCATGGAACATAGTTGACACTTCGTCAAACGTCATTAATGTTGGCTCGCCTTCTGCTGGCTTTGGAATATTTTGTGCATTATAAATAACCGGTTTTGTGCCTTTTAAGCCGCTTTGGCTTACGTATGCACTCATCCATGCACCGCCACGTTTACCTTCACGTGCATATGGGTCCATGTAAAATAAGCCTATTGCGCTGCCATCAGCGTTAAATACTTCAAACGCCATGACGTCTTCGTGATAAAGCGGTAGGTCTTTACGCTCTTTGAATGTAATGCCGTAAAGTTTTTCCATTGCAAAGAATAAACCGTTATGAATAACCGATTGCATTTCAAAGTAAGGCTTAACTAAGGCTGGATCTAGGTCGTATTTTTCAGCACGCACTTTTTCTGCATAGAAAGACCAATCCCATGGTTTTAGTTCAAAACTTTCACCAGAATCGTTAATTACTTTTTGAATCGCTTTTGCTTCTGCTTGCGCTTTTTCGACTGCTTTTGGCGCTAGGTCATCTAAAATACCGTACACGTTATCAGTGGTTTGAGCCATGCGTGAAGTCATTACATACGAAGCCCAATCTTTAAAGCCTAACAGTTCTGCTTTTTGTGCACGTAGGTTAGTTTCTTTAATAATGATAGGGCCGTTGGTTTTAGCTGCACGGTTGGTTGATGCTTTAAAAATCTGCTCACGCAGTTCACGGTTTTCAAGGCTAGATAAAATAGGCTGTTGTGTGGTGTTCACTAGGGTGATCATGTAGCCATCTTTGCCTGCTTTTTTAGCAGCTGCTGCAAGACCTGCAATTTCACCTTCAGATAAACCAGCTAGTTTGCTTTTATCTGTTACTAAAATGACGTCTTCTTTAAACGATTTTAATACGTTTTGAGAAAACTCTGTTGATAACTTTGCAAGCTCAGCGTTAATTTCACGCATTTTTGCTTTTTCAGCATCGTTTAATTTAGCACCGGCTTTAACAAATTGTTTGTAGTAAAAATCAACAAGACGTTGATCTTCAGCGCTTAACTTATCTTTGTTGTCGTATACTGTTTGTACACGTTCGAATAATGCACCATTTAGGTAAATGTCATCAGAGTGTGCTGAGAACACAGGCGCCATTTTTTTATCAATGCGTTGGTACTCATCGTTAGAGATAAGACCTGATAAGTTGTAAAATGCAGCTGATGCGCGGTTTAATAACTCACCAGCAAGTTCCATTTCTACCAACGTGTTTTCAAAAGTTGCTGGTTCTGGATTATTGGCAATTGCCAAAATTTCTGCATTATGTTGTGCAATACCTGCATCAAATGCAGCTTCGTATTCAGTAGTACCAAACTTATCAAACTCAGGAGCCATGTATTGCAATGGGCTTGGTTTAAATAATACATTGCTTGCGTTGATATCTTGCACTTGTGCTGTGCTTTGTTGTTTTGTTTCTTGGGTGCTTTCAGAAGAACAGGCAGATAATAAAAGTGCACTAGCAATCGTAGTGGCGATCAGTGTTTTACGCATAATAACTCCATAAAAAATAGTAGCCGAAATAGGCTTTTCGAGTCGAAAACCCAGTTAACTTACCAAATTTTGACTTATATACAACAAAGTTTATCGATTTAAAGCGGGATTTAAACGCAAATTAGGTGATAAAAACTCGGTATGTAAATAAAAAAGTAGAAAAATACAGCAATTATGCAATTAGCTTTAAGTTTGTTGCTGCGTATTTAAGCTAACCGCATGCTAAACTTGGGGTATTATTAGCGCATAAAAATAATCGTTTGTGTGCGACCTTATACATGGAAAATCAATGAACTTAGAACAAATTAATCACATTCTCGCCTTCGTATTGTTTAGCTACAACGACATTCACATTACCGTGGCAAAAGTAATTCAAGTACCCCTAATTTTGTTTACTATGTGGGTTGTGGTGACTCAGATTGGCAAGTTAATTAAAAAGTCATTACTTGCACGAAAAATGAGCCCAGATGCAGTGCATTTATTCACGCGTTTTTATTTCATTTTAAGTATTGCGATTTTACTTTTTACCTCCCTTGAGGTGCTTAACATTCCACTAACCGCATTTGCCTTTGTATCGGGTGCCATTGCCATCGGTGTGGGGTTCGGTGCACAAAATATTATTAATAACTTTATTAGTGGCTGGATATTAATGTGGGAGCGGCCAATCCGTATTGGTGACTTTTTAGAGGTTGGCACTGCAAAAGGGGTGGTTGAAACGATTAATACTCGCTCTACTCGTATTCGCAGGAACGACGGTGTTCATATGCTGATACCCAATAGCCAGTTATTAGAAAACACTGTAACCAACTGGACGCTTATTGACGGTAATGCGCGCTCATCTGTGAGCGTAGGCGTAGCTTATGGCTCTGATGTGTTATTAGTTAAAAAGTTAATTCAGCAAGTATTAGATGAGCATGAGGCAATACTGGCAACGCCTCAATCAACCGTATTGTTTGATGATTTTGCAGATAGCTCGCTAGTTTTTAATGCTATTTTTTGGGTGTGCGCTGAATCAGAAACTCGATTAAGACAAGTCCGCAGTGATATTCGTTTTAGTATTTATGAAGTGTTTGAGCAACACGATGTGGTTATTGCATTCCCGCAGCGAGATCTTCATATTGATGGTGAAATTGTTCTCAAACGCTCATTAGTGAAAAAGTAGTATTTAAAAAAGTGTCGCGTTATTTCGCTATATTTTTTAACAACTCAATGTAAGGACATATGTCCGCTTTTTGGTTGTTTAGTTGCTAAAAGTACACTAAATGTCGGGATAGTGCGGTTAAGTGTTAAAAATAAGTTTATTTTTTAGTGTTCAATATGCGGTAAATATATTACAGCATGATATAATCTCGCGCATTCAGTCAGCCTTATTTATGCCGTTTTTGTACTCTCGGTAATAAGGTCCGCGCCGCATAGAGCAAGTCGCGAAAAATTGACTGAATCCGTAATTATTTAATTGCGCAACACATCAACCGTTGAACAAGAGTGCACTAAAAAGGTTAACCCCGACATGAAAGCAATGAAAAGATCTACGTTAGCAACCCTTATCAATGCAACGTTGTTCTCTGCCGTAGCAGGTACGTCAATTTCAGCCGTAGCTGCTGAGCAAGAAACTACTGCTAAGAAGAACCAACTAGAAGTTATTCAAGTTACTGCTCGTAAACGAGTAGAAAACGCTCAAGAAGTGCCTGTTGCTGTTTCAGCCCTGCAAGGCGATAGCTTAGATGCTTACAGCTCAGCTGGTATGGATATTCGTTTTATGAATGCGAAAATCCCAAGTTTATCTATTGAATCTTCATTTGGCCGTTCATTCCCACGCTTTTATGTACGTGGCCTTGGTAACACTGATTTCGATTTGAATGCTTCGCAACCAGTGTCGCTTGTGGTTGATGAAATTGTACAAGAAAACGCAATCTTAAAAGGTTTCCCTGTATTTGACGTAGCACGTGTTGAAGTGCTTCGTGGTCCTCAAGGTACATTATTTGGTCGTAATACACCGGCTGGTCTAGTTAAATTTGATACCGTAAAACCAAGTCAAGAATTTGAAGGCTATGGCTCTGTATCTTACGGTAGTCGTGGTGCTGTTGACTTTGAAGGTGCTGTTGGTGGTTCATTAACAGATCGTTTATCAACACGTGTTTCAGTACTTTGGCAAGATAAAGACGATTACATTGATAATCGTGCACCAGGTTTTGAGCAAAAAGATGCTTTAGGTGGTTACACTGAACAAGCAGCCCGTATTCAATTTTTATATGAAGGTGACGATTTCACTGGATTATTTAATTACCATGTTCGTGATTTAGATGGCTCTCCAATTGCCTTTCGTGCTAACACTATCAAACCTGGTACTAACGATTTAGTTGATGGTTTTGAAAATGACGTGGTGTATCACGATGCCGCATCTCGTGCGACGCAGCAAGTGGAATCGCAAGGTGCAAGCCTTAAGCTTGAGTGGGACTTAGCTAATCATACAGTAACGTCAATTTCTGGTTGGGAAAGTGCAGAAATTTACTCTCGTGCTGACATCGATGGTGGCTACGGTGGGTTCTCTATCAATGATGTTCCAGTTGCAATGGGCCCTGGTTTTATTCCTTTCTCTTCAGAAAGTGCTGATGGTATTCCAGATCAAGACCAATACACGCAAGAACTTCGCTTATCAAGCAACTTTGCCGGTGACGTAAATTACCAGGTGGGTGTTTTTTACTTCGACGAAGCATTAACGATTGAAAACTTTAGCTATGATACAGCCAATAATGGCGTATTAAACGGTTTTGTTAGTCAGCAGCAAGATACTAAAGCATGGGCTGTATTCGGCTCAGTTGATTACACCATTACTGATGACTTGAAAGTAACCGCGGGCCTTCGTTATTCAGACGATGAGAAAGAATTCTCAGCAAATCGTACGCTTAGCCCTGTAGGTGGTGCTGCTACTTACATTGAAAAAAATGTTAGCGATGATCACGTAAGCTGGGATTTATCAGCTAACTACAAAATCAACGATGACGTAAACTGGTATGGTCGTATTGCTAACAGTTTCCGTGCACCAAGTCTTCAGGGTCGTATCTTATTTGGTGATGAAGTAACCGTTGCTGATTCAGAAACTGTTACGTCATACGAGACAGGTATTAAATCTGATGTGTTAGATGGCCAAGGCCGTGTAAATGCAACCGTATTTTATTACACTATGGATGACCAACAGCTAACTGCTGTAGGTGGTGGTGCTAACTTTAACCGCCTATTAAATGCTGATAAAACAACTGGCTACGGTTTCGAAATTGATTCTGAGTGGGTGTTAACGGATGAGCTAAATGCTACGTTTAATTTAAGCTACAACAAAACAGAGCTTAAAGACAAAGATTTAGCCGTTGCAGTGTGTGCACAGTGTACTGTTACTGATCCTACCTTCCAAGTACCAGGTGCATTTGGTCCTGAAGATCGTGCTATTTTAGATGGTAACAGCTTACCGCATGCTCCAGAGTGGATCTCTAACATCACACTTCGTTACACTAAAGAACTCGCTGAAGGTGATTTCTTTGCTTACGCTGATGTGTCGTACCGCAGTGAAATTGACTTTTTCTTATATGAATCAGTTGAGTTTGAAGGTAAGCCACTAACTGAAGTTGGTCTACGTGCCGGTTATGCATGGGCGCAAGGCGACTACGAATATGAAGTATCAGCATTCGTGCGTAATATGTTTGACGAGCAGCAAGCAATTGGTGGTGTTGATTTTAACAACAATACAGCCATGGTTAACGAAGAGCGTTATATTGGCGCTGAATTTAAAGTTAACTTTTTCTAATCGATAAATTTAACGTTAAATTGTAATTATTGATAAAAGCCTGCCTAGTGCAGGCTTTTTTATTTTTGTAGAGCTGCTAAAGTAGCGCCCATATGTTTATTAAAGAGAAAAAGTAATGGCTGGATTTTGGAATTACCGTGTAATTTATTGTGAAGCAACCAAAGATGAAGCGGCGCAATATCAAATACACGAAGTGGAATATAACTTAAATGGTAAAGTAACTAACTGGTCAGAGACTGGTGCTGCACCATTTGGAACCACATTAGATGCGTTAAAAGATGATGCTGAGCGCTTAAAAACCGCCTTCGAAAAGCCGATACTTAAAGTAATGCGCAAAGCCCGAGGTTATGAGTTAGTTGATGTAGATACCGGCGAAGACGCTTATGCTGAGCCGCCAGCAGGTTTGGCTGAGTAACACAAATTATTAAAAGGTGCCTAGGCACCTTTTTTATTACCCAGAGTTCAGGTTAAATAACCAGGAGAAGAGTATGTCAATTGAAGCGGTATTATTTGATATGGATGGCACTTTGGTTGACTCGGAAAGTGTACACTATAACTGCTGGAGCCAATTACTTGCGCCTTTTGGTGTGTGTTATAAAGAAGCTGATTTTTGTCGGCGCTTTTCGGGACGTCCCACTATTGACGCTGCAAAGGAAATAAAACAAGTTCATAACTTGTCTGTAAGTAGCCGCTATTTAGCGGATGAAAAATATCGTTTATTTAGTGAGTACGTTAAAACCAATTTACCGCCTTTAATGCCTTATGCTGAAAATGTTCTATTAGCGGCTAAAGAGCAAGGTTTAAAAATGGCGTTAGTAACAGGCAGCGCAAGGCATGAAGCAGAGCCAATACTAAAAGGATTAGGGTTTTATGATTTATTCGATACCGTGGTAACTAAAGATGATGTAATTAATCCAAAGCCTGCCGGTGATCCCTATCTATTAGCACTTAAAAGTATGCAGGTTACTGCACAAAATGCGATTGCCGTTGAAGATACTCTCACCGGTGTAACCGCAGCGAATAATGCTGCTTTAGCTGTAGTCGCTATCGCTAATAAACATACACAGGAGCACGATTTTAGTAAAGCAACACAGCAAATGCAAAGCCTTGAAGAATTTTGGCAATGGCTTCAATCTCAACTATAGTTTAAGCCATATTAAAATTTGCAAGGATGCAGCAATGGTGATGATTAAAGCAACGCTGTTTACTTTTTTAACTCTTTTTAGTGCTAGCTTATTGGCGCAATTGCCTCCAGTGCAACTTGCTAATGTTTACGACGAAACTAAGCATGAGGATATTCGCCAATACTTGGTGAGTGAAAAGTTTGATGGAGTTAGAGCAATCTGGACGGGAAAGCAGTTTGTAACCCGTCAAGGCAACTCCATAAACCCGCCTGAGTGGTTTACCGCTCCTTTGCCAGATATTTGGTTAGATGGTGAGTTATGGACCAAACGAGGTCAATTTTCTGTACTCAGTGGTATTGTCAGAACAAAAATACCCAACGATTTGCAATGGCAAACCGTTACTTATCAGGTGTTTGATATGCCAGATACAAGCATGCCTTTTCACCGTCGTTATCAAAATTACTTGTCACTTATTACTAAGCTAAATAGTCCCCATATTAAAGCGGTTAAGCAAAATCAATTTAGCGACAATCAGCAACTCAGTAATTATTTTAATCAGGTTACTAAACAAGGCGGCGAGGGCGTTATGCTTCATTTAGCAGAGGCTAAGCATACAACTGGTCGCTCTAGTGCATTGTTAAAACTCAAGCCTTATTTAGATGCCGAAGCGTTAGTGATTGAACATTTACCGGGTAAAGGTAAATACGCAGGAATGCTTGGTGCATTGAAAGTACAGACAAAACAAGGGCTGACATTTTCTATTGGTACGGGTTTTAGCGATAAAGAGCGAAAGTATCCGCCAGCTATAGGCGCAACAATTACTTATCGATACCACGGGTACACTAAAAATGGCTTGCCGCGTTTTGCCAGCTTCTTACGGGAAAGACCCGAAAAATAACGAGTGTAGGCCAATTCAGTATATATTTTTTAGCAATTATGCTAAATTGCGCGGCCTTTTTAGTGATGTTTGGTGATCTATGTTCGTTGGTTTTGATTATGGTAGTTCTAATTGTGCTATGGGTGTTTTAAACGAAGAGCGTGTTCAGCTCATTCCTTTAGAGCAAGGCAAACATTATCTTCCATCAACGTTATACACACATCATAGTGCCTTAGTCGTTGATTTTGTAGCGCAGCACTTGCAGGGCTCAGAGCATGAGCATGGCTATAAAACCGCGCGCCAACCATTACTTAATACGCTTGCGCGAATTAAATCAGACCTAGACCTACAAGCCGGCGACGAGACTCTATTCATCGGCCGAGAGGCGATTAGTGAATATGTGCAATTTCCTGAAGAAGGTTATTTTGTAAAATCCCCTAAATCATTTTTTGGCGCTACTGGTTTAAAGCAAGGACAAATTAATTTTTTTGAAGATATTGCCACTGCAATGATTTTAAAAATAAAACAACGTGCCGAATCATCGTTAGGGTATACGCTGAGCCAAACTGTTATTGGTCGCCCAGTGAATTTTCAAGCAGTTGGTGGTGAGCAGTCAAACCAACAAGCCGTGGGCATTTTAACACGTGCAGCAAACCGAGCCGGCTTTAAAGATGTGGAATTTTTATATGAACCACTTGCCGCCGGGATTGATTATGAAAGTGATTTAACGCAAGACCAAAAAGTGCTGGTAATAGATATTGGTGGTGGTACAAGTGACTGTTCATTTGTACAAATGGGGCCCAGTTTTAGGAATAAACAACAACGAGACGCAGACTTTTTAGCACATAGCGGAAAGCGAGTAGGCGGTAATGATTTAGATATTGCTCTGAGCTATCATGGTTTAATGCCGTTACTTGGCTTAGGCAGTACTTTTAAATCGGGTTTACCATTACCGAATCAAGCATTTTGGCAAGCATGTAAAATTAACGATGTGAATTTACAAAGTCAGTTTTATAGTGCTCAGCATTATCGTGAACTGAGTGCACAGCTACGCGATGTGAGTGCGCCCGATTTATACAAACGGCTTATCCATTTACAGCAAAATAAGCAAGGGCATCAATTAGTTCAACAAGCTGAAGCGGCAAAAATTGCACTAAGCTCGTCTGAAAACTTTAATTGTGATTTAACATTTTTAGATTCATCACTTGATAAAGATATCTCTATTAATGAATTAGCATTAGCCGTTGACGACAGTATTAGTCAAATAGTCACATTAGCAAAACAGGCCATTGCAGATGCAAACACCACCCCAGATGTAATTTATTTAACGGGTGGTAGCGCGCAATCACCACTGATCAAAGCGGCTTTAAAAACCCACTTAGGTGACATTAAAATGGTTAACGGTGATCACTTTGGCAGTGTCACCGCTGGTCTGACTAAATGGGCGAGTATGCTTTATAAATAAGCTGTTATAAGGAGATTTGTCGGGTTGCGAGGTACTTTTCGTAATCTGGCAAAGAACGCTCAAACTCGGTGTCCATAAGGGGAGAGCTTAGTAACATATCAGCGCTTACTTCATTACAAGCAACAGGAATGTTCCACACTGCGGCTAAACGAAGCAATGCTTTTACATCAGGGTCGTGCGGCTGAGATGCCAGAGGATCCCAAAAAAAGATTAACACATGAATTTCATGTTCCGCTATTTTAGCACCAAGTTGCTGATCACCCCCCATAGGTCCACTGAGTAATTGCACGACATTCAAACCGGTGGTTTTTTCTATTAAATGTCCGGTTGTACCAGTGCCGTATAGCTTATGTTTACTTAGCATTGGAGTGTGTTTTTCACACCATAATTTTAACGCGGCTTTTTTTCCATCATGTGCAACAAGGGCTATGTTTTTCTTAGCTGGAAGAGATTGTATTTTTTGGTCCATGCTGATTCTTATTAGTTAGAGTAATAAATTGATAGCCAAGGCAATAAATACAATGCCTGTGAACCTATCTATCCAAAGTTGGCTATTAGGGTGACTTTTAAAAAACTGGGCTATTTTATCGCCGAAATAAATATACGTGCAGTCGATAGGAAAAGCAAAGATTGGATACAGTAGCCCAAAAAACGCCAGCTGAAAAGTTGCAGATGACAAGCTAGGGTCTACAAATTGTGGGATAAAAGCAATAAAAAACAAAGCCACCTTAGGATTTAGTACTTCGGTCATCATAGCTTGAAACATCACGTTTTTGTTTTTACTGGTGGTAACATGAGGCTTATCTTCTTGCTCGCAAATGGGGGGCTTAAAGGTGTCTTTAAGCATCATAAACCCTAAGTAACATAAATAGGCTGCACCTGCATATTGTACGCTGGCATAGGCAGTTTCAGAAGCTTTTAAAATAGCGCTTAAACCGACAACCGCAAAAAATGTATGTACTACGCCACCTAACGCAAAGCCAAAAGCACTCTGCATACCTGCTTTTCGCCCATTTGCAAAAGTTTGCGCCATTAAAAACGCGTTTGATGGCCCAGGCGCAACGGCCATTAAAAAGCTAGCGAGTAAAAATGAGAGCAAAAAGTCGGGGTTGATCATTAAATAGTACGAAAAAGAAGTGGTAAGTGATTTTATCAAGCAATGAGGAAAATAAAAAGCGGGCATATTGCCCGCTAAGTTGAGGATACTAAGTTCTTTTAAAACTAGTCGTTATGCTTTTAAACATAATGAAGTGCTAAATTTATTAAAAACTAACGGTGATATTATTTGAACACACCGTAGTGCTCAGCGCTTCACACACTTGATATGTATAGGTGCCGCCACCTTTAGTATTAATGCTGTCGCTGTAGGTATTATTATTTGCAGTGGTAATGACTTTGTTACCATTGCGGTAGATATCAACTTGGCTTGTTGCCGCGCCATTCCAACTTAAATCAACAAATTTAGTGCCTTTTGATTTGTAACCTGAAGCGCTAAGAGAGATAGCATCTACGCCTGGCTCTGGATCAACACCACCAGTATCGCCACCCGCACAGCCGTTTGCTGTAAGGTAAGCATCAGCGTCAGCCGCTTTTACAATACCGTAGCCAAAGTAATCGTCACGACCAGCAGCCCCTTGATCTTGCGCAGTTGCCTTTAACGCATCGCGAATTTCTGTGCCTGTACAGTCACTATGATTAGACCATACTAGCGCAGCAATACCTGAAACCGCAGGAGTTGCCATTGACGTTCCACTCATAAAGCCATAATCAGTTGCGCCAATATTAATTGTCACGTTTGTACTAGCGACTAATGCACTACGATCTTCAAATGCAGCGCCTACAGCGGGAATTGTAGTATCGTTGGTATCACCTAGTGTTGCGTATAACATGCCAGCTTCATTGTTGATAATAACCGCACCTACACCGCCTGAGTTTTCACAGTTAGCGACTTTGTCATAAAATGAAATAACGCCGCGGTCAATCATACATACTTTACCAGCCGCCGATGGATCAACTGTTTCGCCAGTTCCCATAAAGTAGGTACTCGCAGTGATTTGACCTGCATTTTCCATTGCTGATGAATTATATGCTGTGCCATCAGCCGACATACTCGCTGCTGTTGCCATGCCCGCAGGGTAGGTCGATAGAGTATCAACACCACCAGCAGTTACTTCAACACAAATTGTTTCATCATTAGTTGCGCGTTTACCACGGCCAGATGAACAGCTTGGGAATTGTGAAAAGTCAGCAATTTGATTATCGGCATCATTAGCGCCGACCATCATCACCGATGAGTAGCCCGCAGGATAAGAACGTACGTTATTACCATCGTTACCCGCTGCAGCAACTACAAGGCCGCCAGCATTAGTAAAGTTAGCAAACGCATTTGACTCTGTACTGTTTGAGCCACCGCCTCCTAAGCTCATGCTAATAATATTTGCACCTGCTTGAGAACATAAATCAGCCGCTTGAGCTAAATCAGATGAGTAACCCCAACCCGCTTCGTTAAATACTTTAATAATGTGCATTGCCACACCCGGTGCCATACCCACAACACCGAGGTTATTATCTGCAGCACCAATCGTACCGGCGACATGCGTCCCGTGTGGACCGCCATTATCAAACCAATTTCCAGTACCGCTGTCGTTATCGCCAGTAATGTTACCCCAAACAAAATCAGGGTTTGAGCTATCTAAGCCTGAATCGATAACACATACTTTCATGCCTGCATTGGCATCAAAAGTAACTTGATCAACCTGTGATTGATAAACCGCATATGGCGTAATTTGTTGCTGCATGGCATCACCTACATCATCGTTAAATAATGACATAGGAACGCGCTTATGATCTTCTTCAATGAGTTTAATATGCGGGTTGTTAAGCAGGCCTTTTAAGCTACTTAAATCTTGTCCAGTAAACTTGGCTGCAATGAATCCATTGCCATCTACTTTAATGTCACCACCTAGTTTTTTAGTCAGCGCTTTAACAACACCTTTTTTATTATTATCAACTTGGATGATGAAGCGATCGTTCGCAGCTTGGGCAGCACCTGCTGAACAAATACCAGTAAGAACTAATGCTAAGGCGAGTTTATTCTTTTTCATATTATATTATCCTAGAATTAATTGGTTAACTAATTGTTAACTTTAGCAGACAGTAAAATAATATAAAGCAGAAAACAAGCTATTTTATCTACAAAAACAAAACTATTTAACTTTAAAGTAGCCAGTATTAAACAAAAAATATACATTTGTATTTGAATTAGGGGCGGCTAATCAGGTAAAACCTGAATTAGCCAAAATTGAAGAGTAATAGAAAACGCTTTAGCGCCTAAGCATATTTAGTATAACGAAATAGTAAGTAAGAAAAGGGAATTAATAATAAAAAGTGTGTGCCTATAAGCTCGGGTGTAGATAAGTTTAAATATTGAGTAATAAACACCAATAAACTTGCCCCACTCATTTGCATCGCTCCTAAAAGAGCTGAGGCGGTGCCAGCTTGCTTAGGGAACAGACTTAAAGCTCGTCCAGCGGCAGAGCCAAGTGTTAAAGCAAAACCAAAGGCAGCAATAAACATAGGGATCATTAATGCTAATGGGGTTTTATATTGGCTTAATACTAGCATCAGTAAGCCTGCACTCACTAACAACACAAGACCTGCTTTTAGTGCTCTTTTTGGTTGGCGTTTAATGTAAATAGGCATGATAAAGCTAGCAAGAATACTAAGCACTGCATTAAGCGAGAACCAAAAGGTAAAGTCGGCTACGCTGCCCCCTAATTCAGTAATAAGCCAACCAGGAGCCAATGTTACAAATACTAATATAGCCGACATAGTGACCATACATAGCAAGCTATTAAATAAAAATAACGGAGTTGAAATAATTGGGATAAAGCGCCTTAGATCTAAGATATGCCCCTGGTAATGGCTGTCTACTGGGCGTGTTTCTCTAAACAATAATAAGGTGACAATAAATCCTAATAATGCAAAACCAGTTAGAAATAGAAAGTTCATTTGCCAACCAAACTGCACGGTTAACCACGCACCTAAAATGGGTGCTAACGCTGGAATAAAGCACACGATCCCGTTTAGGTAGGTAATTATTTGGCCACTGCGTTCACTACCAAACTTATCTCTTACTATTGCAAAAGCAACAACAAAGGTGGCGCATGCGCCTAACCCTTGAATTGCACGAGCAAACATCAGTATTAAAAAGCTAGGAGCATAGTATGCACCTAATGCCGCCAGTCCATATAAAGTTACACCGGTTAAGGCTACCGGCTTACGTCCAAAACGATCAGCAAGAGGGCCTGCAATTAATTGCCCCAAACCAACAGTAAGCATAAAAATAGCCACCGTTTGCTGTACTTGTTTTTCGCTCACTGAAAATTGCTCTGCAATAGTAGGAAAGGCAGGTAAATAAATATCAATGCCCATAGGACAAAAAATGACGAGTAACGCTAAGATCAGTAATAAAATTAAGTTTGGTTTAGCGGGCTGTGTTTGCATCAGGTCTCCTTTTGTCGGTATTTTAAGTGGCGACTGATGAAAAAGAAAGGGCTTATGACCGATGCATCAGACATGTTACCTACTTTTAACTTTATTATGATTATTTTTGTTTAAGTATCACACTTCTTTAAACTGATCCGATGTGTTAATTTGCTTTTTAAGCAAAGACAATGGAAAAACAATAATGAGTAATGAGTCTGCATTAATAAAAACGTGGCATAAATTTAAAAAGCTGCCGTTTGGTAACTGGCTGTTTAGTAAAGCCGTATGTTTTAAAGCGCCTTACTTTGGCTCTATGAAACCTACTATTTTAGATTTAAAAGCAGGGCACTGTAGTGCAGTGGTTAAAAACACACGCCGTGTACACAATCACATTGGCACTATTCACGCTATCGCACAATGTAATTTGGCTGAGCTGTGTGCGGGGGTGATGGTTGATGCAACAGTACCTTATAAAACCCACCGTTGGATCCCTAAGGGAATGACAGTACAGTACCTGGCTAAGGTAGACACTGATGTTACCGCTATCGCTGAAATTGACTTGCCTCATCAATGGATTGATAAAGAAGATTTAGTCGTACCGGTAAAGCTTTACAATACGCGTAACGAACTGGTTTTTACCGCAGACATAACCATGTATATAACACAGAAAAAGTAAGTGTATAAGCCGCTAACGGGATTTTAAAGAGGTGATTAATGGTTTAGCCAACAGGCAGGCTAAACCATTATAAACTAATGTAGCTAGCTTTTAGCTGCAGGCTGCTTATTAACAAACGAAAGCCCGCTGTCTTCATTATCAACAATGGCTTTTACGTCGTGAGCTGGTTTTGGCTTATCTTTAGCATGCTCAATCACTTCTTTTTCAAAGCGCTGCTTTAAACTGCCTTCAATAATAGCACCTGCTTCTATGCTCAGGGTGTCATGAAATATATCGCCAAGTACATGAGCATTATTTTCGATCTTTACTTCACTTGCATTTAAAGAGCCGATGATTTTACCCTTAACAACGACACTGCTTGCCTCAACAACGCCTTCAACAACACCTGAGGTGCCAATCACTAAATGTTCGGCCTTAATGTCACCATCAATACGTCCGTCGAGTTGTACTTCACCTTGGCTTACCAAAGAGCCCGTTATACGCACATCATTAGAAATGATTGAGGGAGTGTGACTCACTCTCTTAATAGATGAGTCTGTTTTTGCTTGTTTATTTTTACCAAACACGAGAAAGCGCCTTTGTTATTTTTAGTGGATTGACATGCTTGTCGTCTATTAATACTTCATAGTGTAAATGAGTACTTGTACTTCTTCCGGTACTGCCCATTAAGCCAATGACATCGTGCTTTGTGACTAATTGACCTTTTTTAACATTAATTTTGTTTAAGTGACCAAAGCGCGTTACAACACCGTTTTTATGCTCTAACTCTATAAAGTTACCATAACCGCCATTACGGCCAGCTCGACGAACCGTGCCATCGGCAGGGGCAAAAATTTCTGTTTTATGCCACCCAGCTAAATCAATGCCTTTATGAAAAGCGCGCCTTTTATTCATTGGGTCTTTTCTAAGTCCAAAATTACTGGAAATATAATATTTTGCAGCAGGTAAGGGCAGGGTACTTGGCAACTCAGTTAAAAAGCTCTCTAGCTGGTTTAACAATAACAACTTATCTGCAATGACTAGAAAGTTACTAGGAATTTTACTTTCATCGAGTATATCTAGCGGGCCACCTTGCGCCGTTGTTTGCGTGCTTAACGCGAGATGTTGTGCCAGTGCATTTTCAAGACCCGTGCCTTGGAGTATTTCTATAATCGCATCATGGCGCTGATTAATCTGCGCAGCCAATAACGTGAAATTAGTATCGTACTGCTGATTTAGCAAGATGTAGCGCTGCTCAAAACTGGTTAAACTGTTTTGTGCGTGTTTATTTTGTGTTTTATCTTCTTCGAGCGGCTCATGAAATTCGCTTTCGTTCTCATTAATAGGAGAAGATTCAAGCTCACCCTCTAATTTTATTACATCTTTGCTGATAGAAGCTGGGAGTGATTCAATCATACCTTGAAGTAAAGCTTGTTTTTGTTCAAGTTCAGCTAACTGTTCTTGCTGCAATGCGTAGCGTTGTTGCTGTTGCTTTACTTTTTGTTGCCATTGTACTTGCTTATCAAGCTGAGTTTGCTCGATATGAGAAATTTGGTGTGTTTGCATATAAACACGGATACTCGAAACACTGATCCATGCAATAGCAATGAAAATAATAGCAAGCGCAGAAACCTGTAACCAAGGCGCCAAAACAACATGCTTTACTTCACCATTTTGGCGAATGAGCAGCTGACGAGCTGGGAAATGTTTATTAAAAAAAGACTTTATAAATACAGGCATGTCACATAAATACTGGCTATTAACGGATTCAAGATAGCAATTTGAACTAAAAAAGCCAGAAAAAAATTGTAACTTCGGCTTAATTAATAAAAAAGGGCTGCTTATTCAACAACCCTTTTTTACTAGTTTATTGATTTTATATATTATTTTGCTGGTAGTACGGTGCTCTCTACAAAGCCAAAGCCAATACGTGCAAAGCCTTCTTTTTCACACCAGCCACGCATTATAACGTTGTCGCCATCTTCCAAGAAGCTACGCTGCTCGCCGTTACTTAAAGTAATCTTTTCTTTACCACCACGAGAAAGCTCAAGTAATGAACCCGCTTCTTCGTGAGTAGGCCCTGATTGCGTGCCAGAGCCCAGCATGTCGCCTGGCATAAAGTTACACCCGTTTACGGTATGGTGAGTTACCATTTGCGCTACAGTCCAGTATGAGTGCTTAAAGCTAGACTTAGACACTTGAGTTGGGTTGTAGCCTTCATCACGCATTTTTTGTGTTTGAATTTTAACATCCATTTGAATATCAAATGCACCTTGATCACGGTTAGCCGTTGATTCTAAGTACTCGAGTGGCTGCGGATCATTTTCATCACGCGTCCAGCTTGTTCTGTATGGTGCAAGTGCTTCGGTGGTAACAATCCATGGAGACACGGTTGATGCGAAATTTTTCGCTAAGAATGGACCAAGCGGTTGGTATTCCCATGCTTGTAAATCACGTGCTGACCAATCGTTGAAAACACAAAAGCCGAATACATGCTTTTCAGCATTTTCAATTGCAATAGCATCGCCCAGATCATTACCTTTACCTAGGTAAATACCTAGTTCCAGCTCGTAGTCAAGGCGCTTACATGGACCAAATGAAGGAACTTCTGCATCTGGCGCTTTAGTTTGTCCTTTAGGGCGATGAAACTGCTGCCCAGACACGCCAATAGACGATGAGCGACCATGATAACCAATCGGCACCCATTTGTAGTTTGGTAGTAATGGGTTATCGGGACGGAATAAACTTCCTACGGCAGTCGCATGATAAATTGATGTGTAAAAGTCAGTGTAATCGCCAATGCGACAAGGTAGAGCAAATTCAATTTCGGTTTGTGGTATAAGCGCTTGTGCTAGTTGCTCTTGATGAGCAGAGCCTTCACGTAATGCTTTAGACAGTGCTAAACGAAGCGCTGACCAATATTGCTCACCTAATCCCATAAACTCGTTCAAAGTCGGGTTACTTGCAGATGCAACGGCTGTTTGGGCGTCACCTGAAAAAATACCGAGTTCATTTACTTTTGCTAAATCAATAACCTGATCGCCAATGGCAACAGCACCACGAAAAGCTTCATTGCTATTTTTGCGACGTACTTCTGCAAAAGGTAGGTTTTGAATAGGGAAGTCACATTGTGCATCATTTGCTGATGCTACCCAGCTAGTTAAATTTATATCATGGGTTTCGTTAATTAAACTCATTACATTTCCTTTGGTTTAGTTGGTCGCGCTTATCAGTATAAATATCAATTTATTAAATAAGAATATAGCACCCGTTAATTTCATCTATTACCTAGCTATATGGTGATGAAAAGCGCGATTTAAACACACAGAGAGATAGTTTTACCTCTCAATTACGATTAAACGACAAAAAGCAGCGAAATACGCTGCTTTTTAAAGTTACTTTATTTGCTTATAAAACGCCGCGGCGTTCTTGATCTCGCTCGATTGATTCGAATAGCGCTTGGAAGTTACCTTCACCAAAGCCGCCATCATCAACTCGTTGAATCATTTCAATGAAGATAGGACCAAATAAGTTTTTAGAGAAAATTTGCAGTAAGTAGCAATCTTCGCTTTGGCTATCAACAAGGATTTGATGTTCACGGATTTTCTCTTTGTCTTCTTTAACCCATGGAACACGGTCAAAAATAGTATCGTAGTACTCTGGAATAATATCTAAAGTAGCGATAGTCGATTTATCAAGCTTATCTAATGAGCTTACTAAGTCGTCAGTTAAGAACGCCAAATGTTGCACACCTGGGCCATTGTATTCACCTAGGTATTCATCAATTTGGTTATTATCGTTACCTTTACCTTCATTGATTGGAATAGAGAAGGTGCCACATGGTGATTTTAATGCATATGAAAGCAGGGCTGTTTTTTGGCCTTTAATATCAAAGTAACGTACTTCGGTAAAACCAAACACGTCTTTGTAAAAGTTAGCCCATGTTTCCATAGTACCTTTATATACGTTGTTGGTTAAGTGATCGATACGTAAGAAGCCTTTACTCTCTACTTTGTTTGGCTCGCTCAGATCTTCGAAATCATTATCGTAAATAGAGCCTTTATCTCCAAATTGTTCAATAAAGTAAATTAAGCTATCGCCAATGCCGTAAATAGCAGGGTATGGTAAGTCTTTATTAGCTGCATCAGTGGCAGGCTTAGCGCCACGCTTAACCGCAGCTTCAAACGCTGCTTGAGCGTTCTCTACACGCCAGCCCATAGAACAAATTGCTGGGCCGTGGTTTTTAGCAAACTCAGCTGAAAAGCCGTCGCGTTCATTATTTAGTAAAAAATGAATATCGTTTTGGTTGTAATAAACAATGTCTTTACCTTTAAATTTTTTTAATTTTGAAAAACCAAAATCGGTAAACACTTTGTCCATGTAATCGGCATCGGGTGTTGCGTATTCAGTAAACTCAATACCAACCAAACCTAAAGGATTATTTACTTCACTCATTATAATTACTCCCGCAATTAAGCACTGCGATTATTAGTTATCGTATTGCCTGCATGATTAACCAGATTACTGCTTTGGGGAAGAGGGTGTTGTTATTTAGTAAATAGCGCGTGTGTAAATTTTACGGGACGGTTAGCAAAGTATGATATTTATTTACATACGTGCCGAGGTAAGTAAAAATTAGCTAGCTCGGATAATGTACGTATTTTTTATTTATGTTATTGAATTTATTGTTTTTAAATTTAATTGCCCATCTGTTTTTTTAGTTTTTTCATACTAAAAAAAGAGTGGTTTTTGTATTCTATTGTTTACACTCAACCTGAGCGTAGCTGCTCACAACATTAACAAAGCAATAGATACTGAGGGTTTGATTCATTAACTCACTTACTGTGTAGTATTACGCTGTAACAATTAGGTTAGTTAGCCATAAAAATACCCCCTGCAGTTAGCTGCAGGGGGTATTTAATATCATTAGTCAAAGCGCATAATTACGCACTGTGATAAACCTAAATTATTGTGCTGGTGCGGTTTGTTCTAAACCTTGTTTTTCCCATACCTTAGCTTTGAAGCTCATCAGCACTAAGATGATACCTACACCGATACTAAATAATGCAATTTGTAAGTAAAGGTTAGGAATTTCTGCAACATTGTTAGGATCAAAGTTACCAGCAAGTAAGCCTGAAATTACGTTACCAATTGAGTATGTCAGTACAAATACACCCATCATTTGACCCGTATAGCGACGAGGAGATAATTTACTTACCGCACTCAATGCAACTGGGCTTAAACAAAGCTCACCCACTGTATGTAAGAAATACGTTGTAACCAGCCAGTAAGGAGCTACTTTTAAGCCTTCAGCTGCATAATGTGCTGCCATAAACATAACTAAAAAGCCTGAAGCCATAATAACTAAGCCCAACGCACATTTTACGCTATAAGTAGGCGAAACCATTTTCTTAGATAAATTAATCCAAAGAGCGGCAAAAAATGGTGATAGGGCAATAATAAATAGCGAGTTTAAAGATTGGAACCAAGTCGTTGGAATTTCAAATGTGCCAATAAGACGGTCTGTGTAGTCACGAGCAAATAGGTTTAATGAAGAACCCGCTTGCTCAAAACCAGACCAAAAACACGCAGAAGCGACACAGACTAAAAATAGCGCCCACATTCTTTGCTTTTCAGCGTCGGTTAGTTTGCCTTTGAAATAAACAAGGCCAAAGTAAATGAAAAAGATAACAGTAAATACAACTGCTGTGTAACCTGCAACAATAGTCGGGTTAATAACTATAGCGCCTGTCATCGCAGCAGCAGTCACGCTGGCAACAACAATTACAAACGCAGCAATACCGCCCCATGCGCGTGAAGCACCTTTAGGGCTTAATGGATTCGCAGGTAACGAGCTATGTTCTGGTAAGTTATTAAGTGTACGTTTGTATTGTATTAAACCAATAGCCATACCTACAGCAGCTGCACCAAATGCCCAGTGCCAACCTACGTTTTCCATAAAGTAACCACAAACGTAGTAACCAATTAAAGAACCTAAGTTAATACCCATGTAGTAAATAGCGTAACCACCGTCACGGCGTTCATCTTCGTCAGTATAAAGCTGACCAACCATGGCACTGATATTAGGTTTAAGTAAACCAGTACCCGTTGCGACAAAGATTAAACCAATGAAAAAAGAATATTCATGCGGAACGGCTAAAATAATGTGGCCACACATGATGATGATACCACCGTACCATACTGCTTTTTGACCACCAAATAATCTATCTGCTAACCAGCCACCAGGTAAACCTAAAAAGTATACTGAACCTGTGTATAAGCCATAAATTGCAGCAGCAGAAGCAACGGTAAATCCTAAGCCTTCTTGTTGTAAACTTGCTGTCATAAATAATACGAGCATAGCTCGCATACCGTAGTAACTCATTCGTTCCCACATTTCTGTGAAAAACAGGGTTGAAAGTCCTTTAGGGTGACCAAACCAGCCACTGTCAGAATTTGAACTCATATTTACTTCCTAATTCATTATTGTTTTGATGACCTTGTGGTTTTTTATTTAGCTAAATTGTTACTTCTAAAAAGTATAATAAATGCTCGATCATCAGTGTTTTTATGCAGCTAAGGTAATGGTTTGCTAAACGCAGCTATACGTTTAGGTAAGAGTCACACCCTTATCCTAGTTACAATTGCGCTTAAGTATACATAGACCTTTGTACGAGGGGAAGCGTTGAGCGCGCTATCACACATCCGTTATGTAATTGTTAAATACCAACAGCTAAAGTTCTAGTTGTTGCACTAAACACCTAAACTTATCAAAAAAGATATTTAACAACACAAGTAACATTGTCTTTGCAAAGCTATCTTTTATCCGGTTTTAAGTTCTATTGAAAAAATATAAAACCGCTTTATTTACGGGGGGTTACAAGCACCAAGTTATTCAACAATCGTTAACCTTTACTACTTTATTTTAATAATCACCGTTTAGATTAAACATGAGCAAATATTAGCGGATGCACAGCAATGATTAGCCCATTGGAGAATATAATTTATACAAAGTTAGTTTGGCTATATTTACATGGAATGACCCCGACTTTTAGTGAGCAGCCAAGATTAAATATTTTAAGTGCTTGAAAAAGCGCTCTAGGAAGTAAAAAAACATTTTTCGTCCAAATTTCTTTACAATAAACTATGCTGATAATCATAGTTAGCGTATTATTCACGCCAATTAGTTTTTTCCTTACCTGAGGGTGTATGCGTTTAGATATTCACTGTGCAGACCGAGTTGGTATTGCTCAAGAGATTCTTAATATTTTAGTTAGCTACAATGTTGACTTGAAAGGAATTGAAGTCGACTCAGTTAATTGCCGTATGTATGTGAGTTTTCCTGAAATTGAATTTGAACAATTTCAAAAAATTATGCCTTCAATTCGATTGATCGATGGTGTACATGATGTACGTACCACCGCGTTTTTACCGTCTGAACGTGAGCACAATGAATTAAACACCTTATTAAGAGCACTGCCAGATGGTGTTATATCTATTGATGCTAAAGGCTGGGTGCGTTTGTGTAACGACGCGGCGTGTAAAGACTTACAGCTAACAGAAAAAGAAGTCATTGGCGCCAATATCAATAATTTACTTAAAGGTTTTAATTTTACCCGTTGGTTAGAAGGCAAAGAAGTACTTGGGCAAACTACCCGTGTAGAAGTGGCAGGTGAAGACTTTATTGCCGATATTTTACCTATTGCTGTACCACAAGGCAGTGAGGGGGATGTATTAGCGGGCGCGGTAATAAATATAAAATCGCAAAGCCGCCTAGGTCAGCAAGTGAGTGCGTTTAGACGCTATGGCCAAGAAAGCTTTGCGACAATTCATAATTTTAGTACGGCGATGCGTCGTGTTGTACGCGAAGCGCGAAAAATGGCGCAACTTGAAGCCCCCATTCTTATCACCGGTGAAACCGGCACAGGTAAAGAGTTATTAGCGCGAGCTTGTCACTATGCATCTAACCGCTCAGTAAAGCCGTTTATCGCTTTATCGTGTGCCTCGTTACCAGATGATGTTGCCGAGTCAGAGCTTTTTGGTTACGCCGGATATGAAGAAAATGCAGCGCCTAAACGCGGTGTACTTGAACAAGCGGATGGTGGAACAGTATTTTTAGATGAAGTGGGTGAAATGTCGACTCAGCTCCAAACTAAATTACTGCGCTTTTTACAAGACGGCACGTTTCGAAAAGTAGGCGACGAAAACGAAGTTAAAGTAAATGTTCGCATAGTTGCTGCTACCCAAAAAGATTTACCTGCAATGGTGCAAGAGGGCGTATTTAGAGAAGACTTATACTATCGCATTAATGTACTAACGTTAGAAATTGCACCACTGAGAGATCGTAAAGCCGATGTTGGCCCACTTGCTGAACACTTTATTCAAAAATATGCGCAGCAAAATGGCCATACTGTGCCTGAGCTATCTGAAGAATGTTTAACGTTTTTACAAGATTACCCATGGCCAGGTAATGTGCGCCAATTAGAAAATGCTATTTACCGTGCGGTATCGTTGTTAGAAGACAGTGAATTGCGAGTTGAGCATTTACAACTGCCGACCTTTACCCATGATTTAGGCTATTTAGAGTCTGATTTTGAGGGCTCGCTTGATCAAGCGGTTAAGCGTTTTGAAGCTACCTTATTGCGTAAGCTTTATCCAGCTTATCCAAGTTCACGTCAGTTAGCTAAGCGCTTAGGGCTAAGTCATACAGCGGTAGCTAATAAACTACGTGATTACGGTATTAATCGTAAAACGGTTAAAGTTTAAAGATAGATATTAAAACAACCTTTCTTAGTGATTGTCCCCTTGGTGTAAAAATACCCTAGGGGAGCAATTGCTATGATACACTCACAAAAAACAAACTGGTAAGACCTCAACTGTGAATTTATATTTTAGACTGCTGCTATTATTTTTCAAAATTAAACGTAATCGTGATTATCAATCATTGTTAGACACGGTTGATATAGACTACAAAGCACTGCCAAGTGACTGTGATATTAATTTGCACTTAACTAATTCACGCTATTTAGCAATGATGGATTTATCGCGCACATGGATGACCGAGCGAGTTGGTTTACTAAAGCAAATAATGAAGCGTCGTTGGTTTCCTATTGTTAATGCAACCGCCATTACTTATATCCGTGATATTAAGCCTATGCAGCGCTTTACCATTAGTACCCGTTTAGTCGGCTGGGATCATAAATACTTTTATATTGAACAAAAATTTCATTCAGAGCGTGGCTTACATGCAATTGCCTATGTACGTGGCGTATTTAAAAGTAAAAAAGGGGTGGTAAGCGTTGAGCATATGCTGGAGGTTGCTGGTTTTGAAGGCGTAGCACCTATTTTACCGGCAGAAATAATTCATTGGAAAGAAATGCTTGAGCAAAAAAAAGTAAATAACTTACCTCGTTAATTACACGCAAAAAAAAGGCCTTACGGCCTTTTTAACACACACATAATCGTTATTAAAACGAGTATTTAAGACCAAACATAGCTACAACAGGGTCAAGTGACACGGTTGAAGTTAATGCTTTTGCGCCATTAGCATATACAGTCGCATCAGTATCTATATCCATGATAGATACCATAGCGTGTAGGCCCCATTTCTCATCAATCTTGTAGTTAGCACCTACTTGAGCAACAAAACCAAATGAATCATCTAGTTTTACTTCCACGTCGTCAGTATTTAAAGTTGCTTTAAGTGCTGCAGAAGGCTGCTCGTCAAAGAACGTCGTATAGTTAATACCTACACCAACAAATGGACGAAGTGCGTAGCTGCTGTCTAAAAAGTGGTATTGTGCAACCAGTGATGGTGGTAAATGTTTAATGTCGGCAATTTTATTACCAGCTAAACCGCCTGTACCTTCTACATCATGAGAGAATGGCGTTGCTGCAATAAGCTCTAACACCCATTGGTCGTTAAATGCATAATCTACAGTAATACCTAACTGAGTATTTGAATCACCTTTTAAACCAAGAGTAGGTGCTTCGTTAATCTTTGAGCCATCGTTATCAGGGTTAACATTAATTGCGCCAACATTAACGCTAAAGTTAGCGTGTGCTGCAGGAGAAAGAGCTAGTAAAGAAGTAAGTATTGCAATGCTTAGTTTAGTTTTCATGTTGTTCTCCGTGAACTACTGTGTGACTATTTGTTGATTGAGGCTATTATCGCTCGAGTTTAAAAATAAAAACCTGTTCTAGATCAAAGTTTCAAAAGCGTATAAGTAAAGAGCCTCTATTTATTGATTTAGATTAAACTTTTACTTACTTAGTGCTCAAAAATTATTGACTGATCACTTAAATACCGGCCGTAAACGAAGTATTCAGAATATAATCAGCTAGTTTTGTTAAACTAGGGCTATGTTCACGGTTTAATAAAAGTAAGCGGCCTCATGACTCCCTCTGGTCAACTATTTCTTCAAGGCTCTATTGCCAAAGCGCTATTAAAATTAGGCATTCCTATTGTCCTCATTAATATTTTGCAGTCTGCTTATCAGCTTACAGATGCTTTTTGGGTTGGCCGGTTAGGGGCTGCGCAAGTGGCTGCTGTATCTATTAGTATGCCTGTCACATTTTTAGTTATTGCGATAGGTTCAGGATTTGCTATGGCTGGGGCGATTTTATCAGCCCAATACATGGGGGCAGGACAACAAGATAAGGTTAACCATGTTGCCGCGCAAACGGTGTTAATGGTGACATTAGTTGCACTATTACTTGGGTTACTAGGCTATGCATTATCACCTTATTTTTTAACCTTACTGGGGGTTGAAGCGGCCGTATATAGTGATGCGCTTAAGTTTATGCATGTATCTTTTATTGGCGTTATTTTTGTATTTATTTATGCCATGTTTCAATCGCTGATGCGGGGTATTGGGCAAACTAAGGTGCCGTTAATTATAGTCAGCACAACCGTGTTACTTAATTTTATACTCGATCCGTTATTCATATTTGGCTATGGTCGTTTTGAGGGGCTTGGTGTGATGGGCGCTGCGCTAGCAACATTGGTTACACAGAGCTTAGCGGCGCTTGCGGGCATCATTATATTTTTACGTGGTCGCCATGGTATTCAATTACAGCTAAAAAGCTTTTACCCCGACTGGCACTATATTAAGCGCGCTTTTTTCTTGGGAGCGCCTGGCTCTATTGAATTATCGACACGTGCATTTGGTTTGATCATCATGTCATTTCTAGTTGCCAGCTTTGGTACTACGACAATTGCTGCTTATGGTGTTGGCTCTAATATTTTGCAAATGGTAATGATCCCCGCTATGGGCTTATCAATGGCGGTATCAACCTTGGTTGGGCAAAATATGGGGGCTGGTAATATCAAGCGGGCTGAGCAGATCACTAAACTTGCTAGTGTGTGGGGATTGTTAGGGCTCTCATGTGTTGGCGCCATTGCATATTTATACGCAGATTCATTAGTTGCATTTTTTATTCCTGACGATAATGACGTTATTACTAATGGGGCGCAGTTTATTCAAGTAATGTGCTTAAGTTGGGGTGGAATAGGGGTGCAACTTTGTATTGTTGCTGCTTTTCGTGCCTCAGGTAATATGCTCAATGCAATGGTTATCGCGTTATTATCACAATGTGTAGTGCAGTTCCCTGCCGCTTATATTCTTTCTAATCATACTGAGCTTGGCGATCAAGGCATTTGGTATTCTTTTGCAATTACTAACATAACCATCGCATTGATAGCATTTGCATGGTTTATGCGTGGCTCTTGGAAAAAAACCAAGTTAACTAAAGAAGATAAGCACATAGTACAGGTTACACGAGAAACATTAATAGAAGAGGGCGCACGTTAGCTAGTAAATTCATAATGCGGTCATAAAAAGTCGTTGTAATAAATACATCGCTAAAACGAGGTGTGTTTATTATGACAAAAGCTAACAATACAAAAGCACAAGCGCCGTACTTAACTATTGCACAGTTAAAAACAGTGAGTCACTTACAAACTCTGATCCGATTTAAATCGATTACTCCTAATCCAGCTGGTGGCATTGAGTGGCTTGCGAACCACCTTACTGAGTTAGGCTTTAGTACAGAGCAATTTAGTTCTAATAATGTGACAAACTTAATTGCAAAAATAACCTTTGGGGCTGGCCCCGTGGTGGCATTTTCTGGGCATATTGATGTGGTACCCGCAACGCAAGGTGGCTGGTTAGCCGATCCGTTTAGTGGACACATAATTAACGATGCAATTTATGGGCGTGGTGCCGCCGATATGAAAGGAGGCATTGCCGCGATGCTTAGTGCAACGCAGACGTTAATAAACAGCGCGCAGCAAAAGCAGGGAACATTATTTTGGCTGATCACCTCAGATGAAGAAGGTGAGGCGGAGCATGGCTCTGTGTTGATTGCCAAGCGATTAGCACAACAGGGCGTTGTGCTTGATGGCTGTATTGTTGGTGAGCCAACCAGCCACCTGCAGGTAGGTGACACTATAAAAAATGGTCGACGTGGAGCCTTATCTGCGCGATTAACTATTCAAGGAAAGGCTGGGCATGTAGCCTATCCTGAGAATACCATTAATGCTGCGCACATCAGTGCTGAAGTAGTTAACAGGCTCACACAAATAGACTGGCCTTTAGATGAACTTAGTTCAAAAACAACGCTGCAAGTCACCGGTATTAATATTGATAATGTGCTAGATAACCTCGTGCCAGCCCAGTGTGATATTACTTTTAATATTCGCTATAGCCATGGGTATAAAAGTAAACATGTCAAGCAACGTGTGTTTGCTGCACTGAAGGATTTCAGCGAGCATTTGGTTATACAGTGGGAGCGTCCATGTGAACCCTATTATACAAGCCATAAGATTGAGAGTTGTTTACTCGCTCAGTTAGAGCAGGCAATTTTTAAAGTGACGGGGAATTATCCTTTATTAAGCACCAGTGGTGGGACGTCGGACGGACGATTTTTTGCACAGCAAAAAACACAAGTCATAGAGTGTGGGGTACGAAACCATAGTATTCATCAGGTTAATGAACATGTACCGATTTGCGACTTGTTAGAAATAGAAAAAATTTATAAGCAATTACTCCATGGTATTTTTACTCAGCCTTGAAGTATTAATAACTATTAAAGCGCCGCTAAATGCCGCTTTAATAGTTATTCGACTAAGGGTTAACGCTTTAACTTGCTGATGCTGATTTATCAGTACCCAAGTAGCGCTTTGCTTTGCTTGGTTTTACTTTTTCAAGATCAACCAATACTAGGCCATCAATACAATTATTGAATTGTGGATCAATACTAAAGCTTAAAAATTTAACTCCATTTGGTTCGCATAGCTCTGTATATTGTTTAAATAGTGTGGGTACATGCGTGCCCATGTTAGCGAGTATGTGTTTAAGCTCTACAAAATCTTCTTTTATATTATTACCCTCGAACAAGTTAGTGCACTGAGTTTGCTGTTCAGGTGTGTGACGAAAAGCATTGTTAGGCGTTGCGAGTGATTTTTCACAGCCATAATAGTGCTGATAATAATGCACTAATAAAGACTTTGCCTGCTCAGGTAGTGCGTTTGACACACTCACCGCACCAAATAAGTAACGGTATTGAGGGTAGCGATTTATAAAAGCGCCAATACCATACCATAAGTAGTCGAGACTTTTTCTGCCCCAATATTTAGGTTGTACAAAGCTTCGGCCTAGCTCTATGCCTTGTTTAAAATAAGGAGTCATATCTTGGGTATAATTAAATAGGCTATCGGTATAAAGCCCACTTTGTGAGTGTTGTTCAATCACATCCTGTGCACAAGCTAATCGGTAAGCACCCACCAACTCTAGTGCATATTCATCCCACAATACTAAGTGCTGATAGTGCATATCGTATTTATCTATGTCTCGGCGGTTTCCACTACCTTCACCTACAGCCCGGAAAGCGATTTCTCGTAAGCGGCCCAGTTCACGAAATAAGGGAGAGCTTCCTTGGTATTGGTACAAATAAATCACCATGCCATCACTGGTTTTACCTAAATGTTCGCAGCATTCTATGGCTTTTTTTAATTCTTTTTTACATTCAGGAGAGGCGATCGGAGCATGAGTTTTTAATGGTAGCGTTTTTTTTGTGGTTAAACGATATAGTTGCTTACGGATTAGCTCAACCACTTCTTTGTCTTTTAAGTCTGGGATTAAATAAGACTCAGGAGCAATGGAAGCGCCAATTTCAAACTCGAGTGATTTTTGACGTTGCTTAAACATTTCTTTTACCAGTAATAAGCTAGCCAGTGGTTTATAAAGCATTGATGCGCCGTAAAACAGCGGACTATTTCTGGCTTTAATATAGATAGGCAAAATAGGGCTGTTAGCCTTTTTAGCAATGCGTAAAAAGCCACTGTTCCATTTGCAGTCTTTTATACCCGTAGGACGAAGTCGAGAAACTTCACCGGCAGGGAAAATAAGTAACGCTCCTTCATTTTTTAAGTGCTGGTGGATATTACTCAGCTCTTGTTTTTTACTTTGCCCTGATAGGTTATCAACGGGTAGTAATAACGAATGCATGGCGTCAACGGTCATTAACATACGGTTAGCCACCACTTTTAAATCGGCTCTTACCGTTGATAACACATTAATTAATGCAAGCGCATCTAAGGAGCCGATAGGGTGGTTTGCAATAATGACAATTTTTCCTTCACTGGGAATATTTTCTATTTGCTTAGCTTTATAACGAGTTTCAAAATCAAGTTCATCAAGTACTTGCTCTACAAATTCTATTCCTTGAAGGTGGGGATAGGCAGTTGCAAAGTTTGTAAATTCTTGTTCATGTAATAAGTAGCTAAGACTTTTTTTTACCAGTTTTTTTATTTTAAATGAGTTAGTTAACTGTGGTAAATTGGTTGCTATTACTTTATCTACACTGATCATACGCACCTCTTTTTATACTAGGCTAAGGCCAATATGTTTAGCTTAGAGTGCGGATATGACAATACGCGGTCAGTTGTGTGACTTTTTAAAACCGTTTACTTACTATTGAATTAAACCATACCAGTACTACTATTTACGGTTACTTTTTAAGGAATCATCATGTCAGTTTTAGTCGCGATTACCGGTCGAGATAACACAAAATTAATTGCAAGAATGCAATCACAATTACCCAATATTCAAATTGAGCAGCTTGATGATTGCCAAGATTTTGCAAGTGTGGAATTTGTACTGGCTTGGAATGCGCCCGCGTCTTTATGGCCAAAGTTGATAAATTTGAAAGCGGTGTCATCGTTTGGTGCTGGGGTTGATAGTATCGATTTAAGTTTACTACCTGCACATGTTGAAGTAGTGCGCATTGTCGATAAACAGTTAGCCAATGACATGGCTGAATATGTACTTACTCATGTATTAGCGCAAAAATTGCGATTAAAAGAATATTTTTTAAAACAACAGCAAAGTGAATGGAAACCCAAAAGAGCGCATAAGCATAATCAAGTGAGTATTTTAGGGTTTGGCGAACTAGGTCAAGCATGTGCACATAGGCTAGTTAGTAACGCTTTTAAAGTCAATGCTTGGAGCCGAAGTCCTAAAACATCAACCATAGCAACACTCTACCATGGTGATCAGGGACTAAATGATATGTTAGTGAATACAGATTATTTAATCTGTCTACTGCCACTTACTAGCAATACCAAAGGTATTATTAATCAACAGTTGCTTAAGCAACTTCCTGAGCATGCTGTGTTAATTAATGTGGCCCGAGGTGAGCATGTTGTTGAAGCTGATTTGCTCGATGCGCTCAACAACGCACGTTTACGAGCAGCAACGCTTGATGTATTTTCCTGTGAGCCACTACCAAGCGAACACCCTTATTGGCAGCATCCAAATATTACTTTAACGCCGCATTGCGCTGCGTTGTCAGATCTAGATAGTGTTGTTGAACAAATAGCAGATAATATTTTGCGTTTAAAAGCGAGACAGCCATTAATTAATTGCATTAATAAGCAGCAAGGTTATTAGTTTAGAGTTGTTTGACTTTAAAGGATTAAAATTTGTTTAACTTTTAATAGAAACAGCTTGTTAACATTTGTAATTTTTATTATTGTTAAAAGCCGTTCTAACAATAATAATAAATAAATAGGATGAATTATGAAACCCAGTCAAGGGGGCGCAAAAATCAGCATTGTGGTTGTATCTATCATTATATTAGGAATATCTGCTTGGTTTAACCAAGCCAATGCGACAGTGCTGCTCAACTAATTCTTATTACCACAGTAGGAATTAGCTACGCTTGCTGTGGATTTCTCGGTTTTGATGCTTCTTATCATCACTCTTCTTCAGTAAGACATACGTTGCACCACTTCCTCCATGCTGCCTGAGTGCAGTATGAAATGCTAAAACACAGGGAATAGTTTGCAACCACTGGTTTACGTAACTTTTTAAAATACCCAGTTTGGCTTTATTTTTAATTCCTATTCCATGACGAACAAGAACCATTCTTATATTACGCTGGTGGCAGTCTTTAACAAAGGCTAACAAAGAAGCATGGGCGTTTTTTAAAAGTTGTCCGTGTAAATCTAATGTCGCATCGAGCTGATATTTAGCTAGTCTTACGTTTTTAAAAACCGGGCTTTGCACGCCATCTCGTTTAAAGCTTAATATGGCGAGTGGGTCGAGCAATTCAAGTGGTTCATCTAACGGATTAAATTGTTCACTGTTTAAGTTTAATTGTGCAGCTTTGTTTTTTTCTTGCTGTGCGATAACCGTTTTATGACTTTTAGATGGTAATGTCACGGTGTCGTGATTGATAGGGGTAACATCTTCCATAGAGGATAAGAATAAATCGAAATCTGACAACGGTATGGGCTTATCTCAAAATAGGCTAATACGAGATAAATTTTAACTTAGTTCAAACTAAGACCCAAGATTTTTAAAGTTGTGGAATAAAAAAAGCCCAGAAAAACTGGGCTATAAAATATTCTAAGGGGAAGTAATTAGTGCTGAGATACAGTAAATTGTCCAAATGTATAAACTTTAAACAAATAAAATGTGTTGATCAAAACTAAACTCATATTTGAAATAATACTCGACGACATAAGATCTAAGCTAAATGATAGGAATAACAAACCACAAGCACTAATCGCAGCAACGCGAAGCAGTGTCAGTTGGTTAATAAAGAATGCACCTAAACCTAGTGCAAGTAGTAATGTATTTAAAAGCCAATCTAGCTCGTTTAGCATGGTCGTTTCAATAGTTCAGTTGTTGAAAAAAGGAGCGCCATTATGTTGATCTTTTGCACAGCTTTCAACCAAGTAATTTTAAATTTTCAGATTAGTTTTTTTAATGTTAAAAGTAAGTGAGTAATACTGAAAATATTCCCTCTTCAGCAATAATTCGATATTTTTGGCAGCTTTGCGGCTGCTGTAAATCAATACATAAATAAAGTGTTCTTCGCTGCGTATCAAGTCGCGGATGAAGGGTTGAGTCCAATAGTTTTGGTTCGCTTGAAAACACCCCTGGCCAATACACACTTTGGCTTACCATAGATGATTTTTTATAAGTAAGTAAGCTTGGCTTTGGTATTAAAACAAGTATAAGTAATAATATCGTGAAAATAAAAAACAGGGCCAGCTTGATATCACGCTTAGTGTTCTTTGATTGCGGCTTTAATTGTGAGCCAAGGTTTGCAAGCTTATTAGTGGATGTAGGTTTAACAGTAATCGTTTTATTTTTTTTGCGGCGACTCTTTTTTGTGGTTTTCGACATAAAGCAAATCTGGCCTTTTTAGCTTAGCTCTCTATAATAAAGTAAATATTTGTATTTTAAGCAAATCACCAATTTCGCAGACATGGCTTTAGCCTATAAGGATTATATATGAATACGCAGCTATCTATTTTAATAGTTGATGATGTTAGCACGGTGCGTAGCTTTCTCAGTCAAACATTGATGCATTTAGGGATAGAGAATGTAAAAGAGGCGTCAACGGCCGCGCAGTGCATTAGCGAGTGTCGTGCAGCCAATTTTAATATTATATTTTTAGATATAGAACTACCTGATGGCGACGGTAAAGAGCTTATTGCGCAAATTAATGAGTTATCACCAGAGACAAACGTGGTGATGGTGTCGGCTCATTCAGGCGTTGAAAATGTGAAGGATGCGATAGATAGAGGGGCTAAAGGATTTGTAGTTAAGCCATTTTCTCCAAAGAAAATTGCGGCGATGTTGAAAAAGTTTTACCCAGAGCTTGATAACGTTTAATAGGCGCATTTATTTTGGGCAAAAAAAAACCGGCAAAAGCCGGTTTTTTTAATCTTGCAAAAACAAATTATAGCGCTTTAATTTTAGCAGCTAAACGGCTCTTATGACGAGCAGCTTTGTTTTTGTGGATTAGACCCTTAGTTGCGTAACGGTCTAGGATAGGTGTAGCAACAGAAAAAGCTTGCTGTGCAGCTTCTTTATCGCCAGCTTCAATAGCTACGATTACTTTTTTGAAGTAAGTACGCATCATTGAACGACGGCTTGCGTTGTGCTGACGGTTTTTTTCGCTTGTGATAGCGCGTTTTTTTGCAGACTTGATGTTAGCCAAGGTTTGCTCCTAACAATCTTAAATAAAGCTTAAATTAAAGGCCGTGGAATATGCCTGTTTTTATCATGAATGTCAATTTAATTTTAACAATCCAAGAAAAACTGCTCCTTATAACGAACATCAATTTGCCGCTTTAGCAGTTAATAGCGCTATTGTAACAAAGCAAGGGGTTCCAGCCTAGTGCTTTAAAGCGATTTATAAAAAAGACTATGGCATAATTAACTTAATTGCTGATTTTTAATATGGATTCATAGTGTCAAAAGGTTTGTTTCGTTCTGGGATGATTGTAAGTGCAATGACAATGATCTCGCGTATTTTAGGGCTAGTACGAGATGCCGTCGTAGCTAACTTGTTGGGCGCAGGCGCTGCGGCCGATGTATTTTTATTTGCTAACCGTATTCCTAATTTTTTACGCCGTTTATTTGCCGAAGGGGCTTTTGCGCAAGCATTTGTACCGGTATTAAGTGAAATTAAACAGCAGCAAGGCGATGAGAAGGTCAGAATATTTGTTGCCCAAGCCGCCGGCACGTTAGGCACTATTTTACTGATAGTGACGCTCTTTGGTGTGATAGCGTCACCTGTTATTGCTGCTTTATTCGGCACTGGTTGGTTTATTGATTGGTGGCAAGGTGGCCCTGACGCAGAAAAGTTTGAGCTTGCCAGTTCGCTATTAAAACTGACTTTTCCTTATTTGTTTTTTGTAAGCCTTGTGGCGCTCAGTGGCGCTGTGATGAACGTTTATAATCGTTTTGCCGTTGCGGCTTTTACCCCGGTTTTACTCAATGTATCTATTATTAGTTGTGCCATTTTACTACATGATCAGTTTTCTGTAGGCGCTTATGCGTTAGCTGTTGGCGTGTTTTTAGGAGGCGTGGTACAGCTATTATTTCAACTGCCGTTTTTGTATAAAGCAAAAATGCTAGCGCGCCCGCGCTGGGGTTGGCAAGATGAAAATGTGAAAAAAGTACGCAAGTTAATGCTCCCAGCCTTATTTGGTGTATCAATTAGTCAAATTAACTTATTACTCGATACGGTAATAGCTTCATTATTGATGACAGGCTCTATCGCTTGGCTGTATTACTCAGATAGACTGATTGAATTCCCACTTGGTTTATTTGGCATTGGTATTGCGACGGTTATTTTACCTGCGCTGTCAAAATTACACAGCAGTAAAAAAAGTAGCGACTTTCAACATACCCTAGATTGGGGAGTGAGGTTTGTGATTTTTTTAGGGCTTCCAGCAATGATAGGATTGATGATTATAAGCCCACTTATTATTACCGTGCTGTTTGATCATGGCGCTTTCAAAGAAGCGGGCATCGATCATGTTAAGGCGGTGAGCTTAGGGGTGGTTGCCTACTCAGTAGGATTAGTCAGTTTTATGTTAATTAAAGTCCTCGCGCCTGGGTTTTATTCTCGGCAAGATACTAAAACACCGGTACGCATTGGTATTATTACTTTGGTACTAAATATGGTGTTTAATATTATGCTGGCACCATTTATTGGCTACTTAGGTTTGGCACTGGCAACCTCAATGTCGGCAAGTTGTAATGCCTACTTACTGTATCGACAGCTTAAAAAAGAGAATGTTTATCAGTTTTCCAGCATGAGTGGCTACTTCACTTTGAAGTGTTTGTTGGCAAGTATAACAATGGGCGCATTGGTTTGGTTTACTAGTAGGCAATATGACTGGGTTAGTTGGCACTTTAGCGAACAAGTTATGTTATTGGTTGTGTTATTAATTATTGCGATTGTTAGTTACTTTTTTATGTTGTTTTTGATGGGTGTTAGACTAAATACGATAAAAAGTGTAGCAATTACTGAATCAAATTAAAAAAAAGATTATAATCGGACACTCTGCGGCCCGAGGTCGCATTTTATCGCTCGCTGAAAAAGGCATTAGGTGGCATGGAGTTAATTAGAGGTATACACAATATACGTCCACAACACTTTGGTTGTGTGCTGACCATTGGTAATTTTGATGGTGTTCATTTGGGTCATGCTGCCGTATTAAAAGGGCTTTTAGCTGATGCAAAAGAAAATAATTTACCCAGCACTGTAATGTTATTTGAGCCTCAGCCACAGGAGTTTTTTGCAAAGAGTAACGCTCCGGCTAGGCTGACTCGACTGCGTGATAAACTTCGTCTATTGAGTAACTTAGGAATTGAACGCGTTATTTGTATTAGCTTTAATCAGGCTTTTGCAAACATGCATGCTGAGCAGTTTGTTAGCGATATTTTAATTAAAAAGCTGGGCGTTAAAGCATTAACGGTTGGTGATGATTTTAGGTTTGGTAAACAGCGCCAAGGTAACTTTAGTCTATTGGCAACTATGGGCACCCAAGTGGGAATGAGTGTTAAAAGCACTGCCAGCTTTAGGCAATTAAATGCTAGAGTAAGCAGTACCTTGATACGAGAAGCGCTTGCTGAAGGTGACTTAGTTAGTGCAAAAGTTATGCTTGGGCATAATTATGCAATATCTGGACGTGTTATTCATGGCTGGAAAAAAGGCCGCGAACTGGGTTTTAGAACGGCAAATATTGCACTAAAACGTCAAGTTTGTCCGGTCAATGGTGTATTTGCGGTTCAAGTGATGATCGCAGGAAAGAAAGTTTTTGGGGTGGCTAACATTGGAAACAAACCCACGTTTAATGGAACTCGTGCCTTATTAGAAGTTCACCTTTTTGATTTTGCACAAGATATTTATGGACAATTTATGCATGTGGAGTTAATTGAAAAACTCCGCAATGAGAAAAAATTCGAGACATTAACACAACTGACGGCACAAATAGCAACCGATGTTGCCGCCGCTAAGCAGTGTTTTGGTTTAAAATTAGGTAGCCGATAGAAACGGAAAGTAGGATTAATGAGCGACTACAAACATACTTTGAATTTACCGGAAACAATGTTTCCAATGCGTGGCAATTTGGCACAACGTGAACCAAAAATGCTTAAAGCATGGTATGAAGACGACCTATACGGTCAAATTCGCAGCGCGAAGAAAGGTAAAAAAACTTTCATTTTGCATGACGGCCCTCCGTATGCAAACGGCGATATCCATTTAGGCCACTCAGTAAATAAAATATTAAAAGATATTATTGTTAAGTCTAAAACTTTATCAGACTTTGATGCGCCATACGTACCAGGTTGGGACTGTCATGGTTTACCAATCGAGTTAATGGTTGAGAAAAAAGTCGGTAAACCCGGTGTTAAGGTAACTGCGGCAGAGTTTCGTGAGAAATGTCGTGCCTATGCTAAAAAGCAAGTGGAAGGCCAAAAAGTAGACTTTAAACGTTTAGGCGTTTTTGGTGATTGGGATAAACCTTACCTAACCATGAACTTTGACTTTGAAGCTAATGCCATTCGTGTACTGGGCCGCATTATAAAAAATGGTCACCTTCATAAAGGTGCTAAGCCTGTGCATTGGTGTACAGATTGTGGTTCAGCATTAGCTGAGGCCGAAGTTGAATACCAAGATAAACAATCTCCAGCTATTGATGTACGCTTTACTTTTACAGATCAAGATGCGGTAGTTAATGCGTTTGATTTAGCGGCTGGCCATACAGGAACAGGTAGCGTAGGAACCGTCATTTGGACTACGACACCATGGACTTTGCCAGCAAACCGTGCGGTAGCTGTGCATGCTGATTTAGAATACGCGCTAGTACAAGTAGAAGATGAAGGCGTTCAGCAACGTCTTATTATAGGTTCTGAGCTGGTTAAAGATGCGATGGATCGTTTTGGTTTTAACCATTTCCATATCCTTGGCTATGTTAAAGGCGCAGCACTTGAAAACTTAACCGTAGCACATCCTTTTTATGACCTTAATGTTCCTGTTATTGTTGCTGAGCACGTAACAACAGATTCTGGTACGGGTATCGTGCATACTGCACCAGGTCATGGTCAAGAAGATTTCGTGGCAGGTCTTGAGTACAATCTTGAAGTAGCTAACCCTGTTGGCGCAAACGGTGTGTACTTACCTGATACTGAATTATTTGCCGGTCAACATGTGTTTAAAGCCAATGCGAGTGTAATTGAGGTATTAAAAGAAAATAATGCCCTAATGCATCATCATGCATTAACGCACAGCTACCCACATTGCTGGCGCCATAAAACACCTATTATTTTCCGTGCCACACCACAATGGTTTGTTAGCATGGATCAGGCTAACTTGCGCCAAGACTCACTGGCTGAAATTAAAAATACCCAATGGTTACCTGAATGGGGCGAAAGCCGTATTGCCAACATGGTTGAAGGCCGCCCTGATTGGTGTATTTCACGCCAACGTACTTGGGGTGTACCTATTGCGCTGTTTGTTGATAAAGACACGGGTGCATTACACCCAAATACTCAAGAGCTGATTGAGCAAGCAGCAGCGCTTGTTGAAAAGTCAGGTATTCAAGCATGGTATGACCTAGAGCCAGCTACTTTACTAGGTGAAGAAGACGCACAACAATACATGAAAGTGCAAGACACACTCGATGTGTGGTTTGATTCAGGTGTAACTCATGCCTGTGTTGTTGATGCGCGTGAAGATTTAACCGGTCCTGCTGATTTATACCTAGAGGGTTCAGATCAACACCGTGGTTGGTTTATGTCATCAATGATGACCTCAGTGGCAATAAATGGTCATGCACCTTACAAACAAGTGCTAACGCATGGCTTTACGGTTGATGAAAACGGCCGCAAAATGTCTAAGTCATTAGGTAATGTTATTTCACCACAAAATGTGATGAATAAACTAGGTGCTGATATTTTACGTTTATGGGTAGCATCAACTGATTACACGGCAGAAATGACGGTATCAGATGAAATATTCAAACGTTCAGCAGATCGCTACCGTCGTATTCGTAACACCAGCCGTTACTTACTTGCTAACCTTAGTGGTTTTGATCCAAAAACGGATCAAGTTGCTGTGGATGATATGGTTGAGCTTGATAAGTGGATTGTAGGGCGCGCAGCACAGTTACAAGATGACATTTTAGCAGCGTACGATAGCTACCAAATGCTATTAGTAACGCAAAAGCTAATGAACTTCTGTACCGGTGAGCTTGGTTCGTTCTACTTAGACGTTATAAAAGATCGTCAGTACACGGCAAAAAGCGACAGTCATGCACGTCGTTCTTGTCAAACCGCGCTGTACCACATTGCTGAAGCGATGACGCGTTGGATGGCACCAATCATGAGCTTTACAGCACAAGAAATTTGGGAAGCACTTCCAGGTGAGCGCAGTGACTATGTATTTACTTCAACTTGGTATGAGGGCTTACAAGCGCCAACTACGACCAAGTTTAGTAATGAAGATTGGCAAGCAATTTTAAATGTGCGTGACGAAGTAAACCGTCTGCTAGAAGCTGCACGTAAAGAAGAAGTGATTGGCGCTACATTACAAGCAACAGTTAACTTGTTTGCAAGTAAAGAACTTGCAGCAAAACTGACCGCACTAGGTGATGAACTTCGCTTTGTGTTACTTACTTCAGCTGTAAATGTTACTGAAGTAGAGAGCCAGCCTGCAGACTCACAAGCAACCGAAATTGAAGGTTTATACATTAGCGTATCAGCAACAGAGGCTAAAAAGTGTGAGCGTTGTTGGCACTATAGTGAAGATGTAGGCGTTGAGCCTGCGCACCCTGAAATCTGTGGTCGTTGTGTAAGTAACGTTGACGGTGAAGGTGAAAAGCGTCAATTCGCTTAGGAGTTGTTTTTAGTGAGCAAACTAACCCAAAAAAGTGGTTTAGTGTGGCTTTGGTTGAGTCTATTACTACTAGTAATAGACTTTGCCAGTAAAACACTGGTTGTAAACACCATGGCTTATGGTGAGTCAATTAATCTACTGCCTATTTTTAGTATCACTTATGTACATAACTACGGTGCAGCTTACAGCTTTTTAAGCGAAGCGGGTGGCTGGCAACGCTGGTTTTTAAGTGTAATAGCAATCGCAATTAGTTGTTTGTTGATATGGTGGTTAAAGCGCCTTCCTGCGTCTAATAAAGTATTGTGCGGTGCATATTCGTTAGTGTTAGCGGGTGCTATCGGTAACTTATACGACCGTGTTGCTTATGGATACGTTATTGATTTTTTACATGTGTTTTACGAAGACTCACATTTCCCCGTATTTAATATTGCAGACTGTGCTATTTGTATTGGCGCTGCATTATTACTATTTGACGCCTTTACAGGCGAAGAACCAAAGGAGCATAAAGCATGAGCCAAGCTGTAATTGGTGAAAACTCAGACGTTATTTTTCATTTTTCTATTAAACTAGAAGATGGCTCTGCCGCTGACTCAACAAAAGTGCATAACAAACCTGCCAAGCTCACTATGGGTGATGGCAGCTTAACCGCTAACTTTGAAAAATGTTTGCTTGGCCTAACTGCGGGTGAAAGCAAAACATTTGAACTTGAGCCTGAAGATGCCTTTGGTCAACCTAATCCAGATAATATTTATTATGTAGATCGTAGTAAGTTTGGTGCAGAAACACCGGCTAAAGTAGGGGCGATTATTGCCTTTACTCAACCTGATGGTACTGAGCTTCCAGGCCTGGTTCGTGAAGTGCAAGGTGAGTCTGTCACTATCGATTTTAACCACCCTTTAGCGGGTCAACGTTTAACGTTTGAGGTTGATATTATTGAGGTACAAGGTTAATGGAAATATTACTAGCTAATCCACGAGGCTTTTGCGCCGGTGTTGACCGCGCAATTAGTATTGTTGAGCGCGCTTTAGATATTTTTGAAAAACCAATCTATGTAAGACACGAAGTGGTGCATAACCGTTATGTAGTCGATGGTTTAAAAAATCGCGGCGCCGTGTTTGTTGAAGAACTAGATCAGGTTCCAGATGACAGCATTGTTATTTTCAGCGCTCATGGTGTATCTCAGGCTGTTCGCTCAGAGGCTAAACGCAGAGAGTTAAAAGTATTTGATGCAACCTGTCCGTTAGTGACTAAGGTGCATATGGAAGTAACGCGTGCTAGTAAAAAAGGTATTGAATGCATCTTAATTGGTCACCACGGACACCCTGAGGTTGAGGGTACTATGGGTCAATACGATAACGAGCAAGGTGGTATTTACCTTGTTGAAACGGTTGATGATGTGTTAAAGCTTGATGTAAAAAATGCGGATAATCTTTTTTACTGCAGCCAAACAACTCTATCTGTAGATGATACTGCCGATGTGATTGATGCTTTACGTAGTAAATTTCCTGCAATCGATGGCCCACGTAAAGATGATATTTGTTATGCAACGCAAAACCGTCAAGATGCGGTTCGTGATTTAGCTGATAAAGTAGATGTGTTATTAGTTGTGGGTGCTAAAAATAGCTCCAACTCTAATCGCTTAAGAGAGCTGGCAGATAAAATGGGGACGCAAGCCTATTTAATTGATGATGCTAGTAATGTTGAAGCATCATGGTTTGATGGTATCAATAGTGTAGGTGTGACTGCCGGTGCTTCAGCTCCTGAGGTATTAGTTCAGCAAGTCATTACTCGTTTAAAAGAGCTTGGTGGCACGCAAGTAACCGAGAACCCAGGTGAAGAAGAAAACATCGTTTTTGCTGTACCAGTAGAGCTGCGTTAGTCTATTAATAGATAAAAGGAGGGCCGAATGAGTAAGCAACTGACACCAGATGCACTACTTTTTTCGGCCCTTTTTAATGAGCGTGGTGTACTTGCATCCCTCGTAGTAACACAAGTCGTGGCTATTATTTTAGCTTTTGCTCCTAATGCTGGCGGTGACATATGGCTGCACTTGGGAGAGATTAGTTTATTTCTTCATGTAACAGTATTAGTCAGTACCTCTTTTTTATACATTTGCCGGCGATTTCTTGCAAAACAGCCTCAGTTTATTCAGCTTAGTTTTTTTATTGCTGTATATAGTCTGAGCACTGCTTTATTTAGTCTGGCTTTTTCTCATATTGCTTTTGATATAGAAAACGAAAAACAACTTACGTTTTTTGTGTTACGTAATTGCATTATTGTATTTTTGCTTACCTTACTTTTTGTACAATTTTTGCTTATTCATTTTGAAAAAGAACAGCAAGCCAAAGCACTCTCTCGAGCGGAGCTTGATGCCTTGCAGGCGCGGATCAGACCCCATTTTTTATATAATAGTTTGAATACGGCAGCAGAATTAACGCATCATGACGTTGAAGCTGCTGAGAATGCTATTTTGGCATTAGCAGCGCTTTCGCAAGCTGCAATGCGTTCAGGGCAAAGTGTATTACTCAGTGATGAAATAATATTAACTAAACAATATATTGCTCTTGAATCATGGCGTTTTGCAGAGCGTTTACAGGTTGAGTGGTTATTACCAGAAAACCTCCCTGCGCTCTATATTCCATATCTAACATTACAACCTTTGGTAGAGAACGCAGTATGTCATGGTGTAGAGCCCAGCCAAAGTGGTGCTACCATTAGTATTGAGTTGCATGTTACAACACATTATTTAACCTTGATTGTAACTAACCCTGTACCTACTGAAACTGCTAATACTAGAGAGCATAACGGTATGGCAATTGATAATATCCGTTCTCGTTTAAGTATTTATTATAAAGGTCGGGCGCAATTGACTATAACCAACAAAGAAAATAAATTTAGAGTTAAAGTGGTTATCCCAAAACAAACAGAGAACATGTTATGAATGTACTGATTGTAGATGATGAACCCTTAGCAAGAGCACGCTTAAAGCGTTTACTTGGTCAAAGCCATACATCCCTTCATGTGCAAGGTGAGGCCGATAATGGCAATGACGCTTTAATGAAAATAGAAGAGCTTCAGCCTGATTTAGTGTTTTTAGATGTTGACATGCCAGGCTTAAATGGCATCGAAGTGGCTAATCAACTCAATGGCTTGGCGGTTCCCCCTGCGATTATTTTTATAACCGCTCACCCTGAGCATGCACTTGATGCACTGCAACTAAATGCAGCTGGGTATTTAGTAAAACCTATATCAGTAAAAAGTTTGCAACATGCATTACAACAGCTAGGACGTTTAAACAGAGTACACCTGCAACAGCAACATACAGAAAAAGTAACGTATCAACTGGCCGGCACTATCAGAAGTATTGAAATAGAGAGTATTTTTTATTTTAACGCAGAGGAAAAGTATACCAAGGTTGTGTTTGATCAAGGGGAAGCTTTAATTGAGGACAGTTTAAAGCATCTTGAAATGCAATACCCGCATCATTTATTAAGAATTCATCGACATACTTTGGTGAATAAGAACAAAATCATTGCCCTACATACGCTTAAAAACCATCAACATGTTATTGAGCTACAAGGCTGTAGCGCTTTTTTAGCTGTAAGTCGTCGAGCACTCAAAAGCGTAAAAAGCGAACTTTAATACACCTACCCATTAACCGCTTATCAACATAATTAACCGTTAGTCATGGTTCTAGTTGAATCTAATTTTTAATTGCATACACTTATTGTTAGATAATTATTATTTGGTTTAAGTATGTTCTCGACTGTATTTAAGTTTCAAAAGGGCTTTACTCTCATCGAAGTTCTGATTGCTTTCATTATTTTAAGCTTTGGCTTACTCGGTGCGGTGGCTTTACAAGCAAAAGCAAAGCAAGCAAGTTTTGATTCAATGCAACGTGCTGCTGCTGTTGCGCTTGGTAATGATATTATTCAACGTATTCGAGCAAACGATACTTCGCAACTCGCGACCCATTATGATGTAGAGTTTACCAGTGAAACCACTAAGAAACCGTCTAAAACATGTTTTACAAGCTCTTGTAGTAACGCACAAATAGCTAGTTTAGATATCGAGCAATGGAAACGTGCTATCCGAGCCCGAGAGAATACCGGATCACTTGATGGGGCAACTGTGTGTATTAACCCTGAAGTTGTAGGGGGGTCTGGGGGGAAAGCATATAACATAGAGGTTATTGTTTCTTGGCAGGGTCGCCAAGAATTTAAAGCGAGTGAGGCCACAGGTAAAATTAGCTGTGGTGTTGCAGATAAAAAACGTCGCTTAGTCGTGCTTAATAGCTATGTATATGTTAGGAGCTAAAATGAAGCAAACAGGATTTACACTCATTGAAATGATGATATCTCTATTTATAGGGGGATTAATTTTGGGTGGGGTAATGTTTACTTATATCGGTATGAAAGTAACCACCAAAGACACAATGACTATAGGTGAGTTACAAGAATCAGGTCGCTTAGCTATAAATATTATGCAACGTGATATTGAGCAGGTTGGTTTTTGGGGAACATTTTATGATGATTCTTTCACCGTTATAAACACATCATCATTGTCGAATCCTACAGGTGATTGTTTTGAAGGTCTCAATAACGGTAGCTTTCCTGATTTAACCAGCAGCAGTAACTTTAAAACGCTTTATGCAAAAACAGCTACTAGTTCAAGTGAACTTAATTGCGTTAATAACCCTTTAGCAGGCACTGATATTTTACAGGTTAAGTTTTTACAAGGAAACCAACTAGAAGTGGATGCCGCAGGTGTTAATGAAACGCAAAGTGATGAGAATTATTTTATTGCTGAGCAAGAAAGTGCTCGCTTTGAGCGAGGTGTTGTTGACCCTACTAGCATAAATATTAATGCGTCGGTATGGCCGTATAGTCATCACAGCTATTATATTTCAGAGCAAACTTATACGGTAAATAATAAGAGCCTTACTGTACCTGCACTAATGCGAAAACGTTTGGTGGGAGGGTCTATAAACACTGAAACCATAATGGAAGGCGTGGAAAATATGCGTTTTGTTTTTGGTCTAGATACTACCAGCGACAGCCGTGTTGATACATACAAAAGCATCAATGATATGAATGTCAGTGACTGGGAAAATCGTAAAGGCATTTTAACAGTACAAGTTTTTTTATTGATCAGAGCATTGCAGCCTGATCCAGGTCTTAAAATTAAGAACCAAACGTACGTATTAGGGGAAGATGCTAATAGTCGCACTCTCACTTTTTCAGATAATTTCAGACGAACTGTTTTCACGACGACTATTCGTTTAAATAACGTGGGTGCAAATTTATGGCGTATTTAACGCAGATGAAAAATAAACAACAGGGCGTTGTACTTATTACAGCGCTTATTATGGTCATAGCAGTGACAGGAATTGCGGTTACTTTAATGAGCAGTAGTAGTATTGATATTAAAATTACCAACGCAGCCCAAGAGCGCGAGGTTGCAGAAAACCAACTAATTGGTGAAGTGCAGCGCATAATTGCTGACGAAGTCAGTAAAGGAGCTGCTAATCAGTTCTTTTTGACCCCTGAAGAAGTTTCAGACAAGGGTATTGTTATGGCTGAACGTGATGATATGAAAAGCAATATGATTAATTTAAACAATGGTGTACTCGATTTAGAATGCCCTCGTCGTTTTAGTTTTACTGCTGGTATCTCATGCAACATGGTACAAGTTTCAACAACCATAGAATATGGCTCTAAAAGTAAGCACCAGCTTACAATTGTGACCGGCGTAGCCCAAGAGATGGCTAGCATAAGTAAGGGGATTTAAAATGAAACTTACGTTAAAGAGAGTACTCATTTCTATATTTTGTGTATTAATTAGTTTATCAGCGAATGGTGAAGACATAGAGCTCTATGTTAACCACAATGTGGAAACTAATGAAAAGCCACGTGTTATTATGATTTTTGATACCTCGGGCAGTATGGCCTGGGATGTAAACGATGGCAATGCCTGCTATAAAAGAAGCGGTAATAGTTATTACGAGGTTGATTGCTTTGAAAGTAAAGATAGCTATAAACGAAATGAGCAATGTTACAAAAGAACTAGTTACTACAATTATGAAGCCACATGTAGTGATAGTCGTTTAAGAGTTGCACAAAATGCGATTACACAGTTAGTGAACGATAATGATGATATCGAATTTGGTTTAATGCGCTTTAATGGTAGTAATGGTGGGTATGTACTAGCCAGAGTTGGTGCTGCAAAATCAACGTTGCTAAATAAAGTTGATGAGCTACCTGCCAGCGGATCAACCCCATTAACTGAAACATTGTGGGAAGCGTATTTATATATAACAGGCCAAAACGTTTACTATGGAGGTAATACTAATAATCGAGATTTTACCGCAGAGTCATCAGGAGTTTATAAATCACCCTTTGCCCCTGTAGCGGGTGAGCCATTACGTTGTGATAATAGTATCAACATTATTTTAATGACGGACGGTGACCCTACAAACGACTCCAACAGAAATAATGATATATATAATCTCCATAATGACTATTTTTCTGAAAATGCACCTGCTGTTAGTAATAGTTATTTAGCAGCACTGGCGAAAATTATCCATGGTACAGATGATGTAAAAGTTGATTTGTATAGCAAAACCAATAATGTGCTTGATATTGGACGTGTATTTCCTATTGGTTTTGGTACGGGTATGAGCAACTCAGGAAAGAACCTACTTACTGAGACAGCAAACTACGGCGGTGGACAGTATTTACATGCAAATACTGCAGCACAATTATCAGACGCACTCAAAAATACGATTTCTCGTATTCGTGAAGTAAACGATAGTTTTTCATCGCCATCAGTGGCCAGTAATAACGTAGATCAAACTCGAAGCCGTGATGCTATTTATTTTGCAATGTTTTATCCAGAAACAGGTGCGCGCTGGCGTGGCAACCTCAAAAAGTTAAAAGTCTCAGGTAGTCAGATTGTTGACGCAACTAACAAGCCTGCTCTTAATAGCGAAGGTTTAATTTCAAAAGATGCAAAAACATTTTGGCTTCCTGCAGGCCAACCCGCTGACGGTAATGCTGTTGCACAAGGTGGTGTGAATCATTATTTAAGCACGATAGATCCGCTTGCTCGTAATTTATTTACGGAGAATCAAGGCTCTGTTGTTAGTTTTAATACTTCGGTTGTTAGTGACATTCTTAGCGGGGTTACTAATAACCCGTTGTCCCTATCTAGTCAAGATGTGAATTGGGCAAGAGGGGTCGACGTTGATGATGAGGATAAAGATGGTTCATCACAAGATCAACGATCTGATATTTTTGGCGACCCATTACATTCAAAACCTATTGCCATCGACTATGGCAATGATGATATACGAATTCTTATAGGAACAAATGCTGGGTTTTTACACATGTTTAAAGATGCTGGTGAGACTGTAAGTGAAAGCTGGGCGTTTATACCTTCAGCATTATTTGACATTATTAAACCACTCAGAAATAAACAAGCGGATAGTAAAGTATATGGTATGGACGGCCCTATAAGTGTTTACTTTAGTAATAAGAGTTTAAATAGCGAAGGTTTAAATGACGGTATTATAGATGCTAGTAAAGGAGATGCTGTTTGGGCTTTTGCTGGTATGCGCCGTGGTGGCAAGAATTACTACGGCTTAGATATTACAAATCCGAATCAACCAAAGCGCCTTTGGAGCAAACCAATTGAAGGCGGCAAAGGCGACTTTACGGAATTAGCACAAACATGGTCAAAACCGCAAATAGCTTATATTAAAGCTTTTGGTAATAAACCTTTACTCATATTTGGTGCTGGTTACGATATTAATAAAGACGCCGCAATTAGGTCTGAGGACACCAGCGGCCGGGGCATTTATATTGTTGAAGCAAAAACTGGCAGTTTAGTTTGGGCGTTAACCCCAGATAGCAATGGTTTTAAAGGTAAGCATAGCATTGCCGCTGATTTAACTACGCTTGATTCAGATTATGACGGCTATATTGACCGAATTTATGCTTCAGATACCGGTGGTAATATTTGGCGCATTGATATGCCAGGAGAAGATAGCAGCGAGTTCAGCCATTTCAAACTTGCAGAGCTTGGTAGCAATCAAAATACCCAAGATAGACGCTTCTTTTATAAACCTTTGATTGCGCGTACCTTGTTTAGTAAAGTAACGGAGACGACCATCAACGGTGATAAAGTTATTACCCGTTTAGATACTCCTTATGATGCAGTTGTTATTGGCAGTGGTAATCGTTCAAAACCAACGAATACAAATGAGCAAGATCAATTGTTTATGATTCGTGATGAAAATACGCTGACACGCTCATTTAAAATCAATGCGCCTGCTGCAATTAAACCATCCGACTTAATGATTATGAACGATGACCCGTTTGGTAATACTCTAGATGACATAGATGGTTTTAATCTTGTTGAAGCTGAGTTGGCAAAAAAGAAAGGGTGGCGCTATGAATTAGCCAAAGGTGAAAAGTCATTAGCTGCAGCTACTGTTGTTGGTGGGGTTGCTTATTTTACCTCTTTCACGCCAGCATCTGATGCCGTTGTAGAGAATCAATGTTCTTTAAGTGGGGGCGGTGGTGCGCTTTATGCGTTTCATTTGCATTATGGTACAAAAGTGTATGATCAGCTCAAATTTGCAACCAGTTATGACGTACCCGATACACCACAGCTTTATTTTGGTGCAACTAACTCTTGTACCGATTCGAACGGTGATGGAAAGTGTGATGATAATCCAGAAGAAGACGTTATCGAAGAAAGTCAGTTTTTTCTAATTGGCCCTGGAATAAAAGGTGAGCAAGCCGAAAACCCTCTTAAACCTGTAGAAATTACAGGACCTGGTTTAAAAGTGGTTGACGGTACAATCAAGTTGGTTAATGATAAAGAGCCCATTGGTTTTGGCTTTAAAACGCAGCAAACATATATTTATAAGCGTGAAGAAAACGACGAAATAAACAATTAAGGGCTGTATATGAACAAGACACAACAAGGATTCACATTAATTGAGTTAATGATCACAGTTGCGATTGTTGGCATTATTGCCGCAATTGCACTGCCGAATTACAGTGAGTATGTAAAAAGGGCATCACGCGCGGAAGCTGCATCTGCGCTGTTAGATGCGGCAAATAAGCAAGAGCAATACTTTGTAGATAACCGAGTTTATTCGACTTCGTTTAGCGACTTAGGTATTCAAAGTAAAACTGAAAACGGGCATTTTGAGTTGGCAATCAATGTGGTTGATAGCAATGAATTTACAATTACAGCTAAACCCATCGCTGGAGCGGTGAAAGGGGATGCTGATTGTACTGAGCTGTCTATTAATGACTTAGGCTTAAAAGGGGCTAAAGGGACCAAAGGTAAATCAGATATAAATTATTGTTGGGGTAGATAATGCAGGTAAACCTTACTCTGGATTATATACCCATCTCAAGTAGCTGCTTTTAGCGCTAATGGCGTTGAATTTACTTGCAATAGCCCAGCTATTGACGCGAAAATCCACCTTGTTTTCACTGTGAGTCTCTGGCTAGAGGAAATAAACCTAGCTATCACTATTATCCAATATATTAGTAAATCTCTTAACCAGAGTTCAGGTTAGTTATTTTTGCATCTATTTGTGGACTTTATCCGTATACGACCTGTTTGACTTATAGAAAGAGCAAGCCCTTCAAGGCTTGCTTTTTCGCTATTAGGGCAATAGATAAAAGTACCGTTTTGAAAGCCATTTAAAGAGCCGTCAGGTCTAAAAGTTATTGCAGTGCGAGGGTACTCTAAGCTATCAGAGGGATGGGTATGTTCAAAGGTACTAATAAGACGTTCGTCATTATCCAAAGATGTTGACTTGTCATTATCAGTAAATAGTGACACACCCGTGTGCCACTCACCATCTAAACATTGTTTATCTTTTAAAGCGCAAAGAGTTACGTAGCTGCCATGCTCTATAGCATAAAGACGTGCTAAATTAATATTTCGGTGTAATAAATTCACCTGATTATCAGCGCGATTGAGCGCCAAGAAATCAGGAACAAACCATAAAGAGAGTTGGCTCAGTATTGCTATAACTGAAATGGTTATTAGCAATTCTACTAGCGTAACGCCATCGTTTTTGTGAACACTTATAATTAACTTCATCCCTGAAGCCTTACATTGAACAGTCCATTATATTAGTTTAGTAAATAATCAAAAAACGACAAAGTATGAAATGGCTTTTAGCTGCAGGTTTGAGTTGTGTCACCTATATAAAAAGCAGTCCCTGATTGAGACAGTGTTAACCCTTTATTATTTTCATTAGTACCATTAGGGCAAAAAATAAAATTTCCAGGTTTAGTGGTGATACGACCGCTGGTGTTAAACCGTATTCGTCTATCTCCAGCTGTGAATGTTACCTTATCATTAAGGTTAATTTTTTCCATAACGCGAATTAAGCTGTCAGATGAGGAATTATATTGACCATCATTATCTGCATCAATAAAGGTAATAATAACTTTATTACCATCCCACCTTGCTCGGCATTGCATACTATCATCATTATTTTTAACCTCCGAATGCTGAGCTGCACAAATAACCACGATTTCATCAGTACTAGCTGCTTGTGATCGCGCAAAACTAATATTACGCTTTAGCTCCAATAAAAAGTTTTCGCCTCGGTTTTCTTCCAGCATATCGCTACTATTCCATATTGCAATACTCGCTATTATCGCAACAATAGCAACGGTAACCATTAACTCTAATAGAGTAAATCCTGTATGCTTGGTTTTCATATAAATCTCATTAACTCGATGATGTTGAAAGGTCAACAGACCCTAGTATAGTTATTTTTATTAAAATAATCATACCATGATTATTTTTCACCTGTGCTATTCAATCACTTTGTTTGCTATGAACCTCATGATTGTCTAAAATCGAGGCAACTGAGGCTTTCAAAAGTAACTAATATGAAAAAAATAGAAGCAATCATTAAACCGTTTAAGCTCGATGATGTGCGCGAAGCACTTTCTGATGTTGGTATTACGGGTATGACAGTAAGTGAAGTAAAAGGGTTTGGGCGTCAAAAAGGCCACACTGAGCTATACCGTGGTGCAGAGTATATGGTTGATTTTTTACCTAAGGTAAAGCTGGACATTGTGCTTGGTGATGAAGATGTAGAACGTGCTATTGATGTGATTGTTAAAACCGCACAAACAGGTAAAATTGGTGATGGTAAAATATTTGTCACTGAGGTAGAGCGTGTTGTTCGTATTCGTACCGCAGAAGAAGATGAAGACGCAATATAATCGTTGTCTTGAGTATAAAAAAGGCGCTACTTTAATTTAAAAGTAGCGCCTTTTTTGTGTTATTTATTTCTACTGTTAAATTTGCGTGTTTGCGCTGCATTATCACTTAATTCAGTTAACCCAAGCTTATCGTAGCTTTTTTCCATCATGGCTAATGCTGCATCAAGGTAGCTACTTTGTGAGTAGTGCTCTACCACATACTTGCCGCGATTCGCAGCTGCTAAATAGGCTTCACGTTCATAATAGTAAGTTGCAACCTTCAGCTCATAACGAGCCATACGGTTTAATAACCAAACTAAACGACGTTTTGCCTCCGGCGTATAGTCACTTTCTGGAAAACGTTTAACTAAGGTTGATAGGTCGGTATAAGCAACACGGGTGCGTTTAGCATCTCTGTCTGCTCTATCTACACCAAAGTATTCTTGGAAAGCATTTTTATCAGCTTTAATATTAACCAAGCCACGCATGTAATACATGTAATCTAAATCTTTGTGGTTTGGGTTTAAGCGAATGAAGCGGTCAATTGTCGCCAGTGCTTGCTCTGTATTACCTGATTGGTAATGTGCATACACTAAATCCATTTGTACTTGCTTTGAAAACGGGCCAAACGGGTAGCGAGAATCAATTGCCGTTAACAACTCAATTGCACGTGCGTATAAACCAGAATCAAGCGTTTGTTTTGCATCTTCGTATAGTGCTTGTGCTGATCTGTTTGGTACTCGTTGAATATCTTCTTGGTCAGGCGCAGACGAACAAGCTCCTAAACTAAGCACTGAAACTGAAAAAACAATGGCGAATGCACGTTTCCCTATTTTATTTATCATTTTATTTGTTACCTTCGATGTCTTCGGCTAGGCCAAGTGGGTAAAACCGAGTAAACTATGCGTATTATGTTATGCTTTTATTAAAAGCGATTCTAACCCAGTCAAGCAAAGCTTGCACTGGTAAATTGGGTAAAGTTACTAATGTCAGAGCAAATATCTCTCCAAGCCGAGGTCCCAACAGACTTAGGTGGTAAACGTCTAGACCAAGTATTAGCACAATTGTTCCCTGATTATTCACGATCACGGATAAAAACGTGGATTTTAGATGATAAAATCACCGTTGATGGCGAAATTTTCAACACCCCGCGTGAAAAATTACTCGGTGGTGAAGTTGTGGCTGTTGAAACAACAATAGAAGCACCTCGTGAATACGAAGCACAAGATATCAAATTAAACATCGTTTATGAAGACGATGATATTTTAGTTATCAATAAACCAATGGGATTAGTGGTTCATCCGGGCGCAGGCAATCCTGACGGTACGGTGTTAAATGCGTTACTTCATCATTTTCCAGACATTATCAACGTGCCACGCGCGGGTATAGTGCATCGTCTAGATAAAGACACCACAGGTTTAATGGTTGTCGCGAAAACGATTCAGGCACAAACTCACCTGGTGAAAGCCTTACAAAAGCGCGAAAATTTCACACGTGAATATGAAGCGTTATGTAATGGTACTATGACTGCCGGTGGTATGGTTGAAAAAGCGATTGGCCGCCATCCAACTCAGCGTACGCATATGGCAGTTCATGAAATGGGTAAACCAGCGATTACGCATTACCGTGTGGCAGAAAAGTTCCGTGCTCATACTCGTTTGCGTTTACGCCTTGAAACCGGACGTACGCATCAAATTCGCGTGCATATGGCGTACTTAAACCACCCATTAATTGGCGATCAATCTTATGGCGGTCGTCCTCGTCCACCAAAAGGAGCAACGCCTGAGCTGTTTGAGTTACTGCGTAGCTTTAAGCGTCAAGCGCTCCATGCTGTTAAATTAAGCATTGCTCATCCAATTACCGGTGAAATGATGACCTGGCAAGCACCTATCCCTGATGATATGGTTCAGATGACTCAAGCACTGCGTGAAGATACAAAAGCAAATCCAGACATAGCTAGTTAATTATGTCTGGCTTATCAGCTACATGGCAATCTATTCAGGGTGTAGGCACATTGAGTACTACACGGGATGGAGGCGTATCAAAGCCTCCATTTGATAGCTTGAATTTAGGATTGCATGTAGGTGATAACAGCCAAGATGTATTAACCAATCGAGCGCATGTAAATAGTTACATACCTAATCCTGCTGTTTGGTTAAATCAGGTTCATAGCGCTGATGTAATTAGAGTGGATGAAGGGTTTGATTTTAACCAAACTCTGACGGGGGATGCGCTTTACACGCAATTATATAACCAACCTTTAGCTATAATGACCGCTGACTGTTTACCTATTTTACTTACTTCAAGCGATGGCCAAGAAGTGGCTGCAATTCACGCCGGTTGGCGAGGGTTAGCGCAAGGAATCATTAATAATACAGTTAGCTATTTTAAGCATGCACCAACGAACTTACATGCTTGGTTAGGTCCTGCAATAGGGGCTGACCAATTTGAAGTCGGCCAAGAGGTCGTTGCAACATTTACAGCCAACAATCCAGCTTTGCATGATGCGTTTAAACCTCAAAATAACGATAAATATTTAGCTGATATTTATTACATAGCGCGTATTTTGCTAAACCAACGGGGTGTTGTGAATATTAGTGGTGGTGAATACTGCACGTTCTCTCAAAAAAATCAGTTTTTTTCTTATCGACGTGACGGCCAAACCGGTCGTATGGCAAGTTTGATCTGGCGCAAGTAAATTACTATTAAGTGATTATTTTTCCCTCAATACCTTGAACAAATCCGCTAACATACCCATTTATAAAGTAATTCGTTTTTTTATAGGTAAACCCCCATGCGTTTAGATAGATTTACAAGTAAATTTCAGTCTGCGCTTTCAGATGCGCAATCATTAGCGCTAGGTCGCGATCATCAATTTATTGAACCCGTTCACCTTATGTATGCTTTATTAAAGCAAAGTGGTTCAAGTGTGCGTGCCTTGTTTGCACAAATGGGCATTAGTATTGACGAGCTCAATACCAAACTATCTCAAGAGATAGAAAAGTTATTTAAAGTGGAAGGTGTTGGTGGCGATGTGCAATTGTCAAACAACATGGTTTCACTTATTAATCTGTGTGACAAGTATGCCCAAAAACGCAAAGATAAATATATCTCAAGCGAACTGTTTGTTTTAGTTGCATGTGAAGATAAAGGGCCGCTTGGCAGTGTATTTAAAGCACTTAATATCACTGCTAACAAAGTTGAAACTGCCATAGAAGCAATTCGCGGTGGTCAAAAAGTTGATGATCCTAATGCTGAAGAAACTCGTCAAGCACTTGAAAAGTACACTATTGATTTAACTGAGCGGGCGGAGCAAGGTAAGCTTGACCCTGTAATCGGCCGTGATGATGAAATTCGTCGCACCATCCAAGTATTACAACGCCGCACCAAAAACAATCCTGTGTTAATTGGTGAGCCTGGGGTGGGTAAAACCGCGATTGCCGAAGGGCTTGCGCAACGTATTATTAATGGGGAAGTGCCAGAGGGCTTAAAAAACAAGCGCGTACTCTCGCTTGATTTAGGCGCGTTGGTTGCTGGGGCCAAATACCGAGGTGAATTTGAAGAGCGTTTAAAATCAGTTTTAAATGAATTGGCCAAAGAAGAAGGCCAAGTGATTTTGTTTATTGATGAAATTCATACCATTGTTGGCGCTGGTAAAAGTGATGGCGCTATGGATGCGGGTAACATGTTAAAACCTGCATTAGCACGTGGTGAACTTCATTGCGTAGGTGCAACGACCTTAGATGAATATCGTAAATACATTGAAAAAGATGCTGCACTTGAGCGCCGTTTCCAAAAAGTATTAATTGAAGAGCCATCGGTTGAAGATACTATCGCTATATTACGTGGTCTAAAAGAGCGTTACGAATTACATCACTCAGTGGAAATCACCGATCCGGCAATTGTTGCTGCAGCGCAGTTATCACATCGCTATATTAGTGATCGCCAATTACCTGATAAAGCAATTGATTTAATTGACGAAGCGGGCTCTTCTATTCGACTGCAAATTGATTCAAAACCTGAAGCCTTAGATAAGTTAGAGCGTCGTATCATTCAGTTAAAAATTGAAGATAACGCCTTGGCTAAAGAAAAAGACGAGGCGAGTCAAAAGCGCCGTGCAGAAATGGTTGAGCTGATCACTGAGCTTGAGGTGCAATACCGTGAACTCGATGAAGTATGGAATGCCGAAAAAGCGTCTTTGCAAGGTACGCAAGTCATTAAAGCTGAGCTTGAACAGGCACGACTTGATTTAGAAGTGGCACGCAGAGCAAGCGATTTACAGCGTATGTCAGAGCTGCAATATGGCCGTATACCCGAGCTTGAGCGTAAGCTTGATTTAGCATCGCAAGCCGAAATGCAAGAAATGAGCTTACTTAAAAACCAAGTGGGCGAAGACGAAATAGCCGAAATTTTATCACGTTGGACCGGCATTCCGGTGGCACGTATGCTTCAAGGTGAGCGTGAAAAACTATTGCAAATGGAAGAGCAGTTGCACAATAAAGTGATAGGGCAAGATGAAGCGGTAGTTGCGGTGGCTAATGCCATTCGTCGTTCTCGCGCAGGGCTTGCTGATCCGAATCGTCCGATAGGCTCATTTTTATTCTTAGGACCAACAGGGGTGGGTAAAACAGAGCTAACGAAAGCATTGGCTGGCTATATGTTTGACACCGAAAGTGCCATGGTACGCATCGATATGTCTGAGTTTATGGAAAAACACTCAGTGGCGCGTTTAGTTGGTGCTCCTCCTGGTTATGTAGGTTACGAAGAAGGGGGCTACTTAACGGAAGCCGTTCGTCGTAAGCCGTATTCGGTTATCTTGCTTGATGAAATAGAAAAAGCGCATCCAGATGTGTTTAATATTTTATTACAAGTTCTTGATGATGGTCGTTTAACTGATGGTCAAGGACGTACTGTTGATTTTAAAAATACGGTTATCATTATGACCTCTAACTTAGGTTCAGACATTATCCAAGAGCAATCGGGAAGTAATGACTATGACGAGCTTAAAGCAAAGGTAATGGGTGTACTGCATAATGAGTTCAGGCCTGAATTTATTAACCGTATTGATGAAACAGTAGTGTTCCACTCACTTGCACATAGTCATATTAAAGAAATCGCAGATATACAGTTAAGTAAATTGCGTGAACGATTAACTGAGATGGGCTATTTACTTGAATTGACGGATGCTGCGCTTGAGCGGATTGCTGCCAGTGGTTTTGATCCGGTTTATGGCGCTCGCCCACTTAAGCGTGCAATACAACAGACCATTGAAAACCCGTTAGCACAAAAGCTGCTTAATAATGATTTTCAACCAGGCTGCATCATTGTTATTGATGCAAGTGGTGAGGGCTTAGAGTTTACTAGCCGATAATCTGAAGCACAGCAAAAAGCCGCTGAAAATAGCGGCTTTTTTGTTTTGATTCAAAGGAGTGGATTAAACTTTAAAGGTAAGCAGTAAATCATTTACTTTTCGTGACCCTTCGACCAATTCAGCAGCGCCATGCGCTACGCTATAACTAAGCTGTAAATTGTCATCCCCCAAGCCTTTAATTTTTTCAACATTGCAGCCAATATCTCGACTTACCACTTGTTGTTGCTCTGCGGCGGCTGAGATGTCGGTAGCAAGTTGTGAAATTTCACTAATTTGAATGAAAATACTATCTAGCTCTTGTTGTGTTTGCCCTGTGGTGTTAACACAGTCATCGGCTTGTTGTTTTGTGCTCTGCATGATTTTAGACCAGCTGAACAAGGTGTCTTGAATCTCTTTAATGGAGCTATGAATTTGTGCTGTGGCGTTTTGAGTACGTGAGGACAATGCGCGTACTTCATCAGCAACCACCGCAAAACCTCGACCATGCTCACCAGCACGGGCAGCTTCAATCGCGGCGTTCAGTGCTAACAAATTAGTTTGCTCTGCAATACCTTCTATTTCACTCATTACCTGACCAATTTTATCAGCTTCAGAGGCCAGCCCTGTGGCTGTGGTTGCCGCTTGCTCAACTTGCATGGCTAAGTCAGATACCATTTTGCTGTTATCGGCAATATGACTTTTTATATCAGAGCAGCTTTGATAGGTGATCCCCACTTTATCTGCGGTATCATTGGTATTATTAGAAATTTCACCAATGGTGGTGCTCATTTGTGACATTGCTGTGGCTATTTGCTCAAGCTGGGTTCCCTGAGAAGAAATACCTTGTTCGGTCAGCGTAGATTGCTGATCTAAGCCTTGGGCAATGGTATTAAAACTCAAGGTTGAGTCTTTAACACGACCGAGTACCGTTTTTAACTTAGCGCAAAGCATTTGCTCTCGGTAATCACTAATACTGTGAGGGTGTGAACCACTAAATACATAACGAGACACCGAATCTGCCTGGCTTTTTTGCTGCTTTAGAGTTGCAGGTGTTGCTATTAGCTCATCATAATTTAAAGCTAAAATGATAATACACACCACCAAGTTAACCGCTGCAATTGCGATTGACCCCCAAATAGCGACACTAGCTAACCAAACTAAAACACCGGCTATGCTCAAGCTCTGTCTGAGTGAGGTGTGCTCACGCCAGCTAAATAGTGACTTATTAGCGTTAATTTTGGCATACAGCTTCTGCGCTCTGCGTTTTGCATGTTGCGAGAGTTTTACACGCACAGACTGATAACCAATCAATTGGCCATGTTCAAAAATAGGTGTTACAAATGCATCAACCCAATAGTAACGGCCATCTTTACATAAGTTTTTTACAGCACCACGCCAAGAATGCCCTTGCTTTAAGGTGTCCCACATCTCTTTAAATGCCGCTTTAGGCATATCAGGATGGCGAACGATATTGTGGTTTTTATTAATGAGTTCATCCATTTCATAGCCAGCAATACTGCAAAATTCATGATTGGCATAGGTAATAACACCTCGAAGATCGGTCGTTGAAACTAACTCTTGATGTTCTTCAAAAGTGACCTCTTCATCTATTAAGCTTTGATTACGACGCATAGTAATCCTTTATCATTCTTTATTAGGGTGTCTATTGTAATTACTAAAACTAATGTACGTTAGTGATAAGTTTTAAATAGCAGTAGTAAGGCATTTTTTTTAATGTTTTTATGATCTTTATCAATTTTAAGAGTAATTGATTTTTTTAGTTATGCCAAACTTTTAGCAAGTGATTCACCCTTTCGTACGGGGAGAAATAATGCCTTGAGGTTGCGATGTATTGTGGCAAATAATATGCAAAAGAAATTGTATATTGCTGGTGGCAATGGCAAGATTATCTTTTATGGCGTGAAACAAAGCGTGTTTAAAATTCATTAAAAGCTATATCTAATAAATTCATATAGTTTTTTCTTCATTTAATCTTGAGTAAAGGTAATTAGACCCCATAACCTTATGATTAAGCCACTTGGCTCGAGGAAACTTTTTTTTGGCAACTTATAATTTAAAGAACACGCTCAACGCGCTATCTAATGCAGATAATCAGCATGCTATTAAAGGTATTATGCGCGGTATTGAGAGAGAATCATTAAGAATTAAACCCGATGGTTCTATTTCTAAACAAGCTCACCCAAAAGGGGTTGGCTGCGCGCTTACCAACGGACATATCACAACTGACTTTTCTGAGTCGTTACTTGAGTTCATTACACCTGTTAGCGAGTCATCAACGCAAACGTTACAACAGCTTAAAGATTTACAGAAGTTCACTTTAGAACACATGGGCGATGAACTGCTGTGGCCAATTAGTATGCCGTGTTTTATAAATCACCAAGACGATATTGTATTAGCACAATTTGGCGATTCTAACGTTGGGAAAATGAAAACTTTATACCGCGAAGGTTTAAAGAACCGCTATGGTAGTATGATGCAAGCGATTGCTGGGGTGCACTTTAATATTTCTTTTCCAGAAACGTTATGGCAGTCACTACATTCACAAAAGCAAAGCAGCGCGAAGCTTGAAGACTTTATATCTGATGGGTACTTAGCATTAATTCGTAATTTTAAGCGCGAGTTGTGGTTAATTAGCTATATGTTTGGTGCGTCACCGGCATTGTGTAGTTCATTTTTGCAGGGGCGTAAAAGCGATTTACCGTTTAAAAAGCTGGGTAAAGGTACTTTATATTTAGAAGTGGGCACGGCGCTACGATTAGGTAACTTAGGTTATACCAACAGTGCACAGTCATCATTACGCGTGATGTATAACTCATTGGATGAATATGTAGCAGGGCTTAAAAAAGCCATAAATACGCCTTCAGATATTTATGGCAGTATTGACGACTACACCAGTGCAGAGCCAAAGCAATTAAATAAAAATATTCTACAAATAGAGAACGAGTTTTACTCGCCAATTCGCCCTAAGCGTAATGCTAAAAATGGTGAAACACCCACTGGTGCTCTACTAAGAGCGGGTATAGAATATATTGAAATTCGTGCGTTGGATGTTAACCCATTTAGTGAAGTTGGCATTGATTTAGAGCAAATACACTTTTTAGATGTATTTTTAACCTATTGCTTATTAAAAGACTCAGCGCCTATGGACTGGGAAGAGCAAGCGCGAAGCACTGAAAATCTTGATACAGTAGTAAACCAAGGCCGAGAAAAAGGCCTAATGCTTAATTTTAATAATGAGCAGCGCAGTCTTGAATCATGGGGTGATGAAATATTTAATCAGCTCGTTGATGTTGCTAAGTGGATGGATAGCGCGTACGGGGTTGATTATTACTCAAACACTATTAAGCGCATGGCAACGTGGGTGCATAATCCTACATTAACCTATTCAGGGCGTTATGTTGAGCAATTAAAAGCATCAGGGCTAGATAATGGTCATTATGCACTCTCACTTGCTCAAAAGTATAAACAAAGCCATGATATAGCCAGTTATACTGAATTCTCAAAGTCGTGGTTAGAGCAACAAGCGACAGAGTCTTACCAAGCTCAAAAAGCAATTGAGCAAGCCGATAATCAATCATTTACTGCGTTTTTAGATACGTATTTTAGTAAGTAGTAGGCAAAAAAAACGCAGCCCATAGTAGCTGCGTAAATATTCTTTAGGGATGAAACAATGCTGTACTGCTGCATTCATAGATTCAGACCCACGCTTTTTTAAAAAGTTCAGTGAGATCTTAAAAAATGAAAAAAAATATTATTACTTTATCTCTAGTGCTTACTTTAGTTGGTTGTGCCACTGCACCACCTAAGCAACCAGAAGATATTTGTAAAATCTTTGAAGAGAAATCTGACTGGTATTTTGATGCTAAAGACGCGCAAGACAAGTGGGGCTCTCCCAAACACGTATTAATGAGCATGATGTATCAAGAAAGCTCTTTTCGTCATGATGCTGCACCTCCTATGGAATACTTTTTATGGATAATACCAACTGGACGCGCAAGTGATGCTTATGGTTATTCTCAAGCTAAAACGCCAACTTGGTCTGATTATATTCGTGAAACAGGTAATAGTGGTGCTGATAGAGATGAATTTGAAGATGCGATCGATTTTATGGCGTGGTTTGTTTATAAAACCCATAAAGTTAATGGTGTTTCTAAATGGGATGCCTACGCACAGTATTTAAATTATCACGAAGGGTGGGGCGGTTATAAGCGAGGCACTTATCGTAAGAAAAAATGGTTAATGAGCGTTGCCAATAAAGTAAAACACCGTGCGAGCCGTTATGGAGCGCAGCTAAGACGCTGTGAGGATGATTTAGACAAAGGTTGGTTAGAGCGTTTATTCTTTTAACTAATCTAAGCCCAGATTAATTAAAAAAGGAGCCATTTGGCTCCTTTTTTATTGGGTTATTTTTTACGTTTATTGGGCTGAATTTTAACTTGTTTAATCATGTTTTCTTTTATTTCAAGCACTTCAACTGGGTAACCCGCAATACGAATACTTAAGTTAGCATCAGGAATATCTTCCAAATATTCAACAATCAGGCCACTTAAAGTTTTAGGGCCATCTAATGGGAATTCCCAGCCCATTTCTTTATTTAAGTCGCGAACGTTAGCACCACCATCAACAATGTAAGAGCCATCGTTCTGTGTGGTTACTTCTTCACTTGGTGTGCGGGTTTGAGTAGTAGTGAAATCGCCCACAACCTCTTCAAGAATATCTTCTAGGGTAACTAAGCCTTGGATATCGCCATATTCATCAACAACAATACCAATTCGTTCTTTTGATAACTGAAACTTCAGTAGTTGGGTATTAAGCGACGTTCCCTCAGGAATAAAGTAAATTTCACGTACAGCGCGCAGTAGCGAAGGTTTATCGAATTGCTCTTTAGTAAGAAGACGCAATGCATCACGAGAGTGAATAAAGCCTACTGCATCATCTATATTGTCGCGGTATAAAAGCACGCGAGTATGTTGAGCATGAGTAAGCTGCTTACTAATTATTTTCCAGTCATCGTTGATATCAATCGCCACAATTTCATTGCGGGGTATCATAATATCTTCAACGGTAACCTGTTCTAAATCTAAAATTGAGGTCAGCATACTTTGGTGGCGCGCGGGGATCAGCGCTCCAGATTCGTTAAGCACGGTTTTTAATTCTTCCTTACTCATGCTGTGCTCATCTATTTGTGCAGCACTAATTCCAAATAAGCGTAATATGCCGTTGGTCATCCAGTTAACAACAACCACAAACGGGAAGAGTATTTTTAACAAGCCTTTAAGTATCACAGAGCTAGGAAAAGCGACTCGCTCAGGATAGAGAGCAGCCAGTGTTTTTGGCGTTACTTCAGCGAAAATTAGCACAACTAGTGTTAATGCACCCGTTGCTATGGCAATACCTAAATCGCCATATAAGCGAATACCTATTATGGTGGCTACCTGCGCTGCAGCAATATTAACCAAGTTATTACCAATTAGGATCAGACCTATCAACCTATCTGGTCGACTCAGTAATTTACTAACGCGTTTCGCAGCACGATGGTTCTCTTTAGCGAGGTGTCGCAAACGAATACGGTTGATTGACATGATTCCGGTTTCTGACCCGGAGAAGTAAGCAGAAAAAAGCACCAATAAACCTAATATGATAAACAGGGTACTTGTCGATATGTCGTCCAACGATGGATCCTTTTTTTATAAACCAATGCGTATTAAGCTAGAGTGAGCTTTCAGAGTCAAGTTAAAACTTATTTAGGACCACTTCTTGTATAAAACGGCTACCAAAATAAGCAAGTGTGAGTGTAAATGCGGCAATCATTATACTCACTACCACTACTTTGCCTCGCCAACCACGTTTTACATGGCCAACTGCAATCGTAGCAAAAATGGCCCAAGCAACTAGAGATAAGATTGTTTTGTGAATAAACTCTTTGGCAAACATGCCATCGAGAAATACAAAACCAGTGATCAGCGCCACACTTAATAATACGGTGCCTAAGTTTAATAACTGGTAAAGTTGACGCTCTACAACCATCAGAGGTGGTAAGTGACTGTGAACTATTGCTAGGTCTTTTCGCTTTAAGCGCTTATCAATAAAATAAAATTGCACACCATATAAAGTCGCAATAATTAAAATACAGTAAGCCAATAACGACAGTGATATATGTGCAACTAGTGCTAGTTCTACATTAATACTTTGTAATAAAACGTGATGAGGGATAAATAAGCTAGAAATGGTTAAAAGCGCAGCAAAGCCATAAACAACAGGTAGTAACAAGGTTGCGGGAAACTTCAAAGAAACAGTGGTGACACACAGCACGATAATCCAGCATGTCAGTAATGCCACATTAACAATACTTAAATCTTGCCCATCAGCCCTAAATACCGAATTTACTAAAAGCAGCATGTGCGCCAAGATAGCGACAGTACTGAGTATAATAGTAACTTTTTGGCTCGGCCCCTGACGGTGAAACAATCGCGAAAGCACGTGAGACGTTGCTAACACATAAAATAAACTGGCAATAATAGTTAAACTAATAATCAGCATTTTGCTTTGGCCACTTAATTGAAGTCAAATAATTCGTGTTCGTTATGTGGCCATTGTATTTTATAGCAAAGCAAATGCATAGACCCTGTAAAAAGAAACTCAATAAGCAGCATTTCAGCACTGTATTGTATGCCACCATTTACGGTATACTATTTCTAATTGAATTTTAATAACATCGACCTTATTAATAGAGTTGATTTCAACGTCTTTTCGGAACCGTTACATGTTTGAGAACCTCCAAGAACGATTAGGTAAAACCCTAAAAAATATTAGTGGCCGTGGCCGCCTAACTGAAGACAACATTAAAGATACACTTCGTGAAGTGCGAATGGCATTTTTAGAAGCCGATGTGGCGTTGCCTGTTGTTCGCGAGTTTGTAAAACAAGTTAAAGAACGCGCAGTTGGTATTGAAGTTACTAAAAGCTTAAGTCCTGGCCAAGTATTTATAAAAATTGTTCGTGAAGAACTTGAAAAGGCCATGGGTGAAGCTAATGAAGAGCTAAGCCTTAACGCGCAACCTCCGGCTGTTGTGATGATGGCGGGTCTTCAAGGTGCTGGTAAAACAACCAGTGTGGGTAAACTGGCTAAGTTTTTAAAAGAGCGCAAGAAAAAATCTGTGCTGGTAGTGAGTGCCGATGTATACCGTCCTGCGGCAATTAAGCAGTTAGAAACATTAGCAACAGAAGTAGATGTAGAATTTTTCCCAAGTGACATTTCACAAAAGCCAGTTGATATAGCACAAGCTGCTATTTCTCACGCGAAAAAGAAATTTATTGATGTGGTATTAGTTGATACTGCCGGCCGTTTGCATGTTGATAATGACATGATGGATGAAATCAAAGCGCTTCATGGTGCAATTAATCCAATCGAGACTTTATTCGTTGTTGATGCAATGACAGGTCAAGATGCTGCAAACACCGCGAAGGCGTTTGACGAAGCATTGCCTTTAACCGGTGTGATTTTAACTAAAACAGACGGTGATGCCCGTGGTGGTGCTGCGTTATCTATTCGTCATATTACCGGGAAACCTATTAAGTTTATGGGTGTTGGTGAGCGTACTGACGCACTTGAACCTTTCCACCCTGATCGTATCGCCTCACGTATCTTAGGCATGGGTGATGTACTTTCATTAATCGAAGAAGTCGAGATGAAAGTAGATAAAGAGCAGGCAGAAAAAGTAGCGAAAAAAGTATTTAAAGGTGATGGTTTTACACTGGATGATTTTGCTGATCAATTAAAGCAAATGAAAAATATGGGCGGCATGATGTCGATGCTTGATAAACTGCCAGGCATGCAAAACATTCCAGATGCAGTAAAAGGCCAGATGGGCGATAAAACCTTTATTCAAATGGAAGCAATTATTAGCTCTATGACTAAAAAAGAGCGTGCACGCCCAGAGATCATTAAAGGTTCGCGTAAAAAGCGCATTGCAGCGGGGTCGGGTACTCAAGTACAAGAGATCAATAAGCTGCTTAAGCAGTTTACCCAAATGCAAAAAATGATGAAAAAAATGAAAGGCAAAGGTGGCATGCAAAAAATGATGCGTGGCATGAAAGGGATGTTACCACCGGGAATGATGGGCGGCGGTGGCCCGAAATTTTAATAATTTAACCTTTAATATCTCCGATACGAGATAAAAAGCAATCAATAAAGAGGCAAATTGCCTCTTTATTGTTGAATAAACTATGCACAGAATAGCTTGTTCACATGCTTTTTCTTCTTGGATCACGGTTTAATCTACTAAACTGCCTTTTTGCATCACTTCTTACTTGCATTGTTGCTAAAAACTCGTACAATTCACCGGCTCCCCATACTGGGGAGTAAATCTTATTAATGAAAACAGTCAATCTATTTAGAGGACGGTATGGTAACTATTCGTTTGCAACGTGGTGGCGCTAAAAAACGCCCTTTCTATCAAATTGTGGTTGCGGATAGCCGTTTCTCGCGTGACGGTCGCTTCATCGAGAAAGTAGGTTTCTTTAACCCAATCGCTTCAGGTCAAGAAGAAAAACTTCGTTTAGATTTACCACGTGTTGAGCACTGGTTAGGTCAAGGCGCAGGTCTTTCAGATCGTGTAGCTAAATTAGTTAAAGACGCTCGTAAAGCGGCTTAATAGGCGTAAGTGTAACCATGAGTCAAGAGAACACCTCATCAATAATTGTCGTAGGAAAGCTCGGCGCCCCATATGGTATAAAGGGCTGGCTTAAGGTGCATTCATTTACTGATGATCCCCAAGGGATCTTCGATTTCAGCCCGTGGTTGATAGGGCAGCAAGGTAAATGGCAATCCTTAGAAGTGGTCGACTGGCGTCGCCACAACAAAGGCTTTATCGCTAAGTTTGCGCAAGTAAACGACAGAGACCAAGCAATGGCTTATACCAATGTTGAAATTTCTGTGGATTCAGCGCAGCTACCAGAATTACCGCAAGGTGAATTCTATTGGCGAGATCTCATTGGCATGTCGGTTGTAACTGATAAAGGTTATAACTTAGGCATTGTTGATGACCTTATGGAGACAGGCTCAAATGACGTACTGGTTGTGAAAGCAAACAGTAAAGATGCATTTGGCCAAGCAGAACGTTTAATTCCTTTTTTAACTGATTCAGTTATTCAAGAAGTTAAATACGATGCGAAAGAAATTACTGTAGATTGGGATCCAAGCTTTTAATGAGTCAAACAAGTTCGTTGTGGGTAGGGGTTATCAGCCTTTTCCCGGATATGTTTGATGCAATTACAACGCAAGGTGTAACCGGTCGCGCTGTTAAAAAGGGGTTAATCGACTTTAACTGCTGGAATCCACGTGACTATGCAACTGATAAGCATAGAACCGTAGATGATCGTCCTTACGGGGGCGGACCAGGCATGTTAATGATGGTTGAACCACTTAAACAAGCCATTCTTGAAGCCAAACAGGCTGCAGGTGATGGTGCAAAAGTAATTTATATGTCGCCACAAGGGCGCAAATTAGATCAGCAAGGGGCAAGCGAACTCGCAAACTCTGAAAAACTGATTTTAATTGCCGGTCGCTATGAAGGTATAGACGAGAGAATAATAGAATCGTACGTTGACGAAGAATGGTCAATTGGTGATTTTATTTTGAGTGGGGGTGAATTACCTGCCATGACATTAATTGACGCAGTAGCGCGATTAGTGCCAGGGGTGTTAGGACACAACCAGTCAGCAGAGCAAGATTCATTTTCGGATGGCTTGCTAGATTGTCCTCACTATACACGGCCAGAAACATTGGACGACAAACAGGTGCCTGCTATATTACTCAGCGGAAACCACCAAGAGATAGCGAAATGGCGGCTTATGCAGTCATTAGGTAGAACTTGGCTTCGCCGTCCTGACTTGTTGCATAACCTAGCTCTGACTGAGGAGCAAGCGGTATTACTCGCGAAATTTCAGCAAGAGTACCAAAAAGCTTGTGGCTAGAAGACAGTTACACCTAGGAAAGTGAGAAACATAATGGCAAAAGTAAACCAAAATATTATTAAAGCGCTTGAAGAAGAGCAGCTTAAAACAGACGTACCTGCATTCGGCGCTGGTGATACAGTAGTTGTACAGGTAAAAGTAAAAGAAGGTGCTAAAGAGCGTCTACAGGCCTTTGAAGGTGTTGTAATCGCTAAGCGTAATCGTGGTCTTCACTCAGCATTCACAGTTCGTAAAATCTCGAACGGTGAAGGTGTTGAGCGTGTATTCCAAACGCACAGCCCTCTTATTGATAGCGTAACAGTTAAGCGTCGCGGTGCGGTTCGTCGTGCTAAGCTTTACTATCTACGTGAGCGTTCTGGTAAATCTGCACGTATTAGAGAAAAACTTAACTAATACGCGCTGTTTATCAACGCAAAAAAACGGGTTGCAACCTTTGGGTTGCAACCCGTTTTGGTTTTAATGCTATTGCGGTTTTTATATCGCTACATTCAAAAACCAATACACACCTTAACCTGCATGCGTTAAAGTGTGGTTCACTTCAAATCACAATATCTTCTCACTTCTTGCAAAAATGATGTACAAAAATGAATGATAAAACGATAGTTACACACAACGGCAATTTTCACGCAGATGATGTTTTTAGTATCGCTGCACTTAAAATTATTTTCCCTTCTTTTACCCTGATCCGCACACGCGATAATGCGATTATTAATGACGCCGATGTGGTTATTGATGTTGGTGGTCAATATGACCCAGAAACTAACCGGTTTGATCATCATCAGCGTGGCGGTGCTGGCGCTCGTGAAAATGGTATTCCTTTTTCGTCATTTGGCTTGGTGTGGAAAAAATATGGCTTAGCAATATGTGATGATAACCAAGATGTGGCGAATGCGGTGGATGCAGGGCTTGTATCAACTATTGATGCCATTGATTGTGGTCATGTTGAAGGGGTTGCTACAGGCATTAGCTTAAGCCAAACAATTTCTATGTTTAACCCAACATGGGAAGAGGAAAGTGATTTTGATGCTGCTTTTGATCAAGCGGTTGAATTTGCACACACTTTACTGATTCGTTTTGTAGCTTCTGCCCGAGGTGGTTTAAATGCTAAAAAGATTGTTGCTCAAGCAATAAAGCAAGCTGATGATCCTCGATTAATCGTGTTAGAGCGCTATACTCCGTGGAAAAAAACCGTACATAGTTTATCTGATGAGGCATTATTTGTCGTTTACCCATCTCATTCTGGCAAGTGGATAGTGCAAACGGTGCCTGCAGAATTAGGCTCTTTTGAAGACAGAAAGTCATTACCTGCATCATGGGCAGGATTATCAGACGATGAATTTCAAGCGGTAACTGGTATCGATGATGCTATGTTTTGTCACAATGGCTTATTTATCGCTGGCGCAGAATCATTCGACAGTATTATGTCGCTTGCGGCTATGGCATTAGAATACTAATAGTTCTCCTTAACCGCTCGCCGGTTACTTAATAAAAGTGGCTTTAGCCACTTTTTAAGATCCTCTACTTAACCTGAACCTACGTAAATTCAATGTAGTTAGCGCTGAAATAGCTGCTTGAGATAGATTTATTATCTAGCGTTTAGGTTACTTACTACCGTTTCCACCTTGGTTTTAGTTGAACAACTGATAGTGATCTTTTCAATAATTTGCCTTTTAACCCCTAACGTATCCTGTTAGTATTTATCGTATTGATTAGTTTACTTTTTTGTAAGTTTTAATTTACGATTTTGCTTTTTTGGATGGAATGAGAACGTGGCAGAGATAAGTGATTTAGCGCAGCTAAGAACAGGTATAGATGAATGCGATGCGCAACTGGTTGCCTTACTTGCAAAACGCAATGGTATTACCCAACAAATAGGCGCAATAAAACAACAAACTGGCGCGCCATTACATGCACCCGATCGAGAAGCTGATTTATTAGCTGCACGACGTCAAGAGGCTATTAATCAAGGTGTAAATCCTGATTTAGTCGAAGACATTCTCAGACGCATGATGCGTGAAGCTTATCAAAATCAACAAGCCAAATTAGCCTGTGCCGACCCACAATTATCGCCAATTGTTATTGTTGGTGGTGAAGGGGCAATGGGTCAGTTATTTGCAAAACAATTTCAGCGTTCGGGTTACGAAGTCAAAATTTTAGATAAAGCGCAGCAATCACAGGCAGCGGATATTCTAAAAGGTGCAAAACTGGTGATGATCAGTGTACCAATAAATGCTCTTGAAACAGTTGTTAACGCGCTTCCAAAGCTTGATGATGATTGTTTGCTGGTTGATATTACATCAGTTAAACAAGCACCATTAGCTGTGCTTAAAAAAGTACATAGTGGGCCAGTTGTTGGTTTACATCCAATGTTTGGACCTGATATTTCCCATTGGGTGAAACAAACCGTGGTGGTGTGTGAAGGGCGTAGTCATGAGGTGGCACAAGGGTTATTAAAACAGCTACAAATATGGGGTTGTCAGTTGGTTGAACTTGAGGCCAAAAAGCATGACGAAGCAATGCAAATTATTCAGGTTATGCGTCATTTAACCACCTTTGTGTACGGTCAGTTTTTAGCAAAACAGGGACACACACTCGCCGAGCTAAGAAGTTGTTCATCACCTATATATCAGTTAGAGCTAATGATGGTTGGCCGTTTATTTGCACAATCGCCAGAGCTATACACCGATATTATGTTAGCGCAGTTTGACAATGTCGAAAGCTTATTGGCGCAGTATCAGTCTTTGTTTTCGCAAACGCTTGAAAAGCTAAAAGCAGGGGATAAGCCCGCATTAATTGATGCTTTTGCTGATGCAAAATCTTATTTCTCAGATTCAACGGCGCACTTTTTAACCCAAAGCCGTAGTTTATTAAATAAAGCGAATGATGCGAAAGTACTTGATTAAAAAGAATAGCTCCGTGAAAAGAAAAGGGCCGCTAGGCCCTTTTTTAATATTTTGTTAGCTTTCTACGCTCACAGCTTGTAAAGACTCGCTTTGGTAACAACCAAGTACACGAACATATTGAGTGTGCTGTTTGAGCTCCTCCAATGCATGCTTCACTTGGTTATCGATTAAGTTAGCCTCCAAGTCCACATAAAATACTTCTTCCCATGGGTTACCAGGAGTAGGTCGAGATTCTAGTTTCACTAAATTAATATTATGCTGTTTAAAAATCATTAACGCATCGGCAAGCGAACCGGCCTGCTGCTTGGTTGACATAATTAAGCTAGTTTTAGTAGGGATTTGAGTTGATACTTGCAGTGGTTTTCGGGCAACCACAATGAAGCGGCTGTGATTTTCTTTTTGATTGGCAAGATTCGCCTTGATCACTTCAAGGCCTACATTTTTCCCTGCTTGCGCAGAGCCGATTGCTGCGCTGTTCGGTGTTTCAAGAGCTGATTTTAATGCACTTGATGTTGAATCGCAGGTTTCATGCTGAAGTTCGCCAAGGCCCTGTAAAAAGCGGCTACACTGGGCAAAGGGTTGCGGATGTGCAAAGACTTTAGTTAATTGGTTCAGCTCAGTTCCTGGGGCTGCTAATAAGCAATGCTCAACGCTATGAGTAACTTCACCGACAATAGAGACCTGTGCATGCTGCAGCAAATCAAATACTTCATTAATACTACCTGAGCTAGTGTTTTCGATAGGCAGTAAGCCAAAGTCGGCTTGACCTTTTTCTACTTTACCAGTGATTTCTTCAAATGAGGTACAACCAATTTCAACTAATTTACCCGGGCGACGGCTAAAATATTTATGACATGCAAGCTGACTATAAGAGCCTTGACCGCCTAAATACGTTACGCGATGGGTTTCGCTCAGTGCATCGGGGTTTAAATTCTTTTGAAGCATGGCTTGTTGATGTAATACGGAATCTTCTAATATTGTTTGAAAAACATTGTTAACGTAGTAAGCGTCAAGTCCTAACGATTTGCCATAGCCTATAAGTTTTTCGAGCAAAGCCAGTTCACGGGCCTCATCACGAATGGGTTTATTATTTGCAATTTTATATTCAACTACGCCATGACTAATGCGGCGTCGCTTTGCTAGTAAAACAAGTAAATCGGAGTCGATTTCATTTATATCGTGCCTGAGAGTATCAAGTACATCGTTGCTCATTTGGTTTTCCTCATTCCAAAAATATCACTGATTTTGCAGTGAAAATAAAAAAGCCTCCCAGTTGGGAGGCTTTACTATTCGATTGATTTTATCTCACAAACAGGGAAGCCTCTTCTATATAAAGAAGCTAAAAAAAGAAAAAAAGGTGTGTGAGTAATTTATATTCATACCCTTAATGTATGAAGTGTCACTCCCAATGTCAACAAGCACTTACCTGACGCGGCTTTTTTACCTAATATGTGTACAAAAGGTGTTGTTTTTTAAAAGTTTATAAATAATTTATAATTCTGATTTAAGTTCTGGTATATTTCTATTACTTGAAAAAATAATAATTATAAATAAGGTTGGCTTTTTGTGTATCGACGCCCTCCATCTCGATTTGGCATAAACTCACTTAGTGTAAAGTTATCATTGTTGATCTCTGGTATCTGTTTAGTGGCTGGCATTTGTGCGGCTGCATTAATGCTCAAGTCAGAAGAAAAACAGCTTGTTTTTGAAGAGCATGAGGTATTAAAGCAATCAAATGAATTATTAATAAACCAGTTTAATAACCTGATAGCCACCAAAGTTAAAATAGCAGAGCAAGCTAATATTGTTGTTAGCGAGCAGTTATTTGAGGGACAGTTGTCATTTAAAAATAATACTGCACCGACAATGCAGCTCACCAATGATGGCTCAGTGCGCAGTGCATCACCGGATGGGCTATCAGCCGCGTTTATCCCTCAAACTGCATATTCTCCTTTTTATAAACAGCTAATTGCTGATTCTGAATCCCTTTGGAAAGTTATTTCTCCTACGTTAATTCAAGATTTCTATAATTTTTATCTTATAACTGAAGATAACTTTATTCGTGTCGCACCGCCAAACTGGGCGCTTAATGTGCCTGGAAATTATACATTCAACCAAAGTGATAGCTTCAATTATGCGAAGTCTTTAACTAACCCACAACGAGAGCCTCAATGGTCAAAAGTTTACTATGATGAAGTTTGGAATAAATGGGTAGTCAGTTTAATTGTTCCCATTTATCAAGATGATGAGTTTTTAGGGGTTACCGGTAGCGATATTTCACTAAACTCACTCATATCGCAATTACCCGTCGGTGGAAAGGAAAAACACTTAGTAGTGTTTGATAAACAAGGACAGCTATTAGCACATCCGAACTTAACCTCTGAAAATTATAAAGAGTACGGAGAGGCAGGCAAAAAGCTATTACCAGATGACTTTATTTCTCCAGAACTAAAGCGTGTTATTGATAACGCAGGGCAAATACAATTACCAGAATATGCCGATTCATTTTCATTAAATGATGAAGACTACATTATAAATATCCATAAAGTTGAAGGTGTAAACTGGTATGTGGGTGTATATAAAAAGCGCTCCTCAACGTTATCGGCATTGAAAGACTTAAAGCTTAAGTTTTTTGGCCTATTTATTCTGTATGCCATTTTAGTTGCTTTATTATTACACCAAGCACTTTACCAATTGGTATTAAGACGCTTACATTCATTGGTTTATGCAGTTACTAACTTTGGTAAAGGCCAGTTAGAGATTGAGTTTCCAAAAGAAAATAAAGATGAAATTGGTACGCTTAATGGTTCATTCAAAGATATGACCATTGAAATTCGCAAACTCATTGACGGCTTAAACCAGCGCATAATAGAAAAAGAAATCGCAGAGAAAGCTGCAAATCGCTTGTCTAAAGCGGTTGCGTTCTCGGGTACAGGGGTGGTGATCACCGATGAAAATTTTGTTATTGAATACGTTAATCCAAAAATGTTAGAGATGACTGATTTTGTCGAAAATGATTTCTTGCGTCAGCCATTACTGACAATTATTGCCAATGAAATGACCATGTTGGTAGAGGATATTGACATTGATTTGCGTAATCGTAATTACTGGCGAGGAGATACGCTTATTGAAGCGCAAAACAAGTCGCCAATATGGGTATCGCTTAGTGTGTCACCTATTCGAGAAGACGGTGGTAAAATAACCAGTTACGTGGCATCAGCGCAAGATATTTCGTTTGTGAAAGAAAGCCAACGAAAAATGGAACAGCTCGCTTACTTTGACACACTAACCGGGCTTGCTAACCGTACATTCTTTAGAATGCAGCTCAGGAAGTCGATGGCGCTTGCTGAGAGAGGGCGTTACTCGTTTGCTTTATTTTATTTTGATCTGGATGAATTTAAGCGTATTAACGATACTTTAGGTCATGATGCGGGTGATCAGCTGTTAGTTGAAGTGGCAACACGCTTAAAACAGCGCTTACGAGCAGAAGATACCATAGCCCGTTTAGGTGGGGATGAATTTGCTGTTTTACTCAGTGGTATTGAACATCAAAAAGAAGCATCTGAAGTCGCTGACACCATACAAAAAACCTTAAACCAGCCGATAAAACTTGGCAGCAATGAAGTAATTGTCAGTGCAAGTATTGGCATCACCTTAGCACCATTTGATAGCCTAGAAGAAGATCAGTTACTAAAGCATGCCGACTTAGCCATGTATGAGGCCAAAGCCAAAGGGCGTAACACTTTCCATTTTTATAGCCAAGATCTAAATGCGGCAGCTAATGAACGATTATTCCTAGAAAATGAATTGCGTCATGCAATTAAAGAAAAGCAACTCACGCTACATTACCAGCCACAAGTTGATTGTCGCGATAATAGCGTGGTGGGATATGAAGCATTACTTCGTTGGTTCCATCCTACGCAAGGGTTTATTCCTCCAACTAAGTTTATTCCGATAGCTGAGGCAACGGGTTTAATTGTAGAGCTCGGTAAATGGGTGCTACAACAAGCGTGTGAGTTTACGAAGCGACTAGAACAACAAGGTAGAGCAAGTAATATGTCGATCAATCTGTCAGCAAGACAGTTTAAAGACGCAAGCTTAGTGCCTATGCTGAAAAAAATAATTATAGAGACGCAGATTAATGCTAAAAGTCTGCATCTTGAATTAACCGAAAGCATGCTGATGGGGAATGTTGAAGCAGCTATTGATCAGTTACATCAACTTAAAAAGTTGGGTATCTCAATTTCTATTGATGACTTTGGTACGGGTTATTCTTCACTGAGTTACCTTAAGCGTTTCCCTGTCGATATTCTTAAAATTGACCGCTCGTTTGTCAAAGATATACCTGAGGATGATAACGACATGGAGATCACTGCGGCCATTATTGCTATGGCACAAAAGCTGAAGCTTGATGTAGTTGCCGAAGGAGTCGAAACAATCGAGCAAGTTGAGTTTTTACAAAATAATAATTGTTTTATTGTTCAAGGCTATTATTTTAGTAAGCCAGTGGCTGAGGATGATATTCCCGCATTATTTGATCAATTAGCAGCGCTAAAAATTATTAAATAAGCAAGAATTGCGGGTTAACCACCCGCAATTTTTACTTTAAATTTTAATCCCTCTAAAATCGCTTTTAATTTGTCGCGATCATCACCTTGTACTTCAATAACATCTTCTTTTACCGCGCCCCCTTGGCCCATCTTACTTTTTATTGTTTTTGCTAACTTTTTCAAATCATGCTGTTGTGGATCAAGACCAACAACCAGCATTACACCTTTACCTTTTCGGCCTTTGGTTTGACGTTCTATGCGAATTGACCCGTCTTTAAATAGTTTTACATCCAGTTCTTTTTCTGGCTTTGGCTGATCAATTCGCCCTGTTGCTGTTGAATACACTAAGTGACTATCACTCATAATTAACCTACTTAAGATTGAATATAATAATGCGGCAAATAATAACAAATTTGTGAAGCAAAGGCGTAATTTTTGCACCAAAGCTGAACACCTTTTAATGCCCCCAAAGATAAAACAACCTGTTTAAATACCACAATTATATCTATGAATAAAAGTGTTTAAAGATTTTAAAAAAGCGCTTTAAATTGGCTAGCGCTATAAAAACATCCATGCTACTATTTCGGCATTATAGATGTATGGACGTCCAAATGGTTAATTCTTACTTAGAGTATGCTCAACCTAATGTTGAGCCACAGTTAATTCACGCTGAGCTAGAAAAGCTTGAGCAATATCTAAATAAAAATGCTGCACCAGCCGTGCGTTGGGAATACCAAATTCCTGAGCTAGGTGAAGGTGGGGCATGTAGTTTATTTGGTTACCTACAGGATGAGCCGTTTAAACTAAGCGATTATGTCAGCCAAAGTACGCAAACAACTGAAAAATTAGCGCAACTTCAATTGATTGTTGACTACGTCATTGAAAACACAAAGCTTGATTGGTACGGCATTTATCAGAATACCCACACCAATGAAGGGGAGCAGTTATTAAAGCTGGCTTATTTTGGTGCGCCGAGTCGTCCTTTATTTCCGCTTACTGCTGAATTTGCGACTGCCAGCAATAACGTTCAGGTAGCGCTTAGCGGTAAAGGACGCGTTATCAATAACGTTGAGCAATATTTGGCAGCAGGCGGTGAATATTACACTTGCGATCCGAAAGTAAAAGCAGAAGCCTGTTTACCGCTATTTAATGCACAACAGCAATGTATAGGTATTGTTGATGGTGAAGCTTTTAACACTGATTTTTTTGATAAAGCCACGCTCGCGTTATTAATTGCGTGCTGTATTAAAATTCCTCACTTTTTAGTGTAAATAACACTAGTCAATCAAGTGAGTTTTTATGTTAAGCTTAGCGCAACAGCTAACCCCTAAATAACGAAGAGATAGCCAATGTTCTCAGTATTAAAACCATTACCAACAGACCCTATTCTTGGCCTTATGGCGGCCTACAAGCAAGATACTAACCCAAATAAGATTGACTTAGGGGTTGGTGTATATAAAGACGAGCAGGGGAATACCCCTGTATTAAAGTCAGTAAAAAAAGCAGAAGCGTTTCGTTTAGAAAATGAAATGAGCAAATCTTACATTGGGCTTGCTGGTAACTTAGATTACTGTCAACAAATGGAAAATCTTCTTCTTGGTGAGCACCCGGCATTATTAGCTAATCGCGTACGCACAGCACAAGCACCTGGTGGTACAGGCGCACTTCGTGTTGCAGCAGAATTTATTGTACGTTGTAATCCAGGCGCTACTGTATGGGTTACTAACCCAACGTGGGCTAACCACATTAGCTTATTTGAAGCTGCAGGCTTAACGGTAAAAGAATACCCATACTACGACTACGAAAACAAAGATTTATTGTTTGATGAAATGGTTGAAACACTAACACAGGTGCCTAAGGGCGATGTGGTGTTATTACATGCATGTTGTCACAACCCAAGTGGTATGGATTTAAACGAAACACAATGGAATACTATTGCTGAACTTGCAAAAGATGTGGGTTTTACGCCATTAATTGATATTGCATATCAAGGTTTTGGCTCTTCTTTAGAAGAAGATGCGAATGGTTTACGTATTTTAGCCAATGCGGTTGAAGAGTTGATCATTTGTTCATCATGTTCTAAAAACTTCGGCTTATACCGTGAGCGTATTGGTGCCTGTTCAATCATTGCAAAAGACAGTGCAACAGCTGATATTTCAAACTCGGTGTTATTAAGTGTGGTACGTAGCATTTATTCTATGCCGCCAGCGCACGGTGCAGACATCGTAAACACTATTTTAAGCAGCACAGAGTTAACGCAGCTATGGCACAGTGAACTTGATGAAATGCGTAACCGTATTAATGGGTTACGTAGTTTAATTAAAGACAGCCTGGCAGCGAAAGACATTGCTCAAGACTTCTCGTTTATTGACCGCCAACACGGTATGTTCTCTTTCTTAGGTATTAATAAAGAGCAAATCGAGCGCTTGCAAAAAGAATACGGTATTTACATTGTCGGTTCTAGCCGTGTTAACGTAGCAGGTATTAGCCAAGCAAATATCAACTACTTTGCTAACGCAGTTGCTGATGTTTGTAAGTAATCAGTAAGAGGCTTTGGCTTTTAAATAATAAAAAAACCGCACACTCGTTGCGGTTTTTTATTTCTATAATGGCTTAAAGCCAGCGAATAGCACCTGAAATACGTTCATTATACATATCAACTGGTGAGCCAAGGCTTGCAATTAGCACGGTATCGGCCTGTTTGCCACGATTTATATGGCCAGCATAGCGAGAGTCATTAAAATCATCAGAGCCAATTTCAAAGATTTGATTATCGCTTGGCACAATAAACACGGTCATAGGCCCAAAGTCAGACTCAAACACTAAATGAATACCTTTCTCACCTTGAAAATCGCAAAAGTTAACATAAGTCACTTTGCCAGGTAAATCACTAATATGGCCGCCAAGTAAAGCCAGCTTTTCATTGACAGTTTGGATGCTAATTTGTTGAGTTTTATTTAACGCATAAATTTCATGGTAAACATGGGCTAGTGCATGCTCACCAGCCGTTTGATTAATACTTTGTTCTTCGCTAAACATAAACGCACTAACTGCAATCACAAACGAAGCTGCCAAAGCCAAATGCATTCGGTCGAACTTAAACCATGAGCGTGTACTAACCACGTTATCCTTTTGCTCAAGTTCATCTGTTCTAGCTTTTTCTTTTAACGAGGTGTTTAAAATAATTCGTTCAGCAAGATTGTCAGGTACAGTAATATCAAGCGCGTCGTCGAGTTGTTTATCGAATGCTTTGCTTTCATTTAAAAATTGTTGTCTGTCGGCACTGCTGTTTGCAAATTCCTGAAGCTCTTTGTCCAGCTCATTTGGCTGCGCAATCGTGCGGCGACGAAACTCAAGTTCACCCATTATTTTGATGCTCCTTTAAGTTGTTCATCATCACGGCTTAATGCCTCTTTAAGTTGATTTTTTGCTCGGAATAAACGTGTCATAACAGTATTTTTATTTAAGTTAAGAATGTCTGCAATTTCATCTCCGGTGCAGCCCATTACCACCTGTAGCAACAGCGGCTCCTTGTAGTCATCAGCCAATAAAGAAATTTGTCGCTGAATAACGGTTTGTTCCATTGCTGTATCTAAACTATGGCTGGTTTGATCCACCAATGTGTCGTTATCTACATCACTGTAATCAAATTGCTTGCGCTCAAAGCGTCTGGCATTCTCACGCCTTAAAATGGTCAGCAACCATGGCTTAGCTGCTTTTTGGTCGAGTAACGAATCAAGCGAGCGCCATGCACGCAAAAAGGTTTCTTGCACTAAGTCATCAGCAATAGTCGGATCGTTACATAACCAGTAAGCAAAGCGATAGAGTTCCTTATGATAAACATGAACCAAGGCTTCATAGCGTTGTTGTTTTTCAGCCATATTAATTAAGACCCGATCATTCGATTTTTTATTTCCAAACATAAGCACTTTTTAATTAAAATTATTATAGGCCAAAAAAGTAACTAAGATTCTTATTAAGAATATAGCTCTTTTAACGCAGATGATGACTTAGCTGTGTGCGATTGATGTTTTTTTAATAAACTAACAATCGCTTCTAAATCAGTGCTAGCCGATTGGTTACCGTACAACTGTGCTTGTAAATTATTTACCTGCGCAGTGAACTGCGAGTTGTTTATCATAGCGCATAAATGGGTGAGAGCTCCTACCTTTTTATCTGTTCGAGTTAGCGCGTATAGATTAAGTGCATCGTAAAATGCTTTATTATCATGGCTTTTAGCAAGTATTTGCAGTGTTTTTAAATCTGCTTGCTGATTGCCTCTATGATTTGCTTGCGTCGTTTGTTGCACTTCTTTAGCTGAGCGTTTCATAAAGTAAAGAACCAGGGTCACAATCCATAATATGTAACCTAATACGGCTACAATAATAAGCCATAGAGGCGTACTAGTGTGGCGTTGCACGCTGAGCGCTTGCTGCGTTGGCTCTGCATCCGTGTTGTTTAAAGTACTTTCAACGGGTGTATTTAGTGAGTTTGCTGGCGCTGTGGTACTTGGTGTTACCGTAATTGTGCGTTCTGGTAAAGTTGCGTAACTAATTCGGTTCATTTTGGTGTTATACCAAGGCAGGGTAATTTCAGGCAATGTATAAGTGCCTGGTGTTTGTGGTAGTAGCGCAAATGAGGCGCTTTGCTGTGATACCACTCGACCATCGCGTACTGCATTATTAGTCTCTTTTTCATCTGGGTAGCTGCGAATACCATCTATAGTAGGCATATCAATTTCGGGTAGTTGCTCCTTAGTAACCCCTAATGCGGTAAGCATAATAGTGCGTGTTATTGGCGTGCCGGCCTCAACGGTATTATCGTCTGGTTGCCATTGCTCGGTTAGACTTACTAATTCACTGGGTAACCAATCACCTTGATAATTCTCAGGGATGGGTTTGATTTCAATCTGTTGTTCATCGCCAAGTGCCGACACCTCTAGTTGGCGATAGTTTTGTTGAACACGCCCTTGAAAAACCGGTGCTTCAATGGTGTATGCACCACTTTTTTGCGGCTGAATTAAATAATTACGGGTGATCACTAAATAACGTTTACCGTTAACCAGTTCATAATCTTCACTTTGCTTACCTAGCTGGGTGAGTTGAGCATCTTCCATGCTTGGCGTGCTTAAGCTGCCATCAAGTAGCTCTTTAGCTAAGTAAAGTTTAATGGTGTAAACGCCAGCCTCTTGCACAAATAAGCTGTTATTTGTAAGCGAGCTTTTTAAAAATATATCATCATTTTTGCCCGCATCGCTGCTTCGCTCTTTAACCGACAAGTTTATTGGTTGAGAGCTGAGCCCTGCAACACTAAAAGAAGGAATTGTGTATTCGCCGGCTTTGCGAGTCATTAACTTAACAGACCACGATGTTTGTTTTTTAATGCTACCGTTAATAATGTTGGTGCGGCTACTTAAGCTCATAGGGCCGACTACGAAATCCTTTAACAGCGCTGAAGTATCGGGTTGTTGCCCTTTGATTGAATCATCAACGCTAATATTGAGCATAAAAAACTCACCTGCCAGTACCGGGTTTTTATCTACGCTTGCCTCTAATGAAGTGGCGGCCATTAATGGCATGGCAGTTAATAGCAATAAACAGCAAAATAATCGCATTACCATGATTTTTCTACTCCTGTTGGACGGCGTTGATATTGTCTTTTTTGGGCTTCTAATTGCATTTTGTTTCTTAATAAAATAGCGGGATCGTCGGGCACTTTTCTTAGTAACTGATTTAGTTGCTGTGCTTTCTCTTTTTCTTCATTAGTGAGTTCAGCCGCCTGTGCTTGCATAGCTTGTTGTTGTGCTTGCTGCTTCTGCTCATCTGATGGCGGTTGCTCATTCATTTGATTGGGTTGACTTTGTTGCTCGTCTTGCTGAGGCTTACTATCGTCGTCTTTGTTCTCGTCTTGTTGGTTTTGTGATTGAGCTTGCATGTCAGGCTGATTTTGTTCATCTGACTGCTCACCAGATTGGCTTTGTTGATCTTTTGATTGCTCCGAGGGCTCACCCGATTGCTGCTCTTCACTGTTTTGACTGTTATCTTCGCTTTTATCTGCGTTATTTTTATCGCCGTTTTTTTGCTGATCTTGTTTTGATTTATCTGCATCATCTTGACTTTGATCATCTTGATTTTGCGAATCATTACCTTGTTGGTTTTCTTGGTCTTGCTGTTGCTTAAGTAACTGCTCAACTAACGCTTGGTTATCGGCTGCTTGGGTAAAATCAGACTGCAGTGATTGCGCTTGTTTGTAAGCGTTTATAGCAGCCTCTAATTGTCCGGCTTTAGCCAGTGCATTACCGTAATTGTAATAACCAGTAGCTGATTTATCTTGACTAAATTCGTTCAGAGCGCCTTCAAACTGACCTTGCTGATAAAGTGCAGCGCCTTTGAGAGCGTTGGACTTCGCTTGCGCTGCTTGTTGGTACTCTTGGTTGTTGTAAGCTTCTAATGCACGCTGATCGGTATTTTTAAATAGCGTTGGTAACTCTACTGCATGGGCATTTTGCTGAGGTATAAAGCTTAGCAATAGCACCGCACCAATAAACGCAGAGCGCCTAAATAAGTATAGAGCTAAGGGCAGCAAAATAAGCAAGCCATAAATGCCAGCATCGATTCGCCACAAGGCTAAATTTGGTTTTTCACTTTTTAGTATTTCACTGTTTGCTTGCGGTGAAAAAATGGCAATATCGCTATTACTTGGTTGATAATTAGCGTATTGGCCGCCACTATTCTTTGCTATTCCTTTGAGTAAAGAACCATTGAGTGTAGGCACTACAATTTGGCCGTAATTATCTTTTAAAAATCCGCCTTCAGGTAACTTTATTGGTGCACCTTGCTCAGTGCCAATACCGTAAATATTAAGTCGATACTGGCTACTGTTAGTAAAACCACTTATATCACTTTGCTGTTGTTGTTCAATACCATCGGTGATCAAAATAATATCACCATCTAGGTAGCCTGCTTGAGTGAGCAGCTCTTGCGCCATGTCTAAACCTGCCAGCACGTTGGAGCCTTTATCAGGCATAATTTCAGGGCTCAAACTAGGAATAAGATTAGCAAGGGTGGTTGCATCATTGGTCAGTGGAGAAATGGCATAGGCAGTGCCTGCGTAGGCTACTAATGCAGTATCACCTTCTTTAAATAACTCAATCATATCGAGGGCTTTAAAGCGAGATTGCATTAATCGATTAGGAGCAATGTCGGTGCTATACATAGAGTACGACATATCCATTACAATAACGCGGGCACTTTTGCTTTGAAATACAGGGACTTGCTTTTCCTCAAAACTCGGGCCTGCACTAAATATAATGGCTAAACTGCAAAATAACGCAACTAGCCACAGCGGCTGACGAGCCTGATTATTTGATTCACTCATAACAAATTGTGCTAAATGTGGCGCAATGAGTGGCGCCGATTGGGCTTTTTTCTTTTTAAGCATGGCAATAAAAAACAGCCCTAGGGCAGGGAGTAGCAGCCATAAAATAGCGGGGCGAATAAACTCAAAATCCATTAGCTTGGCTCCTTCAATGCACGTACTGTTTTTAAAAATGCCATTGCACTTATTAATAGAATGGCCAGTAATAACGGATAATAAAACAAGGCTGTTTGCGGGCGAAAGGTCTGCTCATCGGCACTAATTGGCTCGAGTTTATCAAGCTCTGCATAGATTTGTTGCAACCCAGCGACATCTTTGGCTCTAAAGTACAGACCCCCTGTTTGTTCGGCAATATTTTTCAGTAAACTCTCATCTAAATTGCTGCCCCCAGAGCCCATATTAAATAAACTAAAGCCACGAGGGTTATCTGAGCCGACTCCGATGGTGTACACTTTTATGCCTTCTTCACGAGCTAGTAATAGGGCATCTTCGGGGTCAAGGTTTCCTGCGGTGTTTTGTCCATCTGTTAGCAACACCACAATGCGATTACTTTCTTTTTTACTAGCAAAGCGTTTAACCGATAAGCCTAAAGCGTCACCAATAGCCGTGGCACGTCCTACTAAACCTATTTGTGCTTCAGTAAGCATTTTGCTGACGGTTTTTACATCACGGGTGAGAGGTGTTTGCAAAAACGCTGTATCACCAAACAATATTAGCCCAAGTCTGTCGCCTTGACGCTGCTCTATAAAATCGCTAAGCACTGCTTTAACCATAGTTAAACGGTCAACATATTGGCCATTATAAGCCATGTCTTGTTCTGTCATTGAGCCGGATAAATCCACAGCGAGCATAATGTCGCGACCTTCATTAGGCAGCGATATAGGCTCATCTAACCAAGTAGGGTTAGCCGATGCTGTTACTAATAATGCCCATAGCAACCATTCAAGAGTGTTTAACTTACGTGCACTGGGCTCTACATGTTGATTATTTAAATTATGCGATGCAAAACTTGGGATGCGTAAACGTGTCGTTGCATTACTTGCTGCGGGTTTTAATAGCAGTAACGTTAAAGGAAGCGGCAGTAATAAAAACAGCCATGGCCAGCTAAATTCAAACATGCAGTGGCTCCTTTAGCTTAAATTGTTTAATAGCTTGGCGAAACTTATCACTGAGTGCCGGTGGTGTTTGTGCTGTGCTATATAGGCTTGAAATTTCATCTTCATTAAAACGAATTGCAGCAAGTTGACTTAGGGTTTTACACCAGTTAGCTGTGGATTGCGCTGCTAAGCGTGGATCGTAATAGGTGATCACTAAACGCTTTAAAATAATATGCAATTGCTGCGCTGATTGTTGTTGATTAGCTAATTTAATCGCATTACGTTTTGGTTTTTTAAATTGATAGTTTTTGTACATAATTATAATTAAGCCACACACTAAGCACAGTGCAATGCTAATAACTACCCACCAAGCAGGGGCTAACGGCCACCAGTCAACGTGAGAGGGAGCAATAATATCGTGAAGGCCATCAAGTGGGGAGGTTTGCATGATTTATCTTCTCACTAATTGCAGTTCCAGCGCAGTGGCTGCATCGAATGATAATAGGTTAAGCCCAGATTTTGTTAAACGATTAATACGCGCGCTAAATGCTTGCTCGGCATTATTGGCAAATCGTTCTCTAAAACTGTTATCCATCAAAGGGAGGGCAAACTGCTGATTATTAGCACTTACCGTAACCGCTTGTTGGAAAGCAGGTAACTTATGCTCGAAGGGGTCGCTAATATGGCAGCCTATTAACTCACAGTGCCGCGCAAGTAATTCGAGTTGTTTAAAGCTGGCGTCATCTAAGGCGTTAAAATCGGATACGATATAAACCAAACTACCGGGTTTAGCTAAGTGATTTAAACGCTTAAGGTTGTCACTAAAGTTATTACTGGCAGGTTTATCAATATTTTCAAGTGCCTGCTGATGGGCGTCGCATAAATTATGACACAGCTTTAACACGGCCTTTTCACGGGCACTAGGTTTAAGCTCTAAATGCGAGTGCTGATTAAACACAATACCGCCAATTCTATCGCCACGTTGGCAAGCAGACCATGCAACTAAGGCGCTAATATGTGCAGCTTGCACCGACTTTAATAATAATTGAGAGCCAAATAACATGGAGTTTGAAAAGTCGGTAAATACAAATACCGGGCGTTCTTTTTCTTCTTGAAAAAGTTTGGTGTGGGTTTCACCGGTACGAGCCGTGACCCGCCAATCAATAGAGCGTATGTCATCACCGTGTTGGTAATGGCGCACTTCGGCAAACTCCATGCCACGGCCTTTATGCGGCGCTAGATATTGCCCCGCTAAGGTATTTTTTATTCTAACTTTAGGTGCCAGCTCAAGCAGTTGCGCTTTTGCTTTATAATACATCAGCTCTTTAAGCGATAAATTAACACCATGGCTATGACTTAATTTAAGCCATGCCTGAGAATCAAAGTGTGTTTGCATAACTTAAGGTACAGCAACTAGTTCAACAATACGGCTAATAACCTGATCTTTTGTAATACCATCGGCCTGTGCTTCGTAACTTAAAATAATACGATGGCGTAATACATTATGTACCACAGCTTGAATATCGTCAGGCGATACAAAATCACGACCACTTAACCACGCATGAGCGCGGGCACATTTATCCAAAGCAATCGTGGCACGTGGGCTGGCGCCGTATTCAATCCAGCGGCCAAGTTGCTCATCTAAGTTTGCGCCTTCTCGAGTAGCAATAATCAACTGAACTAAGTATTGCTCTAGTGGCTCTGCTAAATACAGACCCAAAATCGCTTTTCTAGCGGCAAACAGCTCTGCTTGCGAAATTTGCTCAAGCACTGGGGCTTCATCACTAAGTGCTTCACCACGGGTTAGGCGTAAAATATCAAGCTCGTGCTCTGCACCTGGATAATTAATACTTAAATGTAATAAAAAACGGTCTAATTGCGCCTCAGGTAGTGGGTAGGTCCCTTCTTGCTCAAGCGGATTTTGTGTTGCCATCACTAAAAACAGGTCACTAAGTGGATACGTATTTTTGCCCACAGTAACTTGGCGCTCGGCCATTGCTTCTAATAAAGCTGATTGTACTTTCGCTGGTGCTCGGTTTATTTCATCCGCTAATATGAGGTTATGAAATAAAGGGCCTTTTTCAAACACAAACTCACTGGTTTGTTGACGATAAATATCAGTGCCGGTTACATCGGCAGGTAATAAGTCTGGGGTAAACTGAACACGCTGAAACGAGCCTTCAATACCTTTTGCTAAAGCATTAACCGCTCGCGTTTTTGCAAGCCCCGGAGGGCCTTCAACAAGTAAATGACCATCGGCTAATATAGCAATTAAGAGTGCTTGAGTGAGCGCTGGCTGGCCAATAATTTGGGTGTCTAAATACGTTTTTAAGTTTGAAAATGCGTTAGCTGCCATAATAAGTGGACTGTCCTCGTCAGCTTAAATAATACCTAAAGTGGTTAGGTAACAAATACTGAGCTAGTTATAAGGTTTATAAGTGGATAACTCAAGAGTTAGACTGATTTTTTGAAAATAGTTCGTTATTTTTTAACGCTTTTTAGCCTAACACAAAACTTTGTAAAACCTGCTAAAAAAGCCTATTGTATTACCCTTACACAATGTATGTAGTGATTTACAATGGCGCTTTATGATTAATTTACGTTTATCTATTGGCTTTATCACACGGGTTGTTTAGAATCGAGGAAAACATACAGGTCTGACCTGTCAGCGGGAGAGAATAATAAATGTCTGAGCAAAACATACTTAAAACACCAAAAGGCGACCGTATTGCCATTGTAAGCGGCCTACGTACTCCTTTTGCTAAGCAAGCAACTGCGTTTCACCATGTACCAGCATTGGATATGGGTAAGCTAGTAGTTAATGAAATGCTTGAGCGATTAAATTTCGACAAGTCAGAAATCGATCAACTGGTTTTTGGTCAAGTAGTACAAATGCCAGAAGCGCCAAATATTGCACGTGAAATTGTATTAGGTACAGGTATGCCAGTGGGCGTTGATGCATATTCAGTGTCACGTGCGTGTGCAACTAGCTTTCAAGCAATTGCAAATGTTGCCGAATCTATTATGGCAGGCTCTGTAAACGTGGGTATTGCTGGTGGTGCCGATTCATCGTCTGTATTGCCAATTGGTGTAAGTAAAAAATTAGCCGGCAGTTTAGTCGATTTAAACAAAGCCCGTACGCTTGGTCAGCGTTTAAAAATATTCTCAAAACTACGTTTAAAAGATTTATTACCAGTACCGCCAGCGGTTGCTGAGTACTCAACGGGTTTATCAATGGGACAAACAGCTGAGCAAATGGCTAAAACCCATAATATTAGCCGTGAAGATCAAGATGCTTTAGCACATCGTTCTCACTCATTAGCAACTCAAGCTTGGGCCGATGGCAAGTTAAAAGATGAAGTAATGACGGCGCACTTACCGCCTTATAAAAGCTTTATTGAAGAAGATAACAATATTCGTAAAAACTCAACGGTTGAAGGCTACGCTAAGCTTAAACCGGTATTTGACCGTCAGCACGGCTCTGTGACTGCCGCTAATGCAACCCCATTAACCGATGGCGCAGCTGCAGTGTTAATGATGAGCGAAAGCAAAGCAAAAGCATTGGGTTACGAAATATTAGGCTACGTACGCAGTTTTGCGTTTTCAGCCATAGGCGTAGAAAAAGACATGCTAATGGGGCCTGCCCACTCAACGCCAATCGCGCTTGATAGAGCAGGTATTACGTTAGCTGATTTAGACCTTATTGAAATGCATGAAGCGTTTGCATCGCAAACCTTAGCGAATATGAAAATGTTTGCTTCAGATAAATTTGCACAAGAGCACTTAGGGCGTAATAAAGCCATAGGTGAAATTAACATGGATAAGTTTAACGTTAACGGCGGTTCACTCGCTTATGGTCACCCATTTGCGGCAACCGGCGCGCGTTTAATTACACAAAGCTTATACGAGCTTAAGCGTCGTGGCGGTGGTTTAGCGTTAACGACTGCCTGTGCTGCGGGTGGTTTAGGTGCAGCCTTTGTATTGGAGAGTGCGTAATGACAGATTCAGTATTTAATTTAACGGTTGATGATAACAAAATAGCCGTGGTAACCATTGATGTGCCGGGTGAAAAAATGAATACCCTGCGTGACAGCTTTGCTGATGATTTAAAAGCATTATTAGCACAAGCTAAAGAGCATGCAGTGAAAGGTATGGTATTTATTAGTGGCAAAAGTGATAACTTCATTGCCGGTGCTGATGTGAAAATGCTAGACAGCGTTGAAAAACGCGAAGATGCATTAGCTATTAGTGAGTTATGCCATCAAGCATTTTTTGATATGAAAAAACTACCGTATACCACGGTTAGTGCTATTCACGGCGCTGCTTTAGGTGGTGGTTTAGAGTTTGCTTTAGCATGTGATTATCGCGTTGGTACAGATAGCGATTTAACTAAAATTGGTTTACCAGAAGTACAACTAGGTTTATTGCCTGGCGGTGGTGGTACACAACGCTTAACTAAAATCGTGGGTATTCAAAAAGCCCTTGAGTGGATGCTAACTGGTAAGCAAATTCGTCCAAAACAAGCTAAAAAAGCCGGTGTATTGGATGATTGTGTTCCACAAAGCGTACTGCTAAAAGTGGCCAAAGAGTTTGCTGCGAAGAAAAAGCCACAAGCTAAAGAGCCTAAACTTGATAAGGTCAGCAAGTTATTAGAATCAAACCCGTTTGGTCGTAACTTTATCTTTAAAAAAGCTAAAGAAAACGTACTTAAAAAAACAGGTGGTCACTACCCAGCGCCGCTTGCGATTATTAAAGCGGTTCGTGCAAGCGTAGAGCTTGATGAAATGAAAGCGTATAAAACCGAAGCCGAAGGCTTTGCTACGTTAGTAATGAGTGATGAGTCTAAAGCACTTCGCGGTATTTTCTTTGCAACCACTGAAATGAAAAAAGAATGGCGCAACGATGACGCTCCTGCGATTAGTAAAACTGCTGTGTTAGGTGGCGGATTAATGGGCGCAGGTATTGCCCATGTAAGTGCGGTTAAGGCTAAATTGCCGGTACGTATTAAAGATGTGGCAGAGCAGGGCATAAGTAATGCCATGAACTACACATACAAAATCTTAGATAAACGCCTTAAGCGCCGTATTATGTCTAAAGCTGATATGCAGTTAACCATGAACCGCATTACTGGCACTACGGATTACAGCGGCTTTAAGCACATAGATTTAGTGATAGAAGCGGTATTTGAAGATTTAGAGCTTAAGCAAGGTATGGTTGCTGATGTTGAGCAGCAATGCCAAGCGAATACTATTTTTGCAAGTAATACTTCGTCATTACCTATTTCGCAAATTGCAGCAAAAGCAGAACGCCCTGAAAATGTAATTGGTTTACATTATTTCTCGCCAGTAGAGAAAATGCCACTGGTAGAGATCATTCCTCATGAAGGCACGTCACAAGAAACCATTGCTCGTGTAGTTAACTTTGCACGTAAGCAAGGTAAAACGCCAATTGTGGTAAAAGATATGGCTGGTTTTTATGTAAACCGTATTTTAGCGCCATACCTTAATGAAGCGGCTAACTTAATGCTTGCTGGTGAGCCGATTGAAAAAATAGATGCGGCTTTAGTCGAGTTTGGTTTTCCTGTTGGACCGTTGGCATTGCTGGACGAAGTAGGTATTGATATTGGATCTAAAATTGCGCCAATTCTTGAAAAAGAATTGGGTGAGCGTTTTAAAGGACCCGATGCTTTCTCACGCATGATTGATTCAAAACGTCTTGGTCGTAAAACAGGGCGCGGCTTTTATGAATACGACAAGAAAGGTAAGAAGGTTGATGAGTCAGTCTATGAGCTACTAGGTGTAACCCCAGCCCCACGTTTAAATAAAAACGAGATTGCTAAGCGCTGTGTTTCACAAATGCTTAATGAAGCGGCTCGTTGTTTAGATGATGGTATTATCGCAAGCCCGCGTGATGGTGATATTGGTGCTATTTTTGGTATTGGTTTCCCACCGTTCTTAGGTGGCCCATTTAGCTACATGGACAAATTAGGTGCGAGTAAAATAAGCTCTGATATGTCTACATTGGCTAACAGCAATTCCATTTTTGCACCCTGTGAATCACTGGTTGCAATGGCTGATAAAGGCGATAAGTTTTACACTACAGCCACTAAAACAGCTGAAGTTGAGTCAGAGCAGGCAGATAATAAATCGACTGATACTCAAAGTGAGATGACTGAACACAAAGATTAATGTCTTAAGTTAACGTAAAAAAGCCGCAAATTATGCGGCTTTTTTTATGTTTGATAATCAGAAAATATAGAGATATAGACGCTTATTTACAGTAAGGCTTCAATAGCCTGTTTGTCTTTATCTGGCATGTTGTCGACCACCAAATTAAATGAATTATCAATCATACGCTCAATTTCACCTTGTGGTATTGAGCCGTCTAAAATCACTGTATTCCAAAGGCGTTTATTCATATGATAACCTGGAATCACCGAAGGAAAAATATCTCGTAATGACTGTGCTTCATCAGGGTCGCACTTTAAGTTTAGCCACCAAATAGGTTCGCCGTTTTCATCGGTTTCACCCTCATTGCTCAGTGCAAGGGTGGCGAACATCTTATGGTTTACTTTATATACATCAACATCTTTAGCAAAAGGTTGCGTTAGTTTAACTAACGGTTTGTTCATTAAATAAGTATGTACAGTTTGTTGGTTCATGAGCCATTCCTTGAGGTCATAATCGATAACTTAACCATAGCAGCTTTTTGCCACTAGATAACACGTGTTTCAGTCTAAATTACAGATTTATAAGTCAATACGAAGTAAGAAGCTAATCATATCACTTTATTGTTGAACAAAATCAGTTTCGTGGTATGTTTCTCGCAATCAAAAAAACAATAGGAATTCACCCATGCCAAAGGCGAGTGATGTTAAAAAAGGGACGGCTATTGACTTTAATGGCCGTGTATTAGTAGTAAAAGATATCGTACGCTCAGTACCACAAGGTCGTGCTGGTGGTAGTTTATACCGTATGCGTTTATACGATGTAGTAACGGGTAGTAAAGTTGACGAAACATTTAAAGACAGCGATATGCTTAATCTTGCTGATTTAACCCGTCGTGAAGCCATGCTGTCGTATATTGATGGGGATGAGTATGTCTTCATGGATAATGAAGATTACACGCCTTACAATTTAAATAAAGACGCCATAGCGGAAGAAATTCAATTTGTTAATGAAGAAACCCAAGGTGTGCACGTTATTGTAATTGACGGTACTGCTGTAGGTCTTGATCTTCCTTCAAGTGTTGAACTTGTTGTTGAAGAAACCGACCCTTCAATTAAGGGAGCTTCAGCAAGCGCTCGCTCAAAGCCTGCACGCTTATCAACGGGCTTAACGATTCAAGTACCAGAGCATATTTCAACGGGTGATCGCATCCGCATTAATACTGCCGAGCATAAGTTTATGGGTCGTGCTGACAAATAAGCTGTGATGAATTGATAATTGAGAGCCGAGCTTTTAAGTTGCTCGGCTTTTTTGTGTCTGATTTAAAAGGACTACAATTAAATAATACGTTGCTTTAATTTTAGCCAGTTAAACGCTATTATACGCGCCTCAATTTTTAAGCAGTTTGATGACCATGGTATTATTTATTTTACTGAGCGGTGTGTTTATCGCACTTATGTATATTGAAACCATCAAAAAAGGTATGCCTGTGAAGCGCTGGTTATTTTTAGGCGGATTGTTGGGACCTGCAGCGTGGTGTTTATTTAATCTACATTATCGACGTGCATTAATACGCAATACCGGCATAAAAACGTGCCTATGGCGTGCTTAACTTGTTGCTCTAATTAAACTGAGTTTTGATTGGCTTTGTTGTTGTTTTAAAAACGCAGTAAATTCATCTTTTGAGAGTGGTTTAGAGTAGTAATAACCCTGAAGTGTTTCACAGTTAAGCTCTTCCAGTATGCTTATTTGTGAGGCTTGCTCTACACCTTCAGCAACTACATGTAAATCAAGGTTATGTGCAATAGTGACAATAGAGTCCACCATATTGCGGCCACGCTCTGTCTTCATATCATCAATAAAGGCTTTATCTACCTTAAGCGTATTTAGTGGAAACTGTTTCAAATACGCCAGCGACGAATACCCAGTACCAAAATCATCCATAGCTAAATGAATGCCGCGGGCACTTAAAGAGCGCATAATCGCAATGGCTTCTTGTGGGTCGTCCATTACGGTGCCTTCGGTGATCTCAAGTTCTAAAAAGTAAGAGGGCAGTTCATTTTTTTGTAAAATCACATCAATGCGCGAAGTTAAATCGGGTAGGCTAAATTGTTTTGCTGATAAATTTACCGCAACACGAGCGTTAAATAATCCAGCGTCTAACCATTGTTTTACGTCACGACAAGCTTTGTTTAAAACCACTTCACCAATTTCAATAATTTGCCCTGTTTCTTCGGCGATTGGAATAAATACCCCCGGGCTAATAACCCCCTTTTTCGGCGTAATAAAACGCACTAAAGCTTCCATTCCAGCAAGCTTACCAGTACGAATATTCATTTTAGGCTGATAATACACCTCAAAGTGATCTTCTTTTAAGCCAAAGCGCATTAGGTTTTCTATTTGTAGTCGCTTTACTGCTTGGCGGTTCATGGTGTCATTAAAGAACAAGTAGCTGTTACCTTTCTTTTTCGCATGATACATAGCGGTATCGGCGTTCTTTAATAGTATTTCAGGGGTGTTACCATCTTCAGGGAACAGTACTATACCCACGCTTGAGGTGATAGCAAGTTCATGACCTGCCATTTTAAACGGTGTAGCTATTGCCGCTAAAAACTGTTTAGCCATACGGGTGATAGTGAGAATATCGTTGGTGTTTGACATAACCAGCGCAAATTCATCGCCGCCAAGGCGATAAAATACATCATTTTCACGGGTAAGCTTATTTAAGCGCATAGCAAGCTTTGCCAGCAAGCTGTCACCTAACTGATGACCCAATGAGTCATTTATCTTTTTAAAGTTATCTAAATCAAATACTAACAATGCATGGTGTGAATGCTGCTTTGCTAGTTTTTTTAAATCAGAAAAAAATAAATTACGGTTAGGTAAGCTGGTGGTGCGATCTCGATTGGATAAATTATTGAGCTCTGACTCCGTTTTTTTACGCTCGGTTAAATCAGAATACACCACCACGTAATTAGTTATTTGATTTTGCGCGTTTTTAATTTCATCTATCGAAATTTCAAATGGCAGTAGGGCATGGTCGCTATTGCGCAGCTTTACTTCTTCTTGAATATGCTCGTGCTTTCGAACGGTGTCTTTTATAGTTTCTATGTAGCTTTTGTCGTAACCTGCTAAATGAAATTCTTTTTTAAGGTATTGCTCACGCACACCGCCAAACAAAGTTAAAAAGCTTGGATTAATATCAACAAGCTTAAAATCTTTATCATAAATAGCCAGTGCATCCGTGAGTGACTCAACGCATTTTGCAAATAGATTTAGTCGTTCTTCGGTTGATTTGAGCTGAGAAATATCTCTCACCGTGCCAGTCATTCTCAGTGGGCTAAGGTTTGCGTCTTTTTCAATTATTTTTCCACGGTCGAGTACCCAATGCCATTTACCAAAGCTATCTTTAATTCTATAAGTAGCTTCAAAAAAAGTACTCTCTTCAGCAAAGTGTTTTTTTAGTAGGTAATCTACATGAGTTAAATCACGAGGGTGTATAAGGCTTTTATTAGGTGGGAATTCTACTAGATTGTTGTTATTCAACACGTACTTGTCGTTAATACGAATAACTTTGCCGGTTTTTATATTCCAGTCCCAAAGCGTGTCACCACTACCTTCTACGGTACTTTTTAAGCGTTTTTCAGATTGCTGTAATTGGGAATGTGAGCGCTTGAGTGAGTGAATAACTGTTAAAAAGTAAATTAACAGTAATGACATTATTGCACACACGCTAACGACTAGCGCATTTAAGTTCAAGCTAAATGATGACTCAAATGCACTAGCAGAGTAGGCGGTGACCAAAGTGGTCAACAACAGAATGTATTTTATTATTTTTATTTTGTTCATTGTCTTACTTCTTATTTACAAAAGACAATCTAAATCAAGCGCGAGCAAGAGTCAAAGAGAATGCGAATAAAGTGGTAGATTCTCCGATTGATTCACAGATTTAGCGCTTAAAAGCTCATATCTTGGGCGATCAGCATCAAAAATTTCAGCTGCATAGTTTTTTAAATCTTCAAGCGTTAATGCGTTTAAAGAATCTAGCAGGCGTTGCTGCATATTAAACTGATGATCGCCATTGCCAATTGCAAGCCATAAACGTTGTGAACGTAAACGCAAATTTTTGTCTTTTTCGGCAATATGCGTCACTAGCCCATGTTTTTGTTGCAGCCAGGTTTGCTCTGTCAGTTCATCAATGGTTGATAAATATTGACTAATAAACACATTATGCCTGTGCAGTAATGTGCTTGGTTCAAATTTAGGTGACTGAATATAAAAAGCAATTCCGGCACGGGTGTTAAAGGGCGCATAACCGGCACCAACTAAATAACCTAGTTGTTGTGTGGTCCGTAGCTCATTGAAATAATCTTGGTTAATTAAATGATTAAGCGCCATCATTTTTACTTTTTCATCAACATCATCGCTTAATGCTTGATAATAAATCACCATGGCATTATCGCTACAAGCGAGCTCTAATTCGTAACGAGTCACTTTGGTAATTTCAAAGAGTGGGCGCTTTAAATCTTCTATAACGGCTGACTTTTTAAGGTGCAGTGCCACCTTTTTCTGAAACTCAAGCGCTTCATTTTGTTGCCAATTGCCATGTAAAAAAGACTCAACATGAAGTGCATTAAAAAACGCCTGTCTAAACTCATTAAACTGATGAAAGCAGGTATCTTTAAGTGCATTTGCTAACTCGTCAGGTTGTGGATTCCATGGCATTATTTTAGCGCCTAAAATACTAAAGAGCTCACTGACAGGTTTGTTTTGGTTGCTATTACGCCAGTGCCTTACCAGTTGTTTTTTATATTCGGCAAAGCGTTTAGCACAAATTTTTACGTTAAATAGTGCATCAATTAGCTGATCAACCAGCTCTAGTTGGCTTGAAGATAGCCCTGCAGTATGCAGGGTTAAGCCGCCTTGGTGAGAGGTTAAGTGATAACTTAAGCCCGCGAGCTCAGCTGGATAAAATTGCTCGCCAACACTATCCATAAACAAATCAGAAAACAATCGAGTCAATGCCATATGCTTTACATCTTTAACTGCAAAGTCAGAGTCCATGGCTAAATAAAAATGCCCTTTAGCCACTCTGAAGGTGGCATCTTGTTTAAACCAAAAATCAAAGCCAGCTTCTTTTACCAATAATGTTGGATGAGCTTGCTGCGACTCTATTGGGTATAGAACAACATCTTTAGCTAAATAAGGATTTGCGGTAGGTAATAACATTTCACCTTGTGGCTGACTAATTTGTGCCAGCGCTTCAAGCCAATGCAGTGACAATTTTTCAATTTTATACGGTGTGTTATACCAAGCGGCTGTGTGTTCAGGCTCTACACCCGGATGAATCAGCACTAAACGCATATTATGAGGGGTTAACCATTGCATCGCCATTTCATGAGTGGTGGCTTTAAAGCCTTCCATTAAATAGTCGCCTTGTAAGTAATTAACTTCATCGTAATGTTGCATGTTAATACTTAAATTGCTGACCCAGTCAATCAGCCGAGATTTTTCTTGGTTATCAAATGCGATTTGCAGCAGCTTTTGCTTATCTTGATAAAGGCGAGGGAGTTTGCCGATGTTGTTATTTATTAAGCAAATGTATTCAAATACCATTTCAATAATGTCTTCGTAGTATTCAATGCCTTCATCGGTCAGCGCCATACTAATATTAAAGTCTTTAAAGTTACTACCGTTGATACCACCCCCGGCAGAAAGAGCATTGATCCAGCCTTGTTCTTTTAGTACAGAATACAACGAGCCTTGCCCTTCGTACCCTAGTAAGTGGGCAATAAAACTAACTGTTTTATGACGGTAAAAATCGTCAATGTTTGGCATGGCAAAGCTAATAATCAGCTTTTGTACATGCTTGTGTGGCTCAATATGGAGCAACTTACCTAAGTCTTGGCTGCGATAAAGCGGTGCCTCTATGGGTGGCTTTAACTTGCTGTTATTGCCTTTAATCTGCCAGAAATATTGAGTTGCCCATGCCTCAAGAGTATCTAATGATTCATTGGCACAAATGACTAAAGTCATCCATTGAGCTTGGTAATGCTGATTAAAAAAGTCGCGTAACTCATCACTAATACAGCGTTTTCTATCAGCTAATGTTTGTAGGTTGCCTACAGAGAACTTAGCAAACGGATGTGCAGGGTTAACCGTTTCTTTATGCACTTGATAGATGCGCCGGCCATCATCTTTAATCTTTAATTTAAACTCAGCCTCAATCGCATTACGTTCTTTTTCGGTTTCTGCGGGATTTAAGGCGGGCGCTATAAAAAAACGGCTAAATTGTGCTAACGCCGATTCAATATGATTGTTATTAATATCAAAAAAGTAGCAGGTATGTTCCGTACCAGTCCAGGCATTGGTGTTACCACCAGATTGAGAGACAAAATTATTAAAGCTACCGGATTCGGGATACAGATCCGTACCTAAAAACAACATATGCTCTAAAAAGTGCGCTAAGCCTTGCCTATCAAGAGGATCGTCAAAGTGACCAGCGTTAACTGCCATGGAGGCTGCCGCTTTTACTGAGTCCTGATCGCGCACTAAAAGCACTTTTAGACCATTGTCCAGTGTTAGTGTGCGGTAAGCTCTGTTATCATTGGTGCTGATTTTCAAATGATGCTCCTGAAACTAAACGTAAATTGTTAACAACAGATGATAACTTCAGGAATGCGACGCTATTTACCTGAACATCATGAAAGAACTATTTTAAGAAAATAAATAGGTTTGAGTTATTAATATAGCGGAAATTCGAGCAAATTGGCTACTGTTTTATATTCTTTAATTGGTTGATTTTTTATGAAAACAATCTTGATAATGCGTCATGGTGAAGCAACACCGATGCACTCTGATGATGTCAGTAGAAATTTGACTTCTGTGGGTCAGCAGCAAGCTGAAAAAATGGGGCTATGGTTGCAAAAAATGCATGCTCCCAGTGGCCTGTTAGTTAGCCCCTATGTAAGAGCGCAGCAAACGGCTGAGGCTGTTAAAAAAAATAATACCTTTTTATTTGAAGAAACTTGTCACGATGTTATTCCTGAGGGCAATCCTCAAGTTGCTGCAGATTATTTAGAAACGTTAATTGCGCTTCACCCAGAATGCGATACCTGGCTTGTTGTTGCCCACATGCCTATGGTGAGCTATTTGGTTGATCAGCTATGCGCTGGTAATATGCCAATTTTTAATACTGGTGCTGTTGCCCAAATTAGTTACAATGAAGTGAGCCATAAAAGTGATTACATCACTATAGATGCGCCAGCTAATGTAACCGTATAAACTACGAACCTCCCCAGCTTAAAGCCTGACAATAAAACGTGGTTAGGCATATATCTAAAGTAAAATGGTTAACCACACACTAAAACTCAACACACTTAATACTGTAGATGAAACTACCGCACTGGCTAGGGTATCTTGGTGTTGTTTTATTTGGCATGCAATTAAATAGGCATTAACGCCTAATGGTGATGCACTTAATAGCACCAGTACTTTTAACAGTGACTCATTAAGTGTAAATACGTGAGTGCCTAGCAATAATACCAAGGCAGGTAATATGACTAATTTTAATAGACTGGCAATGGCCGCTGCTTGCCAGTTATCGCTAATTTTATAAAAAGCTAAGTTAGCGCCCAATACAAATAACGCACAAGCAATAGCTGGTTCGGCTAAAAGCGCTAAGCCATTAGTTAAGTCAGCAAATAAAGTAACCCCTGCCAAATTAACCAATAAACCAGTGCTAATACTTAACACTACCGGATTGAGTAGCATATTCTTGGAAAATGCTGACCAGGAAAACGCATGACTGGCGCTGTTTGCACTAATTAAAAAAGTAAGGGTGAACAATAATGCGCTATGAAAGGTAATGATCATAAAAATAATGCCCATCATTTGCTCGCCTAATGCGGCAATAATAATAGGTAAACCCACCAATACAGTATTGGAATAGCTACTGCCAAGGGCAAACACGCTATGGCGTTCGTATTGAGGATGTTTAGAGAGAATGTAGCGGTCAATAATTAGGGCAAAAAGGTAAACTAAAATAACCGGAATGTAAAAACTTAAAAAGCCATTTAAGCTGACACTGGTTTGTAAGTCTGCTTTGGCCATATTTAAAAATAAAAAGCTCGGCACACTAATATAAAAAGTAAACTTACTTAATCCCGCTATATGGATACGCTCTAAAAAGCCACTGCGGCTAGCAATATAGCCACATAGCACAATAAATATCAGCGGGAATATAATCGAAAATATATGCACTAAAAGGCTCTTGTTGATTAGCGTCTAAACTCATCACTTTGCGGTAAATTAATTAATATCAGTACTGCACCTTTACCGCCATATTCAAGTGGTGCTTGATGCATAGCAATAACGTCGGGGTGCTGCACTAAGTATTGCGGCACTTTATGTCTGAGGATATGGCCGCCAATTCCGTGTACAACACAGGCGCAGTAATAATGCTTTTTTTTACACTCATGAATAAGCCCTGCGAGCTCATCCTTGGCTACTTCTTTATTTAAGCCATGCAGGTCGAGGGTTAAATCAGGTATAAAATCCCCTCGGCGAAGTTGTTTCGCTAAAAAACGATCCTGACCCTGTTGCACATAATTAACAGTACCGTTAGTGTCTATATCGGGCACATATTCATCAGAAAAGAAAAATTCTGATTGTTGTTGCTTTTTTTGCTGGGCAAATTGCTTCGCTTGTGACACTTTAGGTTTATTACTAAAACGGTGAGTGTCTTGTTTGAACACGCGCGCACCGCTGATACTTTGACGAAACAAGTCAATGTCATCAGGGCTAATTAGATTGTTTGAGTGTGGATCTTTTTTCATAGCGGCAGTCTAAACAAAAAAGTGGTAAAAATCGAGTAAAAAGGTGTGATACCCAAGCAGCTTTGAGGTGCATAGTACGGCGCCAATAAGGTTAGTTTAAAAGCGATTTATACTGCGTTATTGATTTGAACAACAAAGTGACTATTACACTTGCAATCAATGCCTTGTTTAAATTACTTTTAATTCTAACTGTCACTCGCACCTAGAGGTGGCTTGGGTATACAATAGGGCAATCATGGGGCCCATAGTGTGCCCCGATTGAGTTAATTTTTTGAAAGTAGCAGGCAGATAATACTGATGAGTGAATTACTAATAGAAGAAGCAACCCTGGATGAAGCTGTTGCAGAACTTTCAACCTTACACGATTGGCTTCGTTGGACGACAAGTCAATTTGCAAGTAGCGGTATTTTCTTTGGTCATGGCACCGATAACGCATGGGATGAAGCGGTAAGTTTGTTATTACCAGCACTTAGCTTGCCAATTGATGCACCCAAAGAGCTGATGCATGCCCGTTTAACCAGCACTGAAAAAAACCGTTTAGCAGGCTTAATTGCCGAGCGCATTAACGATTTTACCCCAGTTCCATACCTGACCAACATTGCATGGTTTGCCAATATGCCATTTTATGTGGATGAACGTGTATTAATTCCTCGCTCGCCTTTTGCTGAGCTTATTAATAATCGTTTTACACCTTGGCTAGAGCAGCCAGAGTCAGTTGGGCGTATTTTAGATTTATGTACGGGCTCAGGTTGTATCGCGATTGCATTGGCACAAGCATTCGAAAATGCGCAAGTAGATGCGGTTGATATATCCTATGAAGCGCTTGAAGTGGCTGATATCAATATCACCGATTACCAACTAAGTGACCGTGTATTACCGATCCAGTCTGACGTCTTCAGTGGTGTACCTGGGCAAAAATATGACTTAATCGTAGCAAACCCACCGTACGTTGATGCTGAAGATATGGCTGATTTACCACGTGAGTTCCACCACGAGCCAGAGCTTGGGTTAGCATCGGGTCACGATGGCCTTGATGTAACACGTACTATTTTAGATCAAGCTAGTGAGCATCTAACAGATAACGGTTTGTTATTTGTCGAAGTAGGTAACTCTATGGTACATATGGATGCACTGTATCCAGGCGCACCATTTGAATGGATTGAGTTTGAACAAGGCGGATTAGGTGTGTTTGTTATTAGCAAGCAACAACTAGATGCCTACTTTGCACAGTAATAATTAATACTAGCCATTCATCCCAAATGGCTGGGCAAAACAATAGCCGAGTTAATTCTCGGCTATAAGTCATTAGGAATGAGGAAAGTTAATGGCAGGTAATAGCATAGGGCAGTTATTTAAAGTGTCCACCTTTGGCGAAAGCCACGGCGTTGCATTAGGCGGCGTAGTGGATGGCACGCCCGCAGGCCTTGAGATAACAGAGGCCGACATACAACACGATTTAGATCGTCGAAAGCCTGGACAAAGTCGCTATACCACGCAGCGCCGTGAGAGCGATCAAATTAAAATTTTAGCGGGCGTTTTTGAAGGTAAAACCACCGGTACCAGTATTGGTTTATTAATTGAAAATACTGATCAACGCTCACAAGATTATGGCAAAATTAAAGACGTATTTCGTCCAGGTCACGGTGACTATACCTACTGGCACAAGTACGGCCTACGCGATTACCGTGGTGGTGGCCGCTCATCTGCGCGTGAAACCGCTATTCGGGTTGCGGCAGGCGCCATTGCTAAAAAGTATTTAAAGCAGTTTCATGGTATTGAAGTTAAAGCGTGCTTGAGCCAATTAGGGCCAATAAAAGCCGAAAACTACGATTGGGACGAAGTGGAAAACAACTTATTTTTCTTCCCAGATACAAGTAAGCTTGAAGTACTTGATGAATATATGCGCGAGCTAAAAAAACAAGGCGACTCAGTGGGGGCCAAAGTAAAAGTAGTGGCTAAAAATGTACCTGTTGGCTTAGGTGAGCCCGTATTTGATAGGCTAGATGCCGAACTTGCACATTCATTAATGAGTATTAATGCTGTTAAAGGCGTTGAAATTGGCGATGGCTTTGATGTAGTCGAGCAAAAAGGCTCAGAACATCGTGATGAGTTAACCCCTGATGGTTTTACCTCAAATCATGCCGGCGGCGTATTGGCAGGTATTTCAACAGGCCAAGATATAATCGCATCAATTGCCCTTAAACCGACATCGAGCATTACTATTCCCGGTAATAGTATTAACACCGAAAATGAAGCGGTTGAAATGATCACCAAAGGTCGTCACGATCCTTGTGTAGGCATTCGTGCTATTCCGATTGCTGAGGCAATGATGGCTATTACTTTAATGGATCATTTACTTCGTCAACGCGGTCAAAACCCACATGTACACCACGAACATGGGCCAATTAAAGGCGCTATTTAAGCGCCTTACGTTTAAAACTATACTAAACGGGCAATAGCGCGTTTAGTATATACAGGCTATACATCTTTATTGCCGCTCAACAATTTAAATGTGCTCAGCGCACCTAAAAATAAGAGAGCTGTTAGTATGCAAAAAAACAATCAAGCTTCCATCTCACAAACTGAGTATAAAGCCACCATAAAACGGCTCGAAGAGTTTAGCCGCTTTACTGATAGCAGCATTGGTATTCCGTTTACTAAATTTAAATTTGGTGTAGAGTCGTTGATTGGGCTTTTACCTGTGATAGGTGATTTAGCAGGGCTTATTTTGTCTGGCTATGTACTAATTGAAGCGCAGCGCTTAGGTGTTAGCAAGCGAGTAAAAAGCCGTATTATTATAAATATGTTGATTGATTTTGTTGGCGGGCTCATTCCATTTTTTGGAGATATTTTTGATGCCATGTTTAAAGCAAATACGCGTAACACCCGCATACTTAAAAAACATTTAACAGATAAGCTAACCACAAACCCATAAACATTATTAGTTACAACGTGTGTAATTAGCCCTGTTATTAACTATTTATTTGGCATCAAAAAAGTACTTAGCGAGTATTTCTTTTTGTTGACCAAATTGATCAGACACTCCAATTCCAATCCCAATTATTTCCCCTTGTGCCTGCGGCGGCTCAGCGTGCAGCGCTTTTTGTACTAACGCTAATGCAGGATTTTTCTCATTTGCAAGTAGGGTTAAATGCGGCTGAAAATTTTGAAATACATTAGGGCTGCCATAACGTTCAAAAGCCACAAGTTTATTAGGGTAATGCTTTACCCAACTTGGCACTGGTGCTTGATGATCGCGAAGCGGCTCAAGCTTAAGGGTAACCTCATCTGCCAATCGTTGTAATTGATATGATTTTTCTAAGTTTATAAATGCCCAATTACTTGGTGATACACTTAATCCATTGGCTTTTATCTCAAACGACTGATGTTCTTTTACAATGCGCTCAACCATTTGCTTAATTTCGTTTTGTGCTTCAAGTGGGTAATCCGTTAAATACAAGGTGGCATGCACGGGTAACCCTTGTTGGTAAAACGTAGTAATTTGGTGCGTAGCCAATTCATCGCTGGTGTTAGCGACTAGCTCAACAATAGGCTTAGAAGGAATAGCAAATACGTTAATACTTATGCTTTTTGCATAACTGCTGGCAGAAGTAGCCAACAGAGTTAAAAATGTAATAGAGATAAATAGCCACGATAAAGAGCTGTGTTGTTTAACCATAAGAGTGAGTCAATTTAGGTTTTTGGTTGGCATATGGTAAGCGCAATTAAGTGATCAGTAAATAAGTGCATAAAGTTTTATATTTTTGATTTTGTGACTAATATTACTTTAGCTTCATACGGATTATGGATATTGTTTCTAGCAGTATTCAACTCTCTGTATTTATTGCTCTTAAAAGTGCTTCAAGGAAAGTTCAATGATATTTAAAGCGTTAAATAAGTTAAAAAGAACAGTGCGCTTTTCTATTCGTTTAACGGTTGTGGCGGTATTTGTATTGGCAACGTCCATTACCGCCATTATAGCCACTAGCTTACAGTATTACTTCAGCGAAAAAATGGCACTAGAGTCTAACTTGTTGCATTTCAATATGACCACGCAATCTGTTGCTGATTACCTATCACGCATCAATGAAAAATCTGAAAATACTTTAAATATGATGGTTAAAAATACTTCACTAGTAGGTAATAACTTTTCAGATAAAACAGAGCTGCGTAATGTATTGAGCGAAATAATGGAATTAAACCCTTTGTTTTACGCATTTTCTATGGGCTATAGCAACGGAGACTTTTATGAAATTATCAATCTTGAGAGTGGTAAAATAGTCAGAGAGCGTTTAAATACGGTTGATAATGACCGGTGGGTTGTGATCCATATTAAAACCGAAAAAGGGCAAAGGGTAGAACACAGGTACTACTTTGATGCTGATTTTAACTTAAGAAAACAAACCAATAAACCGACGTTTTTTGATCCTCGAGAGCAAACGTGGTTTAAACAAGCAAATTCAGAGCAGGTGAATAAAACTAAACCTTACTTATTCTCGCATTTACAAACTTCAGGCCAAACCTACTCGATTAAAACCAAAGGCAAGGACCATGTGTTAGCTCTTGGAGTTATGGTCGATAATATTTCTAATTATTTATTAACACAACAGCAGCAGTTAGGTATGCATAACTCTGCGCAGTTATTTATATATAATCGAGAAGGAGAGATTGTTGCTTCAAATCAGAAAGATAAGGTTGATAAAAACAAAAGCTTGAAACAATTAACGCTAAGCGAGCAACAGCAAAAAGTAATTGCACAATACCCGACTATTACAGTATCAAACGAAACAAATTGGGCCCCTATGGACTTTAGTGTTAGTGGTACGCCCAATGGCTACAGTATTGAATATATCAATGCGATTGCGCAGCTACTGGGTATTAAGATAAATTATGTTAATGGACTTAGTTGGCAAGAGTTACTTAATTTATTTAAAAATAATCAGATAGATGTACTTCATCCTGTAGTTAATACCACAACGAATAATACCTTAGGTATGCTTAGTACACCCATGGTAAATTTGCCTTTGAGTATTGTTAACCATCAGAGCAACCCACCAATCACCCACATACAGCAACTTGCTGGTAAGTCAGTTGCAGTGGGTGAGGGCTGGTCAATTGTAAAAACATTGCAAGCGCAATTTCCAGAAATTAACTTAGTAGAGGTTCCCAATACAAAAGCGTTGTTAACGCATGTAGCCAATGGTGATACCTATGCGGGAATAGACAGCAAGGCGGTATTACAATATATCCAACAACAATTTTTTATTGATGGGGTTCAGTATAATCAACTAGATGAAGAAAGTGCCGCGCTTTTTTCAAATGACTATCACTTATTATTTCATAACCAAGACGCTCAATTAAAAGCCTTGTTTGACTATGCAGCCACGCAACTGCCTATGCAATTTAAACAACAACTTAGTGATAAATGGCTTAATACTAATCCAGAGAAAAAATCAAAAGTTGTGGGCACTGTCCCCTATGAGCAATTAATTACTTTATTAGACGATGATAGTAATTTCTCTAATTTAAAGTTAGTGCATATTAATGGCAAAGAACAGTATGTATTTATTAAGCCTTTATCTGACTATTTATCGCTAGCCAGTACAGGTTACTTAGCCATTATGGTTTCTAAAGAAGATGTATTGAGTTCTACACGGAAAAAAATAAAGCTTTCTCTTATCATTACTGCTGTTTGCCTTATTTTGATATTACCTGTGTCGTGGTTTTTTGCATCCCCCATTGTTGCCCCAATTAAAACGCTGGTGGGTGAAAATAATAAAATTAAAAATCGTCAGTTTAAGCAAGTCTCAACCTTAAAAAGTCATATTAAAGAAATTAATACTTTAGCCAGCTCTATGGTCGAAATGAGCAAGTCGATACAACAACACGAAGAAAGCCAAAAAGCACTCATGGCTTCGTTTGTTGAGCTTATAGCTCAAGCAATTGATGATAAGTCTCCCTACACTGCGGGACACTGCGAACGTGTCCCAGAGCTAGGTATTGAGCTTGCTAAAGCCGCTTCAGAATCAGAGTTACCTGCCTTTCAAACGTTTAAATTTAAAAGTGATGAGGAGATTGAAGAGTTTAGCTTAGCTGCTTGGTTACATGATTGCGGTAAAATAACTACTCCAGAGCACATTGTCGATAAAGGCACTAAGTTGGAAGTGATTTATAATCGTATTCATGAAGTAAGAACACGGTTTGAAGTCCTTTGGCGAGATGCCGAGCTTGATTACTACAAGTCATTGCAACAAACCCCAAAAAATCAGAGTGAGCTAGCTAAGCAGTTGGCAGCTAAACATCAACAATTACTGGACGATTTTGCCTTTATTGCACAGTGTAATATTGGCGGCGAAAAAATCACAGCAGCCTCGCTTGAGCGTTTAACCTTGCTAAGCAATGTTACTTGGGTGCGGCACTTTGACGATAAGCTAGGGCTTTCACCTATCGAAATGTATCGCTATGCACAAACGAGTGACACGCTGCCTGCTACTGAAAAGCTACTCAGCGATAAGCCTTGGCATTTAATTCCTCATGATAAACCGATTGAATATGACGAGCGTTTAGGAATAAAAATTGCTCCGTGTAAATATAAATATAATTTAGGGGAGCTTTATAATTTACAAACTTCTAGAGGCACCCTTACCGCAGAAGATAGGTTTAAAATTAATGAGCATATTATAAGTACCATACGTATGCTCGATACATTACCATTTCCTAAAGAGTTGGAGCGTGTCCCGCGTTTTGCCTCTACTCACCATGAAACATTAAAAGGAACTGGCTATCCTCGTAAACTAAGTGCCGATGATTTATCGATACCTGAACGGGTGCTGGTACTTGCTGACATTTTTGAAGCATTAACTGCAGCCGACAGGCCCTATAAAAAGGCAAAAACACTCAGTGAGTCCATTGGTATATTAGCTAAAATGGTGGCCGATCATCATGTTGATAAAGCCGTATTTGAATTATTTTTAAGTTCAGGTATTTATCTTGATTATGCTAAGCGCTATCTCAATGCTGAACAAATAGATGAAGTAGATATTTCTAAATATATAACCTAGGGCCAAAGCGTTAAAATTAAACCGCTTAGCGCTAACAATGTTTTTAATCACTTGTTTTTTTACTTTGTAGATAAAAGTACGTACAATTCGCTTCGTTTTTAGTGTGCTTTATACTAATTTCATCTGTCTTTAAAGCATCGGGTTCAAACGAGTATACGAAGTATTTATGCACCAAGTAGCTGATCTGATTTCTATTTTCGAACACACTTTTTACCAAAGCTATAACACGCGTTTGGTAAAAGGTGAGCATGAGCCTATTTACATTCCCGCAAATGATACAACCCCGCATCATCAAATTGTGTTTGCCCATGGTTTTTATGCCAGTGCATTGCATGAAATAGCTCATTGGTTAGTGGCAGGTTCTCAGCGCCGTTTAAGTGAAGACTATGGTTATTGGTATTGCCCTGATGGGCGCGATGCTACACAGCAAGCGGAATTTGAATCAGTAGAGGTAAAACCTCAAGCAATAGAGTGGGCATTGAGTGTGGCTGCCGGGTTTGATTTTAACGTATCGGTAGATAATTTAAATGGTGAGCAAACTTGTCGATTTGCGTTTCAGTCTCGCGTTCATGCAAAGTTATTAGAGTTATTGCAAAACGGGTTTAACCCAAGAACAACCTTACTATTAAAAGCACTATGTAAATTTTATAACACCACGTGGCCATTACATGCTGCGCAGTTTACATGGCGTTCTCCCGAGGAGTTAAAAGATGCAGTTTAAGTTAGGATTGATTGTAAATCCGGTCGCAGGGCTCGGTGGTACTGTGGCGCTTAAGGGCAGTGACGGTGAAGATACCGCAGCTAAAGCCATTGCATTAGGTGCAGAGCCTAAGTCAAATAGCCGCACTAAAGCTGCACTTGAAGTGCTTGTACCTCATCAATCAAACATTACTATTTATACTGTTAATGATGAAATGGGGGAGCAAACAGCAAAAGCGTTGGGCTTTAATACGCAAGTGGTTTATCAAAGTAACTCACCCACAACCAGTGATGATACCGAAGCTGCAGCTCGTTTATTACAGCAACAAGGTGTAGATTTAATCTTATTTGCTGGTGGCGACGGAACGGCGCGCAACATTTGCCATGCTGTAGAAGACTCGGTACCCGTGTTGGGCATTCCTGCTGGGTGTAAAATTCATTCCGGCGTCTATGCCATAACGCCAAAAGCCGCAGGCCGTGTAGTTGAAATGCTGGTAAAAGGTGAGCTGGTAACATTAAGCGATGCTGATGTGATGGACATTGATGAAGTGGCTTTTCGCCAAGGAACAGTAAAAGCAAAACGTTATGGTGAAATGCAAGTGCCAAGTGAAGTGCGCTATGTACAAGCGGTTAAAAATGGCGGTAAAGAAACTGACGAGCTGGTGCTAGCAGATATAGCTGCTTATGTCGTTAGTGAAATGGATGCCGATACCCTCTATGTCATGGGTAGTGGCTCTACCGTTGGCGCAGTGATGGAAGAGATGGGGCTTGAAAACACCTTACTCGGTGTTGATCTCGTTGAAGATCAAGCTTTAGTAGGCCAAGACCTAACAGCCCAGCAACTTCTTGAACTTACCAAAGAACGTGAAACAAAGTTAGTGATCACCCTAATTGGCGGCCAAGGGCATATTTTTGGTCGAGGCAATCAACAACTCAGCCCAGCGTTAATTAAAGCGATAGGCCGCGATAATATTATTGTGGTGGCTACTAAAACAAAATTACAGGCTTTAAATGGCCGACCGCTGATTTGTGATACCGGTGATAGCAAATTAGATGATGAATTAAGCGGTTATATACGTGTAACCAGTGGGTTTAACGACCATATTATGTATGCAGTAGGTCATCAAGATGGGCTGCACCCAGAGGAGAAGTAACACATGAGTTTAGTAAATTACATAGATGCTGCGCAGCAATATTTTGATGATTTAGTGATAAAAGCAACCGATGACGAGTTATTTGCCGGCGGTTATTTACGCGGCCACTTTGATTTAGCCGTAGGTTATGCACAAGTTGAAGAATTAAATCTAGAAATTGCAGAACTAAACGACACGGTTGAAAAAAGCTTAGTAAAAGCTTATCGCAATGGCGAACTTAATGAAGATGATAAAGCACTCGTAGTAAGAATATGGGATGAAGTAAAAGCACTCGCATAAGCTTTTTTTATTCATTAAAAATAGCGCGGCTACTGAGCCGCGTTTTTTTGTGCCTAAAAAAGAACTTGTTTATTCAGTTAAAATTTACCTCATTCCTTAGATACGCTAAAGTAGCACAGTCTAAATTCTAGGGAACAAGTGAAATGAATAACAATAATGATGCGACAATGCCAACTGGCATAGTTGCGCGATTTTTAAATTTTGTTGAGCGGGTAGGTAATAAGCTTCCTGATCCAGCAATTATCTTTTTGTTTGCCATGTTATTAATCTGGTTTTTGTCTTGGTGGTTTTCAAGCGTCACATTTGATGCAATAGACCCTCGTACTGGCGAAGCCATTATCATTAATAACATGCTTGCCAGCGATTCGTTGGCCACTTTTTTATCTTCTATGGTAAAAACATTCACCGGTTTTGCGCCACTGGGTGTAGTACTGGTTGCTATGCTAGGTGTAGGCGTTGCAGAGCATTCGGGCTTTATTAATACCGGCCTTAAATTAATGCTCAAAGTAACGCCTAGAAAATTACTAACACCCTCAATTATTTTGGTAGCTATTGTGAGCCATACGGCTACCGATGCAGGGTATGTGCTGGTTATTCCACTTGCTGGGGTAATATTTTTTGCAGCAGGTCGTCATCCGCTTGCCGGTATTGCAGCGGCATTTGCCGGGGTAAGTGGTGGCTTTGGGGCTAACTTTATCCCATCTGGGATTGACCCATTACTGCAAAGTTTTACGCAAAGTGCAGCACAAATTATTAATCCAACAATGAGCATTAACCCGCTTAATAACTGGGGCTTTGCTTCAGCATCAAGTTTATTTATTGTGATGCTAGGTTGGTATATCACCGATAAAATTATTGAACCACGTTTAAAAAATTCCCCAGTAGATGGCGAAACTCAAGACCTACCAGCATTTGAAGATGCGCGTAGTGACGAAAAGCGCGCCTTTCTTATTGCTAGTTCCGTAATGATTGCAGGTATTGCGTTATTAGCGTACGTATCCGCACCCGCTGATTCAGCGATGCGCAGCAGCGATGGTTCTTTAACAAACTTTAGTTCACCACTAATGCAGTCAATAGTGCCGCTAATCTTCTTACTGTTTTGGATCCCAGGCGCAGTATATGGTTTTACCGTAGGCACCTTTAAAAGCTCTAAAGACATGATAGATGCGATGAGCAAAGCCATGAATGGTATGGCGTATTACATTGTTATGGCATTCTTTTGTTCATTATTTATTGCAGCATTTAGTAAATCAAACCTAGGTGCTTTACTGGCAATTGAAGGGGCTCAAGTATTAAAAGCAATGGAGTTACCGAGCTCTGTAACGGTGGTAGGGATTATTTTCCTAACTGGTTTTGTAAACTTGTTTGTTGGTTCAAGCTCGGCTAAGTGGGCACTATTAGGTCCGGTATTTGTACCTATGCTAATGCAGCTCGGTATTTCGCCAGACTTAACGCAAGCAGCGTACCGTGTGGGAGATTCTAGTTCTAATATTATCACCCCGCTAATGCCATACTTCCCGCTGGTGGTGGTGTACTGTCAAAAATACGTTAAAGGCACAGGCATAGGTACGCTTATCGCGATGATGCTACCGTATTCAATTGCCTTTATGATCGGTTGGAGTATCTTCTTGCTAGGCTACTGGGCACTTGGTATCCCATTAGGACTTGATGCCAGCTACGTGTACCCAGCAGTAGCGCCTTAACAAATATAATCGCTATAAAAAAGTAGAAGCCCCACCATGAACTGGTGGGGCTTTTTTGTGTTAAATGCATTATTCATAAAGAGGTTTGAGGTATCAAAGGCTAGTGGGGGCGGGTCACGAGGTTCGAGCTGTGGGGAGCGGACTAAGTGAATTATTTACAAAGGGGTGTAGGTACACTGCACTTTAAAGCTCATAAAAGTTGGCGGCGAGTTAGCGAGTTATGAAAATTGAGCTGACCTGATACCTGAATTCCAGACACAAAAAAACCTTGGCACTTTCGTGGCAAGGTTTTTTTACTAAAGAGTCGTTGCTTACTTAGCGGTGAAGCTAACTGGGCGACGTTCTTTACGAGGGCCGCTACGCTTATCAGGGCGTTGACCATCTTTATTAAAGCTACGCTTCTTGTCACCAGCAGGGCGTTCAGAACGCTCGCCGCGTGGCTCAGAAGGGCCTTGATCTTGTGTTAATGTCATACCCATTGGGCGTTTACAAATAAACACTTTTTGGAAGTGATCAAGTACATCTTTAGGCATGTTTTGCGGTAATTGTACCGTACTGTGACTGTCGTGAAGACGAATGTCACCAATAAACTTGCTTGAAATGTCTGCTTCGTTAGCAATTGCACCAACAATGTTCTTAACCTGAACACCATGCTCACGACCTACTTCGATACGGTACGTATCCATAGGACCTGCATCACGGCTATTACGCTCGCGAGGTTTACGCTCAGCGCGCTCACCGCCACGTTCGTTACGACGACCACGGTCACCACGATCATTACGGTCGTTGCGAGGGTTGCGTTCGTTACGTTCACGCGGTTGAATCTTAACTTCTTCAACTTTAATTGGTGATTGTTGCTGTGCTAAACACAGTAATGCACCCGCTAAGTCTTCAGGAGCAAGCTCAAGTTTTTGTGCCATGTTGGCAGCCACTTCGTTGAAGAAAGTAATATCTTTGTTTTCAAGTGCAAGCGTAAGCTTTTCTTGAAGCGCATTGATACGTTTCTCTTCAACAACTTTAGCTGTTGGTAATTCAACTTGTGCGATTTCAGATTTAGTATGACGAATGATATTTTTAAGTAAATAACGCTCGTTATGCTTAACGAAAAGAATCGCTTTACCAGTACGACCAGCACGACCTGTACGGCCGATACGGTGAACGTAGGCTTCAGAATCTTGTGGAATGTCGTAGTTGATAACTAAGCTTAAACGGTCTACATCAAGACCACGTGCCGCTACGTCTGTTGCAATAACAACGTTTAGCATGCCGCTTTTTAAACGATCAACTGTGCGCTCACGCGCTTGCTGGTTCATGTCACCGTTAAGTGGAGCAGCAGAGAAACCTTCGCGCTCTAATAACTCAGCTAGTTGAACTGTATCGTTACGTGTACGTACGAAAACAATAGCACCTTCATATTGTTCTGCTTCTAAGAAACGAACAATGGCTTTGTTTTTATGTACGTGTGCATTCCAAAACACTTGCTCTACTGACGATACAGTTGAGTTGCGTGCAGAAATATGAACCTGTTCAGGATTGTTCATATATTTGCTGCTGATGTTTTGAATTTGCTTAGGCATAGTCGCAGAGAAAAGACATGTTTGCTTTTCACGCGGCGTTTTTTCCATGATGTTTTCAACATCATCGATAAAGCCCATACGTAGCATTTCATCGGCTTCATCAAGTACAAGTGCTTGTAAAGCATCAAACTTGATAGTGCCACGGTTTATGTGATCGATTAAACGACCCGGTGTAGCAACAATAATCTGTGCGCCACGACGAAGTGCGCTCAACTGGATGCTGTAGCTCTGGCCACCATATAGTGCCAGTACTTCAACACCACGAGTGTGTTTTGCATATTGTTCAAATGCCTCAGCTACTTGGATCGCAAGCTCACGGGTTGGTGTGAGTACAAGGATCTGTGGCTGTTTCACAGACGGGTCAATATTATTTAGTAATGGCAGTGCAAATGCTGCTGTTTTACCTGTACCCGTTTGTGCTAGTCCCAGTACGTCCTTTCTTTCTAGCAATAACGGTATACATTGAGCTTGGATTTCAGATGGTGTCTTGTAACCCAACTCTTCAACTGCCTTTAAAATTGCAGGAGAAAGATTTAGAGATTCAAACGTGACTGGTTCTGACATTAATACGCCTCAACGAATTTAAAGAGGCGCGCATTGTATAGGAAATACGAGGCAAATGCTTGTATAAATTACAACTAATTTATATGTGGTTGATGTTGGTCGAAATTTAACCAGCTCAAGTTGTGCGTTAATTAAGCTGGTTAACAATATACCTACAAATTTACTGGTAAAGGCCTAGGTTTTCTTTGGCATAGGCTTCAAATTCAGTAAAACCACCAATGTGTGTTTGGTCTACAAAAATTTGTGGCACAGTCGGGCATGGTTTGCCTGCAGATTTCTCTAAATCTTCTTTACTGATACCTTCTTTGATGATGTCGATGTAGCGGTATTTAAAATCATCGCGGTCATTAGCAAGTTGCTCTGCAACATCTTTAGCGCGAACACAAAAAGGGCAGCCTTCACGGCCAAAAATTACTGTTAACATAACGCTCTCCTCAAATTAATTGATCCTAGTGTAACTAATTTCATTATTTATTACAGTGCAAAAAAACGATTATTGTGTTCGCTTTTTTTAGGGCCTGTAAAAAAAATAAAAAATATTTTATAAAAAATCTTGAAATAAAATTGTCCGCCCATAAATAGTTATTTGAGGACGCCTGATGGGTCTTCATTTAAACAGAACTATTTGAAAGTTATATTATTAATTAAATTTTGCCGTTACTTGTTCAAACGAAAAGTGGCAGCAATATATCGCTTAAATATGAGGATATTATTATGCGTACAGTAGATTTATCACCCCTATACCGTTCATTCATTGGTTTCGATCACTTAGCATCATTAATGGATGCCGCTGCACGAACTGACAAGCAGCCAAGTTTTCCTCCATACAACATCGAAGCACTTGATAAAGACAAATACCGTATCACTATGGCAGTTGCTGGATTTAGTGAAGACGAGTTAAGCCTGCAATCTGAAAACAACACGTTAGTTGTATCAGGCACTAAAGCAGGTAAAGATCAAAACGATGAACGTAAATTCATTCATCAAGGCATTGCCGAGCGCAACTTTGAGCGTAAGTTCCAGTTAGGTGACCACGTTAAAGTACTTGGCGCAGACCTAGCTAACGGCTTACTAAGCATCGACCTTGAACGTGAGATCCCAGAAGCGCTGAAGCCACGTAAAATTGAAATTGGCTCAGGCAATATGCTAGAAAGTAAATAGCTTAGATAGCACACGTATTTTCCCTGTGAAAAGCCGCCATTTGGCGGCTTTTTGCGTTGTTAGTCTTTTAAATCTATTTGCATTTGTTTTAAAGCGTTAATTTTATCTATTGCAACTTGTAGTTGTTCTTGTGAAAGCTTTTTTTGTCGGCCTTTAGCAAGTAAGTCTTCAAGTTTTAATATTTTGGCTTTTGCAGCAACAACAAAACGTTGTTCTAGCTGTCTTTGCTGTTCAAGGTGGAAATCTTGATATGCCTGGTGATTATTTAGATCACCATTGTACTGAGCCACTGGCTGAGTATTTTTTACTATGTTGGGTAAATAGGCCACAGAGGTTATTGTTGGTAAGGGCTGAGAGCTAGTATTACTAGTTGCAACCGTTTTCAATTGCGTGCTTTCCAACTCTTGAGTCATGTCAGCAGCAGTAAGCTCGAGGGACGTTATTTGCTTGACACTTTTAGCTTGGTTAAGGCCATCAATATCCTTTATCGTTGGTTTGCTAGTATAATGAGTGAAAAGTGTGTAAATACCAACACAAGCTAAAGCAATGACAGAAACGAAAATTTTTTTACTCATAAAATTACTCCCGTCTTATTTTGCCACTTGAGCCAGTTATTTTCATACTGTTGTGCCGCTTTTTGTTTTGCGATGGCCTTTGTTGCTTGGTATCGAACGGTTTCATCTTCTGGCGAAAAATAATCAAACTGATGCTCATAACTGTGTACCACCACCCATTCACCACTAGGTGTACGAATAACAGCAGAAATGGTGTTTTCTTTAGTTGTGAACGCAAGTTGTACAACCCAACTACTTTTGTTTTTGCGGTTTAATTCATTATTGTATTGAGCATATATATCTTGTTTTCCTGATATTACTAATGCTTGTTCAAGTGATTTGTTATCCGCCAACGTGCGAAAGTCTACAGCATTGGTTCGACTAGCAAATTGAGCTCCGTGGGCTTTTACTTGGCTTAAAAACTTAAACTGCGATTTATTTGCTTGATAAAATGCTTTAATTTCGCTTTTGTTTACTTGTTTCTCTAGCTTTTCAAGAACAGGGCTCTGCATGTGCATCATTGTATTTATGCCTAGCCAGCTTTGAATGGAGGGGCGCAAAATATCTCCTTTAGCTATTTCATACAGATGTTCAATATCAATATTCTGTTTTGCCAAAATCGGTTTGGCTTTTGAAAACGCTATATTGAATTGCCGTTTTTTTATTAATTCACTTTTGAAAAGTTCACTATCTCCTCTATGGAGTTTAAAACGTACCTGCATTGATAGTGCATCGATAAATTCATATAAATTAATAGAGTTATACAAAATAGGGGTTAAATCGATCTGCTGCATTTTTTTAATCAAGCTTTGCACATACTGACCATTTTTAGGGTAGGGCCCTAATGTGTGTTTAAGCCATTGACTATCATAAGTGTCAAGCTTTACCTGACTTGACTGTACCTTTATAGCTAACTGCGAATCGAACAGATTTTTTAAGTAACGTTCAACATGGTATTGAGTACTAAAACCAACGGCAGATTGTCGTTTTATTATCGCAGGTGTTTTTAGGGTTGCTTGTTGTAATAAAAACTGATTCTCATACAGACGAGTTCTAACTTCATTGATTGTAATTTCAGGTTTGTGCTTTAAATAAGCACGATGCATAAAGTTAACTTCATCACTACTGTATTGTGTAAATGAGGCCATTACTAGGGAGTGGTAAAAAGCCCCTAGTAATGTAATCACTAAAATAGCCATTTTTTTCATTAGCGAGCAACCATGGCGTGGTTTAATAAGTGCACCACCATTGCTATTGCATGGGGCACTACTTGCTTAGCTATATTAAGGCGATCAAAATGATCTTCTGAGTTGAGTACAATCCCACCTTGTGCATAAGAAAATGAACCGCCTTGAGTTAATAATGGGCGAACATCTTGGCTATTTTTATCTAAAGGCGAGAACGTTTGCATTGCTTGAGTAACGAGTGATAAATCGTTGAGCTGCTCTTGATCATAGTAATCTTTTACCCAACTTTCCCAGCTAGAGTGGTTAAGGTCTGATGTGGTCCATGTGTGGTGAGGTTGTAATAAATCAGTAGTATGAAATACAAACCCTAATACTTGAGGATTTCCGCTTTGTAAGTAACTTTGATACCAATATTGCCCTAAATTATCGATAGGTTGAAATGGCATTTCTTCAAAGTCATCGTACATAGAATAGGTTGAGTTGCTATCGATTCTGTAGTGAGATTCTGTTACACCATAACTGTTATATTTTGAAGAGTCGGCATTGAACCAACCTGTTTCCCCCCCTTTACCATCATCAAGATAGTCACCTTTAAGCCAAGCAGATGCAAGATTATCAATAGTGCCCCAAACGGTGAGCTTCTCATAATTATAACCACCAAAATCGTTTCCATGTTGGTCTGCACCTTGGGTATGATTTTGAAAATGCCAATAGCTTGTATATTTAACTATACTTTGCGCTGCTCCCCATACTGGCGCTTGAACACATGAACCTGTAATAGCACCACAGAAAAAGGTGTCTTCAAAGTCATCTACATCATAAGCAGCTTGTCCCAGCAGCTCGGCTAATTCAGAGATTGTCAGATTGTTTTGTGCAGCGTACTGACGTAGGGCAGCATATTCGGTGCTGGCTGGGTGTTGCTGCATATAATTTACGGCATCTAGAACAATACGTTTGTGAGTTTCTTGACTAAAAGCTTGAGCTTGGCTTGTACCGAGTAATAAAAGTGTCGCTGCAATTAATTGTTTTTTCATTTTATTCTCATCATAGTTTGGAGTAAGAGGTGCTATTAAAAAATAAGCTCATTACACTGACATGACAAATAAATTAAACATTTAATTAACAATATTACCTGATTTTGGTACTTTAATATTAACTATCAAGGATACCGCCGCCAATTGACGGCATTTATATTTATAGCTTTTCAATATTATTTAAATAGTTGTTAGCTTGCTCTAAGGTTTCTTGGCGCAATGATTCATCTTGTTTATCCCAATTACGATAAACCATGCCTATTCGCGGGTTTTTCTCAAGTCGTTCTCGGTGTTTTTGCATAAACTGCCAGTAGAGGCTGTTTAGCGGACACGCGTCTTTACCCACTTTTTCTTTGACTTTGTATTGGCAGCTTTTACAGTAGTCGCTCATTTTATTTATATAGTTGCCGCTAGCCGCATAAGGCTTAGTGGCTATGATGCCATCGTCAGCAAACTGGCTCATCCCTCGGGCGTTAGGCATTTCTACCCATTCGATTGCATCGATATAAACACCTAAATACCATTCATCGACTTCATCAGGATTAATGGCGGTTAATAAACAAAAATTGCCTATTACCATTAAGCGCTGAATATGATGGGCATACGCGCTGTCTAAGCTTTGTGTTAATGAGTGGCTTAAGCAATTCATTTTTGTTTTACCATTCCAAAAATAACTCGGCAGTACACGAGTTGCATTAAGCTGGTTTTTGTTGGCGTAATCGGGCATGTTTTTCCAATACACGCCACGCACATATTCGCGCCAACCCAGAACTTGGCGAATAAAGCCTTCAACCTGAGAAATAGATATTTCATCTTGACGTTGTTGGTACTCTTTAACAACACGGTCGATAACATAGCGAGGGGGTAAAATTTTGGCATTTAACGCAAACGATAATCGGCTGTGATAAAAGGTATCTTTATCAGGGCATTGATCTGTCATCGCATCTTGAAATTGACCAAAGCGAGGCAGTAAATGTGCACAAAAATGATCAAGCGCACTTATTGCTTGCTTACGGGTTGTTGGCCAGCTTAATTGTGTGTCTATCTGTCCAAAGTAGTTTATTTTATGTTTATCTAAACGCTCAATAATGGCGCTAACATCATTTTTAAATAATTTGGGTTTGGGGATATCGGCTAAATCACTTTTTGAAAACTTATTACGGTTATTGGCATCAAAGTTCCATTGCCCACCGGCAGGTTTGTCATCGTCCATTAAAATATCAAACTGCTTACGCATTGCCCGATAAAAATGCTCCATGGTGACGTGTTTATCTTTTTTAAAGCGTTTATCTATGTCGTTAAATGCTAATAAAAAATGCTCGCTGTCACAGGCATTCACCGTTAACTCGCTATTAGTCGCGAATTCGTGAAGCTGTGTTTTTAAACGGTACTCATCTGGGTATTGATATTCAATAGAGGTACATTCATGCTGCTTGGCTAAACGCGTTAAAAGAGCGGGTAAGTCATCATCGTCTTTGGTGTCATCTAGCGTGAGATGTAAAACATTGAAGCCAGCATCTTTTAATGCATTAGCGAAGTTTTCCATGGCTTTAAAAAAGGCTGATATTTTTTGCACATGGTGTTTTACATAGTGTGCTTCTTGTATAAGCTCAGCAATAACAAATACTGTGTCGTCTGATTTGTCTTTAAACCACGAATGAGCAGGATTGAGCTGATCACCTAAAATCAATTTTAGTGTGTTGTATTTTTTCATAATTAGCCAAAATTCACTCTTATACGTGATATTTTCAAAAGCGATCTATTTCTTAAAGTATGTTTAACCTGAACTCTGGTTAAGAGGTTTACTAACATATTAAATCAAAAATGATATTTATGTTTATTTTCTCTAGCCAGAGATTTTCAGTGAAAACAAGGCGAAATTACGCGTCAATAGCTAGCCTATTGCAAGTAAATTCAACGCAGTTAGCGCTGAAAATAGCTGCTTGAGATAGATTTATTATCCAAAGTTCAGGTTACCGATAATAGAGCACCGAATGCAATTTAATACAGCGGTTGATTGTAACGATTCAAATTTTATAGCAAACATAGTGTAGGTAAGGCGATAAACTAGGTTGCTTTTTTTATCAACTTATTAGTTATTATGGTTGCTAATTTAGCGGCACATCCTTATAATAGCGGCCATTGTTTAGTAGGTTATAAAATTTACTAACAGCGATATTAAGTTATTAACTTTTTATCTATTGGCGCGGGATGGAGCAGTCTGGTAGCTCGTCGGGCTCATAACCCGAAGGTCGTTGGTTCAAATCCGGCTCCCGCAACCAATCTTAATAGTAGGTTTAAACTTACTACTTTATATCGCGCATTCTAAGTAATGCGCGTTTTGCGTTTAAGCTAATGAAGTTTAATTTGGTCAGGGTACTGACTCGCAACCAAGCTTGGCCCTAGGCCACACAGTTTTGCGTTTTTTGGTGTGACGCCCCGCTTGGTTCGGGGCGTTGTTGTATCTGCACCGTTTGATTTAATGTTTATCGATTAAATCAAAATTTAAACTCAGTATTTTAGGGCTATAAGCCCTTTTTTTGTTTGTATGGAGGATTTTCGTGACAAAACTTGAACAAGATTTAGTAACCATGTTAACGCCTGCGGTAGAAATGCTAGGCTTTGAATTACATGGTCTTGAGTTTGTACAAGCGGGTCGCCATTCTACCTTAAGAGTATACATTGCTCACGAGGATGGAATTTCAGTTGACAACTGTGCAGATGCTAGTCGTCAAATTAGTGCGATTTTAGACGTCGAAGACCCGATTACAAACGAATATGATTTGGAAGTGTCGTCT